>JAPLUN010000493.1 GCA_026397715.1 Verrucomicrobiota bacterium
CTCCACGCAATTGCGCCAAGCCGAACAGGGACGCCAACATTCTGGTATCAGGACCTGTGCGCGGGCTCTGCAAGTCTTTTGGCAGTTTCATCAAAAGAGCGTTGGCTTTGACTGAGTTCTGCGATCCCTTGCCCAGTCGCACCGCGACTCGCAAACACTTTGACGCTTTTTTAAAGTTGCCTGCTTTGAAATTGGCTTCGCCTGCCAGGTACTGACCTTCAGCACTCTGCGGGTTGGTGGCCAGATACTTATCGATCTCCATAATCGCTTTGTTGTAGTTGTTCTTGACGAGCAACGATTTCACATTAGCGAGTGGTGACGGAGCGGCAGTCTTCGGCGCAGCGGCTTCGGCGTCCTTGGTTTTCTTGCTCGCGGCGTCGGACTGTTCTTTGGCCCAAGCGTCATATTCGGCGGCGGGAACCACTTCGAGAATGGCCTTCATCTGGGCGTGGCCTGGGCCGCAAAGCTGACCGCAGATGATGTCCCAGCTGCCTTCCTTGACCGGCTTGAACCACATGTGGGCTTTCACGCCGGGGGTGGCATCTTGTGCGGCACGCATCGGCACGAGCGCAAGATTGTGAATCACGTCCTTGCTGGCCACGTCCACAATGACCGGGCGGCCCACAGGCAGCTTCATGGTACCAGGATTGACGAAGTCGTCCTTGCCGTTGGGGTCGTGCAGGTCCTTGCCCATGGTGTTGGTGGTGCCGTCCACATTGCGCAGATCCCAGGTGCTCAGCATCATGTCGGTGCCGGGATATTGGAAGTTCCAAAGGAACTTCTCGCCCAGTGCGCGCATGCGGATGGTGTCGGGGGAGGTGGGGTACTCGTCGGCCTGACGGGACCAGAGTGGGAAGGCGAAGCCGAGAAGGAGAATGGCTTCAACAATGACCACGCCGATTTCGATGTGCGTGGTCGCATGGCCACGAAAGCCATGGTAGTCGGCACGGGCGGTCTTCTGTTTACGGAAGCGATAGAAGGCGATGGCAAGATAAATGGACCAGCCTACGCCGAGCACGACCATGACCCAGTGGACAAAGCCCAGCATGTGGTCAACAAGGCCGCCGTGTTCAGAGGCGTTTGCGGTCTGGCCCATCCAGACATTGATAGAATCGAGTTTGAGGGTCATAAGCTAGAAGGGGAATTCAGGCGGAAGCGGTGGTGAGGTCCTGATGCGCGCGCTGACGGCGCACAAAGGAAAAAACGAAACAGGCGGCGCAGATGAACATGAAGGCGAGCATGCCCAGCATGAAAAGGATGGCGAAGCCCTGGGCCTGTCCGACAAGGCTGCCTTTGTCGGCCATGCAGGTGGCGCAGGCGAGAACTGAGGATGGAAGTGCGAGAATCATGTGGTTCAGACGATGATGGTGCGCATTTTTTTGATCACGTACCACACGCCATAGAACAGGAGGGCCAGACAAAGCAGACCCGCGTAGTTTTTGAGGGGTGCGGCACCGGCGGCGGCGGCGTCCTCAGGCATGAAATGCATCCACAGCCAGAACGCGGCATCGCACAAGATGGCGAAGACGAGAAAGACGATGTGGAAGTGCTTGAGCGACATGGCTGTGGTGCGGAGGACTACTGCTGTTCGACAGGGGCGTAGAAGCCTGAGAAAACGAGCGGATCTTCGTGGGAGAAGATGAAGAGCGCGAAAAGGACGGCCGCCAGCACCACGGTGAAGAGCAGGATCTTGTAGATCATGCTGCGCTCATGATTGAGGTGCATGAAGATCAGCGCCACGAGCGTGGCTTTGATCGTCGCCAAAATCATGCCGACGAGGATGTTCAAGCTGTGGGTAGGCAGCTCCACGTAGGAGAGCCACACGGTGGCTCCGCTGGCGAGGATCAGGATACCCCCGATGACGAGGTACCATTTAATCGACTTCTGGATTGCTTCGATGTTGTCGGCCATGGCAGTGGGAAAGGTGAGTGATTACAGGAGGTACAACAGCGGGAAGAGGAAGATCCAGACGAGATCGACGAAGTGCCAGAAGAGGCCGCCGACTTCGACGCGATTGGCGAGATGCTCGGGATCCTGACGCAGGCGCTTGCCATCAAACGCAAGGAAGTAGAGGAGAACCAGCGCACCGGCGATCACGTGCAGACCGTGCAGACCGGTGAGTGTGAAGTAGATGGCGTAATAGGTGTTCAGCTTCGGCGTGAAGTTGGAGAAGAAAGTGAAGTCCTTCTTTTCCAGCACCACCGTGGGATGATGGCCGTGGGCGTCGCCGTGACCACCGGCAGGAGCATGAGCCTCAGCACCATGAGCATCGCCATGGGCGGCACCTGCAGCAGGAGCCTCAGCGGAATTCAGTTTGAAGAAGAGGGACTCTTTCTGCAGCGTGGCGGAGCGGGTCTTGTCACGAGTCGGATAATCCTTCTCGAATTTAGTGATGTGGTGATCGCGGTTCTCAACGAAGGCCTTCTGCCAAGCTTCACCCAAATAGCGGTGATCAAAGGCGAGGGACTTTTCCGACTGGGCGACGCCACGTGCGTCGACGCCATCGACTTCGAGGGTCATCTTGTCATCGGTCAGCTTGCCAGTGGCGGTGGTGCCGTCACGGAAGGTGATGGTGGTGTCGGTGTAGGCAAAAATTTCGGAGGGCTTCACCGCGAACTTGATCGGGGCGGTGGCGATGAGCTTGATGGAGGCCGTGCCCTTCTTGGCTTCTGCCGCTTTTTTGACGGCTTCCGCGCTGAGTGCTTTGAACGAAGCTTCATCCAAGGTGATTTCCTGACCGCCTTCGGTTTTGAACTTCGGAGCCGTGCCTTCAATGAACGGAAGGACGTGGCCAATTGGATCAGCGGTCACGGCGCTTGTTTTGAGCGGAACGGAGAGATTGAACTCGGTGGCACCTTCAAACTTCACCTGATAGCCATGAGGAAGATGGCCGGTGAGCATCGTGCCGTCCGTCAGTTTCACGGCGTAGTGGGCAAACTTGGCCTTGTACTCAAGGGACTTGTTGAACATGAAGACCCCCGCGCAAATCACGGTGATGGCCATGTTGATGCGGTACCAGCCAAACTTGCGCAGCTTCAGCATGGCCCAGGCCATGACCACCGTCACGGAGGAGGCGATGAGGACGACGGTGTTGATGAAACCGAGCGTCACATCCAGATCATGCACCGGCCATGGATAGTCGGCACCGACGCGAAGGAAGATGTAGGCGGAGAACAAGCCGCCGAAGAGCATGACTTCCGAGGCAAGGAAGAGCCAGATACCGATCTTGGCATTGTAAAGACCGGTGTCTGGACGGGCGTGAACTGTGTAAGGGATGTCCATTGAAGTAGTCGCGGTGCGCGGTTGGGAGTTCGCGGTTTAGTGATGAGCCTGGGCTTTTTCAGCGACGGCTTTGAGGTCGGGTTTACCGGGTTCGGACTCCCACTGCGGATAGAAGTCGGTGGCGTGGCCAGGAACGCTGTACTCGTAGGGACCACGATGGGCGACCGGATCAAAGAGGAAGTTGCCGTGCGGAGGAGGCGTTGGTGTGGCCCATTCCATGGTGGTGGCGTCCCATGGATTGTCGCTGGTGACCTTTTTGCCGCCTTTGAGGCTGAACCAGAAGTTGATGATGAAGGGAACCTGGCCAAGCGCGAGGATGAAAGCACCGACGGACATCACGATGTTGAGCGACAGCATGTTGTCAGGGATGTCCAAGCCGAAGAAGGCGCCGACCTTGTGCGTGAGGGAGGTGGTCCAGTGGGACATGCCGCTGGTGTTCTCGAAGTACTTGCCGCCGTCATACCAGCGGCGGTGGAAGCCTGCCATGCCCTGAACGAACATGGGGGCAAACACAAGATTCATGCCGAGAAGCGAAGGCCAGAAGTGGAGCTTGCCAAGCTTGTCGTTCATGAAGCGGCCGGTGAATTTCGGGAACCAGTGATACACGCCGGCGAAGAGGGCGAAGATCGTTCCGGGGGCGACGACGTAGTGGAAGTGGCCGATCACGTAATACGTGTCGTGCATGGCAAGGTCGATGAACGAGAAGGCCAGAGGCAGACCCGTGAGACCACCGATACCGAACATGGGCAGGAAGGCGGAGGCGAAGAGCATCTGGGTGTTGAAGCGGATGGAACCGCCCCAGAGAGACACCATCAAGCAGGTCAGCAGCACCACCGACGGCACCGAGATGAGAACGGTGGTGATCTGGAAGTAGGTGGACATCATGGTGCCCATGCCGGTGAGGTACATGTGATGTGCCCAGACAAGGAAGCTGAGGAAACCGAGTGTGAGCACGGAATACACCATCGACTTGTACCCCCAGAGCGGACGACGAGCATTGCAGGGAATGATGTCAGTCAGGATGGCGAATGCAGGAAGAATGAGCACGTACACCTCAGGATGGGCGAGGAACCAGAACAGATGCTGATAGAGCAGCGGGCTGCCACCACCGGAAATGTCGAGGTGCTTGCCACCTTCCATCAGGCCGGTAGGCAGGTAGAAGGAGGAACCGAACACGCGGTCAGAGAGCTGCAGGATGGCCGCCACTTCGAGGGGTGGGAAAGCAAGCAGGAGCAGGAAGGCGGTGACGAACATCGCCCAGCAGAAGAAGGGCATCTTCATCCATGCCATGCCTTTGGTGCGCAGGTTGATGATGGTGGCGATGAAATTGACGGAACCGAGGAGGGATGCGGAGATGTTGAACACCATCGCCATAAGCCACCACATGTGGCCGTGGCTCCAGATGCTTGTCACACCGATGTTGGTCGTGGAGGCGAGCGGCGAATACATCGTCCAGCCGGTCTGCACCGGGCCGGTGCCGACGAAGAAGCTGTACATCATGAGCACGCAGCTGATGAAGAAGAACCAGTAGCTCATCATGTTCAAGCGGGGGAACGCCATGTCGATGGTGCCGATCTGGAGTGGCATGACGAAGTTGCCGAAAGCGGCGAAGCCCAGTGGCACGATGCCGAAGAACACCATGACGGTGCCGTGCATGGCACCGAGCATGTTGTACAACTCGCCATTGAGGGAACCGTCGGCGTTCAGCCAGCGGCCAAACATCTGCTCAAAGAGGTCTCCGATGAGGGGCAGGTGACGAATCACTTCGACCGCCGGCACCGGGATGCCCGGATAGGCGATGCTCCAGCGCATGAGCAGCATGAGGAAGAAGCCAAAGAGAAGGAAGATCAGGCCGGTGAGACCATACTGCAGACCGATGGTCTTGTGATCCGTGGAGAAGATGTACTTCCAGACGAAGCTCTGTTCATGATGCCCGTGTGCATGGTCGTCATGCGAATGGTCGTGGGCGTGATCGTGAGTGGTGGCGGCGGCGCTCATAGGCTGGGGGTCAAAAGGGATCAGAGGGGGTGGGCGTTCGCGAAGTCGAACTCGAAATCAGCGGTGGCCTTGCCGCCACGGACGGTGACGGTGTGGGTGATGCTTTGCGAAAACTGCGGATGCCAGGCTTCAACGATGTATTCGCCATCGGCGAGCGCACGGGAGATGGAGAAACGGCCGTCGGTACCGGACACGGCACTGTGCGCACCTTCATGCACAAAGACCCAGGCGTTCATCCAGCGGTGGACATCACATTCAAGGCGGTAGATGCCCGGAGTGTTGAAGGTCTTCACATTTTCGTCGCCACGTGAAGGCTGCCCGAAGTTGTCAATGTTGGCACCCTTGCCCTGGGCATCATAGCGAGCGACGCGGATGTTGTGGAAGGTGAGGTCGCTGTTGTGAAAACGGACTTCCTGCCCGGCCTGGATGGAAACGGTGTGTGGAACGAACTCACACTTCGTCTGGTCCACCAAAGGAGCAGCGGAGAGGTTGCTGGCGCGCTGGCTGCCACGCACGGTGATCACGGTGTCAGCGAGGGAGCCATCAGCAGCCACTTTCCAGGTGGAATCAATGATGTCTCCGTGGCCGGTACAAAACGGATTGCCACCGACATCGACGACTTTGCGCAGCGCCGAAGCATCGGCCCCTTTGAGCGTCACCTTGCCAGAGATGCTGGGGGTTTCGGCGATCTCGACGGCAGGCGCGAGCTTCACCTCGGCGGCTGCCTCAGGCATCTTGCCGCAGCTCACGTTCGCGATCAGCATGACGACTCCGAAGGCAGCCCAAGGTGCCTGGCGGGAGACGGTTTGCTTCACACGGGTCATTGCAGTTTAAAATTACTTGGCGGCAGGTGCAGCGGCAGCAGCAGTAGCGCCAGGGCCAGCGGGGACATCACCGGGGACGTTCTTTTTAGCGAAGGGTTCCAACTCGGTGACAGTCCACTGAGAGGCACGTTTTTCTTCATCGCGCACCTTCTGCACCATTTCCTTGGTGATCATGGAGGCTTCATTGCCCCAGGAGTTACGAACGAAGGTCAGCACGTTGGCGAGGTCCTGGGAGGACATGGCCGCGCCAAAGGGCTGCATGCCGCCGGGGGTGTTGAAGCCCTGGCCGTTCACGGTGACCGGGCCGGTGAGGCCGTGCTGCACGATGCGGATCAGACGCTCAGTACCGCCCAGAACGTACTCAGACTTGGCGAGGGGAGGGAACTGGCCGGGAAGGCCGCCACCGTTGCCCTGATGGCAACCACCGCAAACTGCGTAGCCACTGGAACCTTTTTTCATGGCCAGAGCAAAGGGGTCAAGGGCACCACCAGCGCCAGCGCCGCCTGGACGTGGGTCTCCGCCACCCGCGGAGGCGAAGGGATTGCTGACATTGAAGCTGAAGCCGCCGGTCATCGGGCCAAGCTGGCCACCAGCGATGATGGCAACGAGCATGAGCAGAAACATCGCCCACAGGGGAGCGGGCTGACTTTCGGGAGCGAGATCTTCCTTCTCGCGCTTCACGGCGGAGTGAAGGCGATCAAGATCGGTGCTGTCTGGATGGGCGGGTGCGCTCATGGGGGCGTGCGGGTCGCGAGAGGGGGCTACTTTTTGGCAGGAGAGGCAGCGACGGCTGCGCTCTGTCCGGGGACGGGATAATCCTTTTTCAGGGAGAGAAGGTATTCGACGAGGCGTTCGGCTTCTTCCGTCGGAACGACTTCATAACCGGCAGGTGGCGCAAACTTCTTCGGCAGCTTCACAGCATGCTCGGAAACGGGGCCTTGAATTTTCTGCAGGGTGAAAAGACCGGTGTAGGCGGGCATCGTGCTCCAGTCGTGGATGGAGCGCGGTGAGTAGAGATGCTGGTAGAGAGCGGCCGCAGACGGTGCACGCCAGCCGTAGTTGGCGAGGTCAGGTCCGACACGCTGAATGCCGAGCAGGGCGTATTTCTCGCCGAGGTAGTCACCCAGAACGTTGGAGCGAGCTGGAGTGGTGGGGCGGGCTTCCTGATCCTGACCCCAGCCTTTGTACCAGCCATCAAGGCCGAGCTGAACCGGACGAATCATCTGCGTGTGGCACTGATTGCAGCCCTCACGGATGTAAACGAGCTGGCCCTGGCCGTTGATGGGGGCAGGTGGGAAGAATCCTTCGACGCCGTCCTTGTCCTTGTCATAAGCGACAGGGGTGAGCTGTTCGTACTGCATCGCCGGAAGAACGATGAGACACAGCCATGGCAGCCCGAAAGAGGCGGCGAGACCGAGAATGAATGTGCGGAAGTTCGTCATGCGTGGGCTTCGTGGGGAAGAGCTTGATCGCCGTGGTCGTGTTCAAGCAGAGTCGGTGCCGAACTGCGGCGACCCAGACCTGCGACCATGAGCAGAAGGTGAAGAAGGAACATGAAGTTGGAGAAGCTGATGAGGCCCCAGGCCACCGCACGAGAGACCACGTAAGGGCGGGAATTGATCACGTGGTTCATGAAGGTCTGGTCCCAATGCTCAGGATCATTCAGATCTGCACCCTGCTGCCAGCCGGCCACGAGGCTCATGATGACGATGGTGCCGATGCCGTAGACCGAGAACCAGAAGTGATTGCGGATCAGGCGGACGCTGAGCCATTCACAACCGGAGAGGCGAGGCACGATGTAGTAGATGGCACCAAACACGCACATGCTGAAGAAGCCGTACAAGCTGACCACCTGGAACGAATACCAAGACTGGGTGAACTGCAGGTTGGCACCGGTCCAGAAGGCGGAGTTCATGGCAAGAACCAGACCCGACACAGGATAGAACAGGGCTCCAAAGAAGATGAAGCGGAGAGTTGGGCTGGCGGCCACGGAGCTGTGCTTGCCGAGGGTGGTGAGGTGGTGATTGAGACCCACGAGGCCCACTGGAATAAGGAGGAGCACGCCGGCGCAGGCACCGACCGAGGACATCCAGGCTGGCAGAGGGCCACCCATGAATTTCTGCATGCCGGTCCAGCCGCCGAGGATGGCGAGGCTCCAGAAGCCAGCGGATGCCAGCTGTGCCGAAGCAATGGGCTGTCCGGTGATTTTTGGAATGAAGTAATAAGCTGCGCCGACACCCACGGGGACGAAGAAGAGCAGGATCACCGCGTGGATGTACCAAGCGTCAATGCCAGCACCGATGGCGCCCAGGCCTGGCAGGCAATGAAGGGCAACGTTGGCGGTGATGAAGATCCAAGGGAACCAGAAGCAGGCACCCAGGATGTACCAAGTGCTGACCATGAAGCCTTCGGGGCGGAAGGCGCGGCCAAACATGCGGGCGATGGGCCAGGCATAGCAGAGGAAGCAGGTGAGCAGCACAGGCCAGACGAACTTCGGCATTTCAAGCCACTCGATCGAGGTGCTCTTGCCCATGAGGATGGCAAGGATGCCGAAGGTGATGGTGATGTTCCAAAACACTCCTGCGGTGATGAGGAGGCTCTTGCCACCCTTCAGTTCCTGACCGGAACGGCGTGCCATGATCCACAGCATCACGCCCAAAGCGGCCTGAATGCCCCAGCCATAGACGAGCGCATTGATGTGCGCAGGCTGCAGACGGCCATAGGTGATGTAAGGGCAGTCTCCGAGAAACTCAGGCTCCACCAGCTTGATCGCGGCGAGAACGCCGAGCAGCGTGGAAAGCATGAGCCAGAAGGCTCCATTGGTGAAGAGGAAGAGCACAGGTCCTTTCACCGACTTGTCGATCGCCGCGCGGCGAAGATTGTCGGCCTGAAGGTCTGTGTCAGGAGTGGCGGGAGTGGTCTGCATGACTTACTTGGGCGAAGCGGGTGCGGCAGGGGCTGGTGCGGGAGCTGCGGGGGCAGCAGGAGCCGGTGCTGCAGCAGCGGCCTGTTTGAGCTGAGTCGGTGAACCGGGGACAACCTGAGTGCTGACGCCAAGCTTCTTGGCACCGAGTTCAGCGAGCGTCTTCGTGAAGACCACGTTCTTCTTGGCTTCGTCGTTCAGGCCAAGCTTGGCGATGTTTTCAGACTGCGCCTTGAGGATCTCAGCGGTGTTAGCGCGGCGTTCCTGTTCGCGCGGGTCAAAGCCCTGCTTCGAATCAGAGATGGACTGGATGATGATGAAGAGCACGGCGAAGCCTGCGAAGGCTCCGAGCACCCACACAAAGGTGGCACCGGCTTTTTTAGGTTGATCGGGCAGCGACATGGAAAATCGGGGAATCAGTTGATGACGTTCACGGACTCGAGGAGGCGCGGGTCACGCCATGGATACAGGCTGTATTTGGCCAGGCCACGGAGGTAGAGGAAGCCCATGATGCCAAAGACGGCGCAGAACGCGGCGATGTCCTGCACCCAAGCATAAGGAACCAAAACGCCGACGCCAAGGGACGGGCCACGCTCAGGGATGACATTCCAGTAGATGTCCACCACGTGCATGAAGAGGATCCAGATACAGCCAAGGCTGATCACCACAGGGTTCTTCTTGCGCTGCTGCGAGAGCAGGAAAAGGAAGGGAACGATGAAATGCCCGAGGAGGATGAAGATGGAGACAGCCTGCCAGCCTTCCGTGTTACGGATGAGGTAGAAGCGGGTTTCTTCCGTGATGTTGGCGTACCAGATCAGGAAATACTGGCTGAAGGAAATGTAGGCCCAGAACACCGTGAAGGCGAAGAGCAGCTTTCCCATGAGATGGTAATGCTCATCCGTGACCACCTTCTGCATGTAGCCAAGGCTGCGCAGCCATGTGACGACCAGGATCGACAGCGCCATGGAGGCCCAGGCGCAACCGGCAAAGATATACACACCCCACATGGTGGAAAACCAGTTGTAGTCCAAGCCCACGAGCCAGTCGAAGGCTGCAAAAGTGACGGTCAGGGCGAAAGGCAGCAGCACGATGCAGGAGAACTGACGTGACCAGATGGTGTGTTTAATGTCGCCATCCTGCTCCTGCTGGAGTGATTTACCACGCAGCGTGCGGGCAATGAACCAGAGGATGAGGAAGTAAAGTGCAAAGCGGGTGTACCAGGAGAACCAGGTGTTCAGATTCATGTAACCGAATTTGGTCACAAGCACATGCAGATGGGGATTTTCCACGGCCATGTGATGCAGCGCTTGCTTCACGGTGGTGGGATGATCGGCATGGGCAGCATGTTCAGCGGCCGTGCGATGGTGACCCATCCACTCATAGAGCGGCTTGTTCACCGCAGTGATCAGAAGGGGAGAGGCGAGAATGGCCAGAGGGATGACCATGTTGGCCAGGTTTTCCCAGATGCGGCGCACGGCGACGCCCCAGCTTGAATTGGAGGCGCTGTGGAGAAGGATCCAGAAGCAGCCGCCGACCACGAAGGTAAAGCAGAAGAAGACGGCGAACAGCCAGGAGTAGGCAAAAGTGTCCGTCTTCGTGAAGAAGAACCAAAGGGAAGCAAGAAAACCGAGCCCGCCAAAGAGGCCGAGCGTGTTGATAAGCTTGCCGCCCTTGGCTGGTTCGAATTTTTCTCCGCCCTGGGGCAGATCGTTAAATGTGACGTGGTGACTCATGCCGGGATGCGAGTAATCGTGCCGTTACTGAAGGGGGAGGGTGACTTTAGACTCTTGGGCCGCGATTTGCAGAGAGCGGATGTAGGCCACAATGGCCCAGCGATCGCGCAAGGTGATGTTGCCACCGTAGCTGCCCATCAGGCCTTTGCCGTTGGTGATGACATCAAAGATGGCACCATCCGCACGATAGGCTGCGGCATTGGCAGCATCCAGATTGCCGGGCTGCTGAAAGTTGAAGGCGGTGAGGATGCCGTATTTGGAGGTCACACCCTTGCCGTTGCCGGAGGTGCCGTGGCAGATGGCGCAGTTGATGTTGTAGCGCTGCTCGCCGCGCTTGATGAACTCCGCATTGAAGACGGACGGATCGCTGGTGATTTCCTCCGGCAGACCGTCGCCGTAGAAGTCACCGATTTTGCCGGTGTCATAATAACCCAGACCGCTGGTGAAAGCGACGCGGGCAGGTTTGGCTTTAGGACCGACTGCATCAACCGCAGCGACGGCAGGGATTTCGAAACCCATTGGCAGGGTGCCTTTGACCGGCAGGCGGGCTCCGCGACCATCCGCGAAGAATTCAGTGCCGACCTGGTATTTCACCTTGGCCTGATGATCCATGTCCGGGATGATTTCGAGCGGCGGCAGTTCAGATTTGCTGCCACGGAAACCAAACGCGCTCACGACGATCGCGATGACGAAAAGATAGCTGAGAAAGAAGTACTTCATGGTGCGGGTAAGCGAGGCTTAGATTTCGTCCTCCACGAGTTCGATGTTCTTGCCGCCGGCTTTTTCGAGAAGGCTCTTGGTGCCTTCCTGGGAGAATTTAGGGTCGCGGGCTTCAATGCAGACGAAGAAACCGTCGTCCGAGAACTTGCCGAAGTTCTTGGAAACAAACAGAGGGTGGTTCCAGCGTGGCAGACCGATGAGCGCCAGCAGGCCGAACAGGGTGGTGAAGGCGCTGAAGAGAATCGTCAGCTCAAACATCACCGGGAAGAAGGCCGGAAGGGTCCAGATGTCTGTGGGCTTGCCCTGCACAACGGTCGGATAGGTTTCGACGATCTTTTGCAGGAAGCCGAGGCCGATGCTGCTCCAGAAATTGGTCTGAGTGATCGTTTCCAGAGTGAAGGCGATCGTGGTTCCGGTGATGCCACCGCAGAAGACGAACATGGGCAGCTTGGAGCGTGGGTTGCCCATCGCCTCATCCATTCCATGGATAGGGAAGGGCGAATGCACGTCCCAGCGCTGGTAGCCGGCATCGCGCACATGCTCGGCGGCATGGTAGAGATCCTTCACGCTGTCAAATTCAGCGAGGTAGCCGTGGACTCGTTTGAGGGTGGTGCTCACAGTCAGGGTTCAGTTAAAATGTTAGGCGGCAACGGGTTTGGCGACGTGACGGTCGGGGTAGTCCATGAGGTCTTCCTCCTGGATGCCCTTCTCACCATGGTCGTCCTGGTGCGGGTTCGACTGAGGGAGCACGCCTTTGACTTCACCGATGGCGATGACAGGCAGGAAGCGCAGGAACAGCAGGAACAGCATCATGAAGAAGCCGAAGGTGCCGAGGAAAGTGTACTTATCGACCCAGGTGGCCTGATAGACGCCCCAGGAGCCCGGCGTCATGTGACGCTCCAGCGTGGTGGCGATGATGACGTAGCGTTCGAACCACATGCCAGCGTTCACGAACATGCAGACGATCATGACGACCCAGACATTGTGGCGGCACCAGCGGCTCCAGAAGAGCTGAGGGGCAAACACGTTGCAGCTGAACATCCAGTAGTAGGCCCAGGTGGAAGGACCGGTGAGACCACGCAGCGTGAAGGCGGCGGCTTCATACGGATTGGCGCTGTAGTAGGCCACGAAGAGCTCCATGCAGTAGGCGTAACCGACGATCGTGCCTGTGAGCAGGATGATCTTGGCCATGTTGTCCACGTGCTTGGCCGTGATGAGGTCATCCAAGCCGTAGATGCGGCGCACTGGAAGCATCAGGGTCAGCACCATCGCGAAACCACCGAAGATGGCGCCTGCGACGAAGTAGGGCGGGAAGATGGTGGTGTGCCAGCCGGGAACGATGGAAGTGGCGAAGTCGAAGGACACGACGGAGTGCACGGAGAGCACCAGCGGTGTGGAGAGAGCGGCCAGAAGCATGTAGGCGGTCTCGTAGTGGCTCCAGTGGCGATTGCCACCGCGCCAGCCGAGGGCGAACAGGCCGTAGAGGAACTTCTTCAAGCCCGGGCGGCAGCGGTCACGCAGCGTGGCAAGGTCGGGCACGAGACCCAAGAACCAGAACACCGCTGAGACGCTGAAGTAAGTCGAAACGGCGAACACGTCCCAGAGCAGGGGAGACTTGAAGTTCTGCAGATGGCGTTGGCGTTCGGGATCGGTGCGAGGAACCACACCATCCAGACACGGCCGACGTGGAAGGCCGGGAACAAACCGGCGCACATCACGGCGAAGATCGTCATGGCTTCCGCAGCACGGTTCACTGACGTACGCCATTTCTGGCGGGTGAGGAACAAGATGGCGGAAATGAGGGTGCCGGCGTGGCCAATACCGATCCAGAACACGAAGTTGGTGATGTCCCAAGCCCAGGCGACCGGCTGCTTCTGACCCCAGACACCGACGCCGGTGGAGATGAGGTAGGTAAAGCAGAAGACCATCAGTCCGGTCAGCAACACGGAAGGAACAAACAGGATCCACCAGAGGGCGGGCTGCTTGTTTTCCACGATGCCGCAGATACGATTCGTGATCCACGAATAGGAGCGGTTGTTCAACACCAGCGGCTCGCGTTCGAGGATGCGCGGTGTGTTAGTTGCTGTAGCGGAGGCGTCCATGTGTCCGGTTTAGAATTGGTTGTTGCTCCACACGGCGACGTTTTCTGCGCCGGGCATGTCCTTGTTCGGATTGCGCAGACGGGCGAGGTAGCTCGTGCGAGGGCGGGTGCCGATGTACTTGAGCAGCTGGTAGTCGCGTGGCGATGCCTTGGATTTGACGATGGCGGACTTAGGATCGGCCAGATCGCCGAAGACGATCGCTTCTGCCGGGCAGGACTGCTGGCAGGCGGTTTTGACGGTGTCGGTCGGCACGCGGAAGTCCTTGGAGTCGCGCTGGACCTGCTTCTGCAGGATCTTGGCGGATTCGAGGCGTTGCACGCAGTAGGTGCACTTCTCGATGACACCGCGCATACGGACAGTGACGTTCGGATTGCGCTGAAGGCGGATGCTTTCGTCCTCACGCTTCTCACCCAGAGGGCCGGCGTAAAGATTGCCGACTTTCAAGCCGAGCACGGTGGTGTCGATCAGCGGGTTGCGCTTGTTGTAGTCGAACCAGTTGAAGCGGCGGGCGGTGTAAGGGCAGTTGTTCGCGCAGTAGCGGGTGCCGATGCAGCGATTGTAAGCCATGGCGTTGAGGCCATCTGGCGTATGGACGGTGGCGTTCACCGGGCAGACGGTTTCGCACGGAGCGGATTCGCACTGCTGGCAGGCCAGAGGCTGGTGCACCATTTCGGCGTTTTCCAACTGCTCAGGTGTCGCGTTGTCTTCGGCCCAGGTGCTTTCCTGATCCACACCCACAGAACCATCTTCGTTCTTGTGTGTGCCCCACTTTGGCACGGCGAAGTAGCGATCCATGCGGATCCACTGCATCACGCGGCCTTTGCGGACCTGATCTTTGCCGACGACTGGAATGTTGTTTTCGCTCTGGCAGGCGACGATGCAAGCCGTGCAACCAATGCACTTGCTCAGATCGATGGACATGCCCCACTGGTGCTGCTTCTCGTAGTCGAAGCCGTCCGGGTTTTCTTCGGATTTCACTCCGACCTGGCCCTTGTAGAAGGAGATGTTTTCCGGGATGTGGCTGTCCATGCCGGTCTTCTGTGCGAAGGCCACATCTTTGTTGAAGGTGTCGAGGGTACCTTCACGGTACACTGCGCGGCCTTCCATGGTGTTCTGGCTCTGCGTGAGCGCCAGTTCAGCGATGGTGGAGAGCGCTTCGATCTTGGCACCGCTCAGGACGAACGAGCCGGGCTTCGTGCGCAGAACGTAAGCGTTCACACCGCGGTCGCCACTGACCATGCCGACGCCAATCTGACCGTAGCCCAGAGGCAGGGTGATGGAGTTGGACACATGTCCGGGAGCTTCGATGGCGGGGATTTCGATCGAAATATCGCCAACGGTAATTTTGACGTGCTGACCTTCTTTGAGACCCAGACGGCGGAAGGTGACGGAGCCAATCCAAGCCGCGTTTTCCCAAGTGAGTTTCGTGACTGGATCCGGAGCTTCCTGAAGCCAGGCGTTGTTGACGTAGCGGCCGTCATAGACGCTGGAGTCGGCGACGAGGACGACTTCGAGCGCATCGTCTGTCGGTGCGACGACAGGCGTGGCTTTGGCGAGGATACCAGCAACGGCGGCGACATTCGGAGCCGTTGTCGCCTTGGCGTAAGCGGAGCCTTTGAGGAAGCCGTCACGCAGGGTGAAATTCCATTTCTTCTCGTCGAGGCTGCCAGCCACGGTGGCGAAAGTATCGCGCACGGCGGTGTAGGCGGCGTCTTCGGCGGGGGCAGCAGGTGCGGCACCGGCGGCGGCTGGAGCAGCAGCTTCGACCGGGCCAAGCTTTTTGCGGCCAAGCAGCGCAAGCAGGACTTCCACACGGCTTGCACCGTCATAGAGAGGAGCGATCATCGGCTGGACGATCGAGTAGGTGCCATCAGCGGCACGCACATCTCCCCAAACCTCAAGGTAGTGGGCAGCTGGGATGTGCAGCGCGGCCTGACGAGATGTGACGTTTTTCTGCGAGCCGACGTGAATGAGCTTCACGCCTTTGTCAGCGACCAGTTTGGCCAGTGCTGTAGCATCTGGGGCATCGTAGTAGAGGCTGGAAGGAGTCAGCGAGAGAAGCGTCTTGACCTGACCGCCGGCAATTGCCGCCTGGAGATCAGCGAAGTTGCCGAGTTCAGGGGAAGCAGCGCCTTGCAGCAGTTCGATGGTCGAACCGTAAGCGCCGAGGGCGTTGTTGATCGAAGCGACCAGCGCATGCACTTCCGCGCCGTAGCGGGAACCGGCGAGGACAACGGCCTTGCCTTTGTTATCGATCAAATCACGCACTGCAGGTGCGATCCACTCTTTGAGGCTTGCGGGCGCGGTGTCGGCCAGTGCCTTGGCGGAGGCGTCTCCCAGCTGGGCAGCGATCACAGCTGCAGCCACAGGGATGAGACTTGCCGCGATCGGCTTGCGATGATCGGCCATGCCGCCGGTCAGCGTGTAGCGGTTTTCCAGAACGTAGAGGCGGTTCATTTCCGCTTCGGTCGTTTCCTTCGTCTTGGCACGATGCTTGGTGAAAGCAGAGATGGGTTCGCCTGCCACGGGGTCCACCCCGAGGAAGTCGCAGTCCAGAGAGAAAATGCGCATCGCGGAGCCGAGCTTCACGAAGGACTTCACATCAGCGCCCAGCACTTCTTTGTTGGCAGCGGCCTGGCCTTCGCCACCCACTGCTTCGTATTGGAACAGTTTGATCTGCGGGAAGGCAGCCTTCACCTCACCCAGCAGGCGCTGGTAGGTCGGGGAAGTCGAGCCACCCATCACGATGCCAAGGCTGGCACCCGAGGACTTTTTCGCTTCATCGATGGCTTTGGCGAGCAGTTCGTTCGCCTTGGCCCAGGAGAGTTCTTTGCCAGCGCCCATCGGCTTCTGGGAGCGCTCAGGATCGTACAGATCCAGCACGGAGGCCTGCGCAAAGCTGTTAAGCCCTCCACCCAGCGGGTGAAGCGGATTGCCAGAAAGATGCGTCGGACGACCTTCATGCGTGGTGACCACCAGAGGCACACCACCACCGTTTTGCGGCATCGTGGTTGCGTACAGGAGCGACTTGCCCGGCACCATCCATTCGACGTGCTGGGTGTAAGGCAGGATGTTGACGAGGGGACGGCGGCAGCTGGCCAGACCCATCATGCCCACGCTGGCACCCATGATCTTCAAAAATTCACGGCGGCTGTTCTCACGCTCTTCCTCGTTCAGGCTGTCACCTTCGGGAAATTCACGACCCAGATTTTTCAAGAAATCTTCACGACGGTCCAATTCTGCGACACTGCGCCAGTAGCGCTTGGCGTTTTGCGGCTCCTCAGGATGCTTCCAAATTTTTTTCATGTGTCAGAAAAAGGGGCGCGGGTTAGCGATGGCAGGTGGTGCAGGATTCCGGCGGCTGAATCTGCCAGTGCTTCTTGATCTGGGTGCCCACTTCAGTCTGGGTCACGTTTTTACCGTAGGTTTTCTCAGCGAGAGCAACGATCTGTTCAAGGCTGTCCGCTTTGGCACCTTCGCCGCCGATGGTGGTGGCGATCTCGGCTGCTGGAACCTTTTTGTCGATAAGAGTCTTGTAGAACTCGTCACGCTTCAGGTCGCTGGGCTGGTAATCCAGCTTGGTGACGAACTCGAGAGGGCGCAGGTTCTTCTCAGGATTGCGGTGGCAGTCAAGGCACCAGCCCATCGACTGCGGCTGATCGTGGCGGACGACTTCCATTTCGTTGATCTTGCCGTGGCAGGAGACGCAGGAGACGCCGCGGTTGAGATGAGCGCTGTGATTGAAGTAGACGTAGTCAGGCGCTTTGTGGACTTTGACCCATGGGATCGACTTGCCGGTTTCGTTGGCTTTGATCACCATCTCCAGCTTGGGAGAATTGCTGCGGATGTTGCCTTTGCCCGGGCCATGACAGTTGAAGCAGGTCTGGTTGGTCGGCACGTTCGAGTGACTGGAGGTCTCTACGAAGCTGTGACAATACCGGCAGTCGAGCGCGAGCTGTCCTGCATGAATTTTATGTGAAAATGGCACTGGCTGCGTCGGTTCATAACCTACGCGAGTGTATTTCGGTGTGAAGTAGTAGGCAATGCCGACACTCACGCCGAAGGCAATGAACACGACGGCAATGGCGAGCTTGAGCGGCAGCCAGTTGGTCCAACGCGGAAAAAAGTTACCCATATAAAGTGTCGGCAGATGAGCTTGTGAAAAATTTCACAAGGAAGTCCAGAATAGGGAGACGTGAGCAGGTTTGCAACCGTCATCTGTAATTTTTTTGAACTTTTGTATGCAAGGCTTGTCTTGTTGCGAACCCGTCGCAAAAAATCTGCGTTTAGGCCCGTTTTTTCCTTTCCGCCAGCGCTTGGCCCGCACGAGGCCCAACCTCGTCTCAGAAGACGGAGCGTTCGCCACCACGAAGAGGGTGAATGTAGATTCCTTGTTCACGGTTTGGCCGCTTTTTCCGGCACCGCAGCGGTTTCGGTTTTCGTGGCTGCGGGCTTCGGCGCTTCATTCCAAGCAGCGGCCATCTGGCTGATGGAAAGCGGTCCCGCAGCCTTCTTGCCGGATTCGGGCAGGGACTGCTCGTAGCCTGCGCTGTCATCATGAAGAACGAGGCCAAGCTTACGCAAATAATCCTCCTGGGCCGGGCGGCCCTTGCCAGCCTCGGCCAACTTCAAAATCTGACGCGCCGCAGGGCCGCCCACCACCGGGTTGGAAGTGGCGTAGATTTTATAGCGACGGCCTTCCTCCGGATGGCTCTCGCCATCGGCGCGGCGGAAGGCTGTTCGATCGATCCAAGCTCCTGCGGGCACTTTGCGCGGCACATTCTTGCTGGTCAGCCGGTGCATCCATGCATCCTCCGGGTGGTGCATGATGGCCAGCGGGTCGTCATACACGATCGTGGGCTTCGAGATGATGCCGCGCTGCTTCATGATGCGGTGCAGCCAGTTGAAGGAAATCCCCGCCATGTCGTTGGAGTCCTGATAACCGCCGCCCACGTCCGAGTGCACGCCAGGGAACCAGACCTCGTACACATTGGTGGCTGCGGGGTCCACCGGAGCGCCCACCAGCAGCGGCTCGAACTTGCTGCGGCGGTCGTCCAGCGAGAGCGCATGTACCACTGTTTCCACGTTGGGGTAGGGCCTCACTTTGTAGAGCTGCCGCCCCTTCTCCGGCTCGCCCAGGGAACTTAGCTTGGAAAAAGGCAGCCCCGGCACCGTGTCCCAGAGAGCCAGCAGCTTGATGGACGGCTGGGACCACTGAAAATGCGGGTGGCGGCCACTCATCGCGGCCTGAAGGCTTTTTTGATTGGCGGCCAGACGGCTGCGCCATACTGCGGGGCCTCCGGCCGCCTCCTGCTGTGTCGGATCGGTCAGATACTTCTCGCAGTAGGCCCAGACGTCCTCCGCCAGACGGTCGAGTTCGGCCTCTTCCGCTTTCCTCAGTTTGGATGACGCCCTGCCTTCCCAGCCCGGCAGGCGGGGCAGGCCGCAATGGGCCATGAGCCCCGTCAGCATCCGCGCCTGAAAGGCACCCCGGCTGAAGCCGAAAATGAGAATCTGGTCGGCAGTGGCCGATGTGCCGTCTCCATGCCGCCAGTTGCGGGCCAGAAACTTGTAGGCTGTGAGCACCCGGGACTTCATGCCCACGCCAAAAATCTTGCCGCTCAGGCTATCCGTGCCCACGCCCTCAATGTAGAGGCAGGGCCGGGCAGGATCCTCCGGCTGAGCCGCCACCTCAAAACGCCGGCGCACGTTCGTCCGCGCGGACCAGTCATTGGAGGTGCCGTCGAAGTATATCTCAATCTGCCGCCGATTCTCCCGATCCTTCTTCGTCAACATCCGCGGTGTCTCAGGATTCGGAACCGGCTGCACCTGGTACGTCCGACATGAGGAGAGGAGCACGAGCGCGAGCGACAGGTAAGACGCCGCATGTTTGAACTTCTGCCCCAGAGTCGCTGTATTGTAGAATGAGGATCCCTTGTGGGTTGCTCTATTGCTGGCGGGCACGATGGGAGTCTGTTCAGGCATAATGTTTGGTGGCAGTTTTTATGGGGTACCAGGCGGTCGCATGAACCCCGAATTTCTTGGGGTATTGGGGTCGCGCGTTTTCAGTTTATTTTGTAGAGATCCTGAAAGACAACCACTGAGCTGACAAGCAATATGCACGTTTATACGCTCTTTTGTGAGCGCTCTGCCTAGATCAACAGACGTGTAAACATGCATTCTGCCATGCGCCGCAAGGCTTTAACTTAAAAGCAACGGGGTGGCAGAAGCGGCTGCGGTTCAACCCCACTCGACCCAGAGCACATTGTGCTCAAAATCCAGGGTCACGCGGTAATCCTCCAGCAGATAGGTACCCAGACGAGACGGTCCAGGCATCACATCCACCTGCGCAAAGGGGTAATAGGAACCAAACAGCCCGAGGGCCTTGAACTCCAGCACGCGCACATTCGCCTCCTTGGGAGTCTGCGCACCACCGACACCCGTGATCAGGTAGTTTCCTCCCACGTCCCAGCCGCCATTCTTGTAACCAAGCACCTCGGCGACGCGCCGGTCCAACTGCACACCGAAAACAGAACCTGAGTCGACCACGGCCTCCCAGGAAAGCTTGCGGCATTTGAGAAGCGTCGTCGGCACGCCGTGCTTCATGCTCAGGCTGGCCTTGTGCATGTGCTTGCGCACCTGACCTGGAAAACTGCGGGTAATGCCAAACTCAAACTCCTCCTTCAAAAAATCGAGCGTCGCATACTTGCAGTTCCTGGCCAGCATGTTCACGCCCAGCAGGGAGATCCCCAGATGCTCCTTGAGAATGCCCGAACCCAGAGTCGTGCGCTGCATGCGGACGATGCAGGGCAGGTTTTCCAGGCGCCAGGTACCGATTTGCAGCGTCGGAATGATGGCTGCCATGCCCGGTACGTTTTCCAGCACTCCCGCCATCGTGGGCCGCACCTGCGGCACCGTGCGCATGCCATACTCCACCGCTTGCTCAGCATCGAACACGCTCATGGCCGCCCCAGTGTCGAGCATGTACTTGGTCGGTTTGTGGCCATTGATGCTGACTTTGAGGTACGGGATGCCCCTCTCATAGTACATGGGCATCTTAACCACACCCTCAGGCGGCGGCACGCTGTTCGTTCGTATGTTTAAACCGCCTTTGCTCGTCGGCTTGAGTTCGGAAGCCGAGATGGCCTGCGACTTCAACTGCTTCTGCACCTCCTCTGGCACCGCCTCTCTTTTCACCGCAAACGAGTCGGCACACCCGGTGAGACATGCCATGGTGCCGATATTCAGCGCCATTCTTAGGACGATGGTGAAATGCAGACCCTTCATAGTAAGCAAGCCATCCGTTGGGGGATTGCCACTGTCAACCAGCAGCGCTCACAAGAGTTGCGGCTCACCGCTCCAGCCAGAGCGCATTGCTGCGAAAATCCACCGTCAATCGTGTGCCCTGCCAGAATCGTGAACCGACACGCTTGGGCCCCGGCATGACATACAAAGTGGCTCCCGGATGAGTCTCGCCGCATAACGTGGCCGCAGGAACCTGAATCGTGCGCGCACCCACCTGATCCGCCCGCACGCTGCCGCCGACGCCGCTCAAGATCAAACCTTCGCCCATGCCCATGCCATCATGTGCATGGCCCAGACGGGCGGCGGTGCTTTGATCGATCACGATGCCCCAGGTCGAACCCGAATCCACGACTGCGTCCCATGAAAGGCCGCCGGAGCTGACCCGAATGACGGGCATGCCGTTCACCCAGCGCACTGGTGTGCGCGTCACCACACCTCGGGTGGGTTGAAACGTCCGCGAAAAACCCAGCTCCACCGTGTTGCGCTGGTAGTCGATGGTCAAAAAGCTGCAATGCCGCCGCAAGTGATCCATGCCGAGGATGGCGGTGCCGAGCCCGTTGGGTCGAAAGCTGGAAACGCCACGCACCAGGCATCGTACATTCGTGGCATTCCACTGGCCGAGATCCATCGTGCTCATCACCGCCTGGCTGGCTCCCGCGATACCATGAACGCCGTGAATCAGCAGCCTGCGCCCGCCCGAGGGAAGGAGGCCGCAGTGAGTGGCCACATCCGGCTCGAAGACGCTCAGCGTGGCGCCGGTGTCCAGGAGCAGCGGAATGGGGCGCTGCCCATTGATGCTGGCCATGACGTGCGGTGTTCCCGCACGCAGCTGCATCGGCACCGCCACATCCGCCCCGGGATTCTGCGGTCCGACCGGCAGAAACGGCATCATGCAGGATGACATCAAACACGCGATCAGGAGGGCGAAGAACGTTTTCATGCGGCTGAAGCATGATTACCTCCTTTCTGCGCCTGCGCATGCGGTGGTTTTGCCAAGTGGCATGACGATTCGTTCAAATCACACACAAATCCTTGTGTGCAGCGGCGTATTATCGGAGATTTCCTTTTTGCCGACCTGAATGACAGCCTACCTGATTCGACGCCTATTGCTCATCCCGCCGACGCTCATCGGCATGACGTTGGTGGTGTTTTTGATCATTCGTTTCACTCCCGGCGGTCCGATGGAGCAAGCACTGCTGGAGGCGCGCATGAAAAGCGACGGGCAGCGCGGCGGCACGAACCGTCAGCAATCCAGCGGCCTGACCCCTGCACAGCTGTTGAAACTGCAGGAGCAGTACGGGCATGATAAACCCTTCCTGATCGCCTATGCCTCATGGCTGGGAGCCTGGCCGAAAGAGACGAATCGTTCCCGCGCTGAAAACACCGATGGCAAAACGGAAACCGAAGACAAAATCCCCGGCACTGCGAGCCTGGTGGTGGTGAAGCGAACAGCCCAGAACACCGCGGAGATCGTGCCGAGCAAGGAAGTGGACTCCTCCTCATGGAGAGCCCGCATCATCACACCAGAGCAGCAAAAGATCGAATGGGAGAAGGTGAATCCCGGCCAGAAACTCGACAAACCCCAGCCTTACGTGGCGCTCATCTATCAGCCCAAATTTGCCGGAGTGCTGGAGGGCAATCTCGGCGACTCCACACGCTACAGCGAACCGGTGTGGACGATGATGAAGCGACGGTTTCCCATTTCTCTTTTCTATGGCATCACCTCCATTCTCCTCACTTACTTGGTGTGTGTACCGCTGGGAGTCTTGAAGGCCATCAAACACCGTACGCCCACAGACACCGCCACATCGGTGCTGATCTTCTTTGGCTATGCGATTCCTGAATTCGTGCTCGGCGTGTTTTTGATGGTTATCTTCGCCGCCCGGCTGCGCTGGTTTCCGCTGGAAGGTTTTGTGAGCATCAACTTCGCGGAACTCAGCTTCTTCGGCAAAATCTACGATCTCCTTCATCACGCCTTCCTGCCGCTGTGCTGCTACATGGTCGGCAGTTTCGCGGGATTGACGATGCTGGTGAAAAACAACCTGCTCGACCAGCTCGCCAGCGATTACGTGCGCACCGCCGTGGCCAAAGGCGTGGAGTTCAAACGCGCCGTCATCGGGCATGCCCTGCGCAACTCCTTCATCCCTGTGGCCGCCACGATGGGCCAGGCGCTCACGGTGCTCGTGGCCGGCAGCTTCCTCGTGGAGCGTATTTTTGACATCGACGGATTCGGCCTCATGGGATTCAACGCCTTGCTGGAAAAGGATTACCCCATTGTCATGGCCACCGTCACCGTGAGCGGACTGCTGCTCATGCTCGGCAACCTGCTTTCCGACATGATCACCGCACGACTGGATCCCCGCATTCGATTTGAGTGATGAACCGCAAACTTTCCATCGCTGCCATCACCCTCGGTGCTCTCGCCATTCTCGGCGAGCTGTGCGGCATCTTGATTCCCACCGTTTCCTGGTTCTTCGACAATGGTCGTACCTTTGGCTGGGTCAGCTCGGTGCTGCTGATCGTCGGCGGCATTCTCGGTCTGCGGTTCCTGCCGCGTGAGATCCGATGGACGCCGGTGACCTTGCAGCGCTTCCGCCGTTTCCGCAGCATTGGACGCGGCTGGTGGTCGTTCCGCATTCTGCTGGCGCTGATCGCCCTGGCGATGCTGGATCAAGCCCTGGTGGGCAAGCGAGCGCTGCTGGTGCGCTGCGATGGCAAAACGTATTTCCCCGCCTTCTCCCAGAAGCGTTATCAAGCGCAGGACTTTGGCCTCGCGGGAGAGCAGGAGGCGAACTACCGCGAACTGAAGGAGCGCCTCAACAAGGAGAAGCGCGGCTTCGTCTGGATGCCTCTGGTACCCTGGGACCCGGTGCTGGACACAGACTCCCTGCAATCGATCACGCTGGAGCAACGTGGCGGCGTGTGGTTCAAGCCGGGTGACGCTGAGCCCTATTCGGGCCGTGCGCAGCAGTTCTATGCGGATGTGCCGACGCAAAAGCACACGGATACACGTTTCCGCAAAGGCCTCCCAGATGGAGAGTCGCTGGGCTACTCACGCACTGGCGCGCTAGCGCTTTCCGCCTACTACAAGGCCGGGGTGAAAGACCGTGAAAAATGGACCGGTGAGATGCCGCAGGAGGAGTTCGAGAAAGCAGCGGTCACCTCCTATGAAATGATCGTTTATCCAGCGATTCCACCTTTGTGGAAGGCAGGACACTACCTCGGCACGGACAGCCGTGGCTGGGATGTGCTGGCGCAGATTTATGGCGGATGGCAGCTCAACCTGAAGGCGATTTTGCTGTTCATCCTTTTCACCTACGGGGTCGGCATCATCATCGGTCTGCTGATGGGTTTCCTCGGCGGCTTTTTTGACATGGCCATGCAGCGTTTCATCGAGATTCTCGATGAGCTGCCCTTCCTCTACATCGTGATGATCCTGATCAGCATCATCGGCGTGGCCAACATGAACCTGCTGATTCTGCTCGGTGTGATCTGCTTCTTCTCCTGGACGAGCCTGACCTACTCACTGCGTGCGCTGGCTTACAAGGAAAAGGAGCGTGACTACATCTCCGCCGCACGCCTGCAAGGGGCCAGCACCTGGCGCATCCTCACGCGCTACCTGCTGCCGAACATGCTCGCCACCATCGTGACGAAAATTCCGTTCAGCGTCGCCGCCATCATTTCATCGCTCACCGCACTGGCCTTCCTCGGCTTTGGCCTGCCGGAAACCTATCCGCAGTGGGGCTGGCTGTTTGACGATGGCACCAGCCACCTTTCCGCCGTGTGGATCTCCATCTCGATGTTCAGCGTGATGGTCTTCATCCTTCTGCTTGTCACATTTGTCGGTGAAGCGCTGCGTGAAGCGTTCGATCCGAAGAAGTTCACCACCTATCAATGAAGCTCGCTGTTCCCCGTTTGCTGTTGGCTTTCACCACCGCCGCCATCTTTGGCGGTGCGCTGCATGCCGCAGATTTTCCGCCGTATGATGGCACCAAGGAGCGCGAGGCCTTTTGGAGCTTCTACAACAAGAAGGTGCTCGCAGGACTGCAGGGCCAGGAGAAGGAGCTGCCCGAATTGATCGCGAAGGAAGCTGACGCGGCGAAGAAAACCGAGCTGGAGGCCCAGCTCACCGCGACACGCGAACGTCTGAAAAAGCCGGAGTACTTCACCTTTGCCAAGCCCGAGGATGTGCCGGCCGATTTGAAGTGGGAGAATGGGATGGACGAGCCGGAGATAGGTGACTCCCATGCAAAGAAAGGCGGCACGATGCGCCAGTATGTTCTCTCGTTCCCACCGACGCTCCGCGTTCTCGGCGAGAACAGCAACAGCTCCTTCCGCGGCTACCAGTACGACGACGTGGAGATGAGTCTGATCAATCTGCATCCGGAAACCGGGCGCGTGATTCCTGCGATAGCGAAAGAGTGGGCCGTGGCCCCGGACAATCGCACGGTGTATTTCCGCATCGACCCAGATGCGACCTTCTCCGACGGGACGCCGATCGAGGCGGACGACTTCTTCAATCAGTTCTACATGCAGCTGAGCGAGTACCCGAAGAACCCCTTCGGCAATCAGTGGTATGGGGAGAACTACGCGAACATCACGCGCTACGATGCGCGCACGCTCTCCATCTCGCTCACTGAGCCCAAGCCGCTTGCGGCCTACTACGTGAATACGTCACCGATGTCCCGGCGCTTTTTCAGTGAGTTCGGGCCGGACTTTGAACAACGCTATCAATGGCGCTGCCGACCGACCTCCGGCCCCTACGTGATCAAAGAGGAGGACATCCACTTCGGGCGCGACATCGCTCTCACTCGCGTGAAAAACTGGTGGGCGCGGGACAAAAAATTCTCCCGCTATCGCTACAACGTCGATCACATCGTTTATCGCGTCGTGCGGCTGCAAGAGAAGGTGATGGAGCTCTTCCGGCAGGGCGAGCTGGATGTCGAAGAACTCATGATGGGCATCCCGGAATACTGGTACGAAAAGCTGGAAATTCCCGAAGTGCACAAGGGCTACATCCACAAGGCGAAGTTTTACAACGTCTGGCCGGGCTCCCATGCGGGCCTGTGGCTGAACTGTGCGGTCGCACCGCTGAACAACAAGGAGGTGCGCCTGGGCCTGAGCTACGCCACGAACTACCAGAAGGTCATCGACTTCGATCTGCGCGGTGACTTCCAGCGACTCAACTGCTTCAGCAAAGGCTTCCCGCTCATCGGGGACCCAGCCATCACCGCAAGGCCCTTCGATGTGCAGCTGGCCCGCGAGCATTTCGCCAAAGCCGGATACACCAAGCTCGGCAACGACGGCGTGCTGGTGAATGACAAAGGCGAGCGTCTGTCCGTGACCATCCTGCATCGCAAGGTGGAGATCATTCAAAAGGTCATGCAGCGGCTCAAAGAGGAGGCGATCAAAGCCGGCGTGGAATACAAGCTCGAAGGCCTCGAAAGCACGTCCTACTTCCAGAAGGCCACGCAGAAGAAGCATCAGATCGCGTCTGTGGCCTTTAGCGTCACGCCGCCGATTCCTGATCACTACCAGGCCTGGCATTCGAAGGATGCATTTATGGAGGACGGCAAAACGCCGAAACCGAACACCAACAACCTTTGCAGTTTCGCCGATCCACGTATGGACAAATTCTGCGAAGACGAACGCCACGCGACGACGATCGAGGAGATCCGCAAAGCCTCCTGGGGCGCGGACCAGATCATCTACGACGAGGCCGCATGGATTCCCGCCTATGAACAGAACTACTACCGCTGCGCCTACTGGCGCTGGGTGAAGTGGCCGGAGAAAACCTTCAACCTCGCCATCAGCGAGCTGGCAATGTCCAGCCACATCCACTGGATTGACGAAGACGTGAAGCGTGAAACCGAGGCCGCGATGCGCGCGGGAAAAACCTTCCCCGAAACCGATCAGGTCTTCGATCACAACCTCAAAGCGGGAGGAACCAAGTAATGCCCACTCCTTTGCTCGAAGTCCGTAATTTGCGCGTCGGTTTCCAAACCGACGAGGGTTTGCTCACCGCCGTCGATGGCGTCGATTTCATCCTCGAAGCCGGCAAGACGCTTGGCGTCGTCGGTGAGAGCGGCTGCGGCAAAAGCGTGACGGCCATGAGCCTGATGCGTCTGCTGCCACAGCCTGCCGGGCGCATTCTCAGCGGCGAGGTGCTGCTGGAAGGCCGCGATCTCACGAAGCTGCCGATCGACGCCATGCGAAAAATTCGCGGCAATGACATCGCGATGATTTTCCAGGAGCCGATGACGGCGCTGAATCCTGTGCAACCCGTCGGCATGCAGATCATTGAGGCGATTCAGCTGCATGAGCCCACCACTCCTGCCAAGGCGCTCAGGCGTGCTGTCGAACTCATGGAATGGGTCGGCATCCCTGCGCCTGAGCAGCGTGTGAACGAATATCCGCACCAGCTTAGCGGTGGCATGCGCCAGCGTGTGATGATCGCCATGGCGCTTTCTTGTCACCCGAAGGTCCTCATTGCCGACGAGCCGACCACGGCGCTGGATGTCACGGTTCAGGCGCAGATCCTGGACCTCCTGAAACGTCTGCAAAACGAAACTGGCATGGCTGTCATCTTGATCACCCATGACCTCGGCGTGATCGCTGAAACCTGCGACGACGTCGCCGTCATGTATGCGGGTCGCATCGTCGAACGCGGCCCGG
>JAPLUN010000587.1 GCA_026397715.1 Verrucomicrobiota bacterium
CTTCCTCCGCATGTCCCCCAACGGCACCGCAGAGAAGAACGATGCCGCCACGCAAAACGCGAACATCGCCGACACCCTCAAGATGGTCGGCACCTCCCTCTACGGCCTCACCATCGGCTGCGCCCAGTGCCATGATCATCGCTACGATCCCATCTCCCAAGCCGACTACTACCGCCTGCGCGCCGTGTTTGAGCCCGGCTTTGACACCAAGTCTTGGCGCGCACCCGGCGGCCGCCTCGTCTCACTGCTGACGGAAAAGGAGATCGCCGAATCCGCCAAGATCGAAGCCGAGGCGAAGAAGCTCGACACCGCACGCCTCGCCAAAGCCGAAGAGTTCATCACCGAAGTGCTGGAGAAAGAACTCGCCAAAGCCCCCGAGGCAGACCGCGCCCCCCTGCGCACCGCCTACCGCACGGAGGTCAAAAAGCGCACCGCAGATCAAACCAAGCTGCTCAAAGCCTGGCCGCGCGTGAACCAGCTCAGCTCCGGCTCGCTCTATCTCTACGACACCACCAACAAGACCAAGCACGCAGATACCTTGAAGAAGATGACCGAGGAAGCGACCGCTGTGCGCGATACCAAGCCCAAGCAGGAATTCCTCCACGCCTTCACCGAGCTCCCCAAGAAGCCTGAGGCCGTGCCCGCGACCTTCATCTTCAATCGCGGCCAGTTTGATCAGCCCAAAGAGCAGGTGAAGCCCAGCGATCTCACCGTCCTCGCCGCCTTCCGCAAGATCGAGATTCCCGAGAAAAACGCCGCGCTGCCCACCACTGGTCGCCGCCTCGCCCTGGCCACGGAACTCACCGATGGCAAGCATCCCCTCGTGGCCCGCGTCATGGTGAACCGCGTGTGGATGCACCACTTCGGCAAAGGCATCGTCGCCAGCCCCGGAGACTTCGGCCTGCTCGGCAGCAAGCCCACGCACCACGAACTCCTCGACTGGCTCGCCACCGATTTCATGGCACGCGGCTGGAGCTTGAAGCAGCTCCACCGCCAGATCATGACCTCCCGCACCTACCGCCAGACCTCCACGCGGGATGCCACACGTGATCGCATTGATCCCGACAACTCCTACCTCAGCCGCATGAACGTGCGCCGCCTAGAGGCCGAGATCCTGCGCGACAGCCTCCTCGCCGTCAGCGGCAAGCTCAATCCCGAAGTCGGCGGCGCGCCCGTGCCCGTCATGTTCAACGAAGAAGGGCAGGTGGTCATCGGCATCGACACCACCGACACCGCTGGCCGTCCCTCCGGCAAGATCGTCCCGCTCAACGGTGCCGAGTTCCGCCGCAGCATCTACGTGCAGGCCCGCCGCTCACGTCAGCTCGAAATGTTCGCCACCTTTGACGCCCCCATCATGGAGCCGAGCTGCGACATCCGCTCCGTCACCACCGTCAGTCCGCAGAGCCTCCTGCTCATGAACAGCACCACCATGCGCGTGCATGCCCAGCAGTTCGCCCAGCGCGTGCAGAGCGAAGGCGGCAAAGACCCCGCCGATCAGGTTCGCTACGCCTTCAAGCTCGTCGATGGCAAAGCCCCCTCAGAGTCCGACGTGCAGCAGAGCGTCGAGTTCGTGCAGGCCCAGACCGAGTACTACAAGGCCAATCCCACCCCCCTCGAAGTCCAGCTTGGCGCCGCCTCCAAAACCCCCGCCGATCCCGCCTTCCTCGGCCTCACCGCTTTGTGCCACGCGTTGCTTAGTTCCAATGCGCTGCTGTATGTGGATTAGGCGGGTCGGCACGGGCTGACTTGCAGACTCATATGAAAATCCGAATTGTCATTTTGGCCTGTTTCTGTTCGGCTGGATTTTTGTGCGCGGATGATGTTGTCTGGTTAAACGACGCAGTGGCGCAGAAAGCCCTCGATGCCACCGTTTCGATAGACATGGGGGATCGAAAGATTGTGGGGTTCTTTGTCAGTGCGGACGGCCTGATTGTGACTGTAGCGCAAAATCTTGGGGGGCCGTCAGCTCCCAAGATTCGTTCCAGCACGGGCGAAGAAATGGCACATCCTGAATTAATGGCAGTCGATCCAATCAACGATCTTGCTGTCATTGCCACTGGTTCAAAGCCCAAGGCTTTTCTTGAGCTGGAGGAGTCCTTTTTGTCTTTGTTTGAGGCGATTGTGATTCCGCACCTGACCCAGAGTGGTCGCATGGGAGTGGCGCACGGCCGGTTTTTTGCTCAACGCCCCGGTGCGGATGCTTCCAACTCAAGGATAGTTGAGGTGTTGAGCCTCGGCTTGGCTCCAACCCTTCCCGGGACCTCCGGGGCTCCTGTGGTGACGCGATCAGGACGCGCTGCAGGGATGTGCGATTCCCTCACCGTACTCAACGGCCAGAAAATGTATTTTGCAGTTCCTGGAAAGCCTGTGGGCGAACTGATAGCTCTTGCTCGCAAGACGCGCCGTCCGCTCTCCTTTTCCAAAATTGCCGAACTTATGCCGCTCAACAGCCCGGTCGTCTCAATGGTGGACCGTGATTATGCCGAAGGTGTGAGACTTATCAGCGTGGGTGATTTCGAAGGCGCTGTTGAAAAATTCAAGGTGGCTTTGAAAGCACATCCACGCAATCCTCGGCTCATGCATCTGCTCGCCAATGTACTGGCCAAGACGGAGCATTACGCCGAGGCTCGGATTCTTCTTGAGGAGGCACGTCAGATTGATCCCGCAAATTTAAACACGCGCCAGTTGTTGGGAGATGTGATCAGGAAGATGGGAGAGCTGGACCAGGCCATCACTTGCTTTGGCGAGCTTACCCGGGATTTTCCCCAGTATGCCATCGGCTGGGGTTCTTTAGGGCTGGCTCTGCGTGAGCGCGGGAACAAGGCTGAGGCTGTTTCAGCACTGAAAAAATGCGCAGAGTTCATGCCTGACAACATGGGATTCCTGAGAATGTATGCCGATGCCCTTGCCGACAATGGTCAAATGGAGGAGTCATTCAGCTGGAGGCAACGGGCAGATGACCTCGAATCGATGCTATTCAAGGTTCGCTATTCGACACCCAAACGCCAGTGATCTGAAATGACAGAGCTGCCCTTCTTGGGCTCACCCATACGGCTTCAGCCACTCCGTGCTCTTCAACCGGGATCATGCAATAGAACACGAGAGGGGGAGCTGTAGAGCTTGGTAGAGCAAGGGATTGACGAGTGTGCAAGAGTCACCGTGATGGTGAACCTGCCCATTGAATATTCTGACAAGCCTGTGACGCCTTTTGGCGGCA
>JAPLUN010000018.1 GCA_026397715.1 Verrucomicrobiota bacterium
AGTATGTTCTTATAAAGCACACGATCCGCAAGGCATATGTGGGTAGAAGAGATGCATGCGCTTCCGCAAGATCCCTGAAACAGCCCAGCGCAACATCTCTGGGCTGCGGCTGCGTGAGGCCCGGCTAGCCCAGGAGCCGCCTCTCTCGCAGGAGCAGCTTTCAGTGCTTCTGGCAGGTGAAGGTTTGGTCCTGGAGCGTCTGGCCATCACGAAGATAGAAAACGGGCGGCGCTGTGTTTTTGACCACGAGTTGAAGCACTTTGCCAAAGTGCTGAACCGCTCTGCGGATTGGTTCCTTGGGCTTGATGAAGCGCTCAAGGCCAAGGTGGTGAAAAAGAACACTTCCGCTCCCAAAGGCAGGTAGCCCCCACCGGCCATGGAATTCCGCACCTCACTGCATCTGCAAAAAGCCACTCGACGCGCCAAGTCCGATGTGGCAAACAAGCTTGTCAGCATGCTGCTGCATGAGATCAGCCGCGCTCTAACCATCAGGACTGGGGTCCCCTCGGTGAACGCGCCGGTTTACTCGCAGCAGGTGGAGGGTGCTTTTGGCTCCTCCTGCTTGTATTGTTCTCGTTCGCTCGAAAATGAAAGGGCGGCCGTGGAGCATTTTGAAGGAATGAACCGCTTTCGACTCGGCCTGCACATCCCTGGCAATGTGGCAGTAGCGTGTGTGTGGTGTAACCGCGAAAAGCGCAGGGATGACCAGATGCCTGCTTTGGTGTTGGCTCCCTCCGGGTGGGAGTCGTTCCTGGCCCACGACAGCAGCAGCTGTTCTACCACATGTAAAACGTGCGATTATTGGCGGCAGATGTTTCCGAAGGACGCCGAGCGCAAAGAACACATGAAGACGGCTGTAAAAAAAATCCACGACTTCAGGGTCAACTTCGCCTCTGTGATCGGAGAGGCCGAAAAGATCAAAGGCATCCTGCAAAACTCTGTGGAGGAGTTGTACCGTGAATGTCAGAACTTCGCCACAGAACGCATTGATGCCCTAGGAGCTCAGGTAGTGGCCCAGATGGATGCCCTGGGGTGATCAAAAGTTTTTGAGGCTCAGAGCCGCCAAGCGCCTGCGCGACATTTCTGACCTGCCATTTGATTTGGCGATCTAGCCCCCAGCCGGTTGCCACACGGCAACCAGACACCCCTTTTTGGTTGCCATGGGTTTGGCTTCAGGTTTTCGCAAACGTGCGCCGGGTTGCCACGGTGTGCCACATCCTGCCACTAAATGCTCCAAAAACCGAGGGGGAGGGGAGGCTTGGTTGCCGGTTGCCAAAGTCAAAACATAGGGTGGGCAACCGGCAACCAGAGGTGCCGTGTGGAGCGGGCTGAGGTGGATTTCAGCCCTCATCATCTTCGTCATCGTCGAAGTCGTCATCGCTGGCGTGGACGCGGGTTTTGCCACGTACATTGGACGGCGAGGCTTTCGGCGGCAGCAGCTTGTTGGCACCGCCGCTGAGACGGCCATCCTGCAGGGCCTTGCGCGCCCATTTGCTGACGGTGCCCTTGTTCTTGTCCATCATCTCCGCGATGTCCTTCTGGCTCGTCACCCCATCCATCACGTGCTGAATGAACTGCTCGTATTCCGTCACCTGCGCCAGCTCACACTGAATGTCCGTGATCCCGGTCGTCTTGTCCGTGGTGAAGTGCCAGAGCATGTCGGGCATGGGATCGCCGGTGTTGCGGGAGGGTTTGGCGAAGTGGCTGACGAATTTCGCGCCGGGGTCGCTTTCCAGGCGGGCATCGCGCAGCTCGATGATCCAGGAGCAGGCGTCTTCGCGCTTGGAGTGGCCGCGCATCATGCCGTTGCGCCCGGCGTGGTGGACGACGATGACGGTGATCTTGCGCCGGCGGAGCTCGAGCAGCCAGTGGGAGAGGGGCTCGTAGTCCATGCCTTTGTTTTCATCCACGCCGCTGGCCAGGGAGCTGAGGTTGTCCAAGATGATGACCTGGTAGCCCTGCTGGATGATGAGGTCGGTGATGCGCTGGCGGTCTTCCACTTCGCCGATGTTCAGGCAGGTGCCGTTCTGATTGAAGAGGTGCTCGTGGTGGAGGTGGCACACCTTGGAGAGGTCCAGCCCCCGGGCGCGGTACTTGGTGTGCTCCAGCGCCATCTCGCCATCGATGTAGAGCACGGGGATGTGATCGGGCGCAGGTGCAGGCGGGGCTTCGGGGTCTTCCTGACCGGAAGGGGAGTCTGAAAGGGAGGAGGAGTCAGAGGAAGAGGAGGAGGCTGAGGAAGATTCTGCAGGCTCAGCGGCAGCCCACAGGCCCAGCGGGCGGCGGCAGGAGATGGCGCCGGGCAGGGCCATGGCCATCCACGTCTTGCCCACGCCGCGCGGGGCGTAGATGTAGCCGAGGTCTCCCTGGCACAGCCACTGGTCCAGCAGCGCGGGCCGTGGCGGGATGACGAGGGCCGCGAGCTGCTCTGCTGTGAGGACAAACTGCGCCAGCGGTGGCCGTGGCGGCGGCTGTCCGGGCACTGCCTGCACCTGGGCGGGCACGCCCGTGCTCTGCGTGTGTGTGGCTCCCTGTGCGGGAAACGGGCTGCGTGCGCGCAGGCGCTCGCGCTCGGCGATTTCTTCGGCGGTGGGAATGAACGGTGTGATGGTGGGCATGGTCGTGTTTGTTTGGTATGTTGTGGTATTGACGGAAAATTGGCGGTTGTTGGCAGTGGTTTGCGATTGTTTGCGGTGGTTGGGAGTCGGGATCGTCCTCGTGCTCAATCCTAGGGCGTCGAAAGCAGAGGGCGGATGGGATGACCACAGATGCTGTTCTCGGTTCTTGGTTGGGAATCGTCCTCGTGCTCGTTCTCGTCCTCCTACTCGATCCTAGGGCGTCGAAAGCAGAGGGCGGATGGGGTGACCACAGATGCAGTTCTCGGTTCTCCGTTTAGTGTGAGGCCAAAGGGGGCGCAGTGATCGAGGACGAGAACGAGAACGAGTAGGAGGACGAGTGTCAGACGAGGACGACTTAAAACGGCGGATGCACCTCCAGGTCGGGTTTGGGGAAGAGGCTGCGGCACAGCGTGACGGTGGATTCCTCATCCAGACCGGTGGTGCAGTCGTTGAGGTCCTTGACGGGCGTGCCGTCCGTGCGGAGCAGGCCGGTGAATTCATAGATGTCCACCACGCAGCCCACGCCATCGAGTTGTGCAGCCCACTGGCGGGCGCTTTTGACACCGCCGCCGTCGGCATCGTTGTGCGGGTAGATGCGTACGCGGCGGCCGCGCATGAGCTCCAGCGCCCCGGGGTCGATCCGTGCGCCCGTGCCGCGCCCCAGCATGGCCACGGGCAGCACATCCCAGCGTTCCAGCTCGTGCGCAAAGTGCAGCGCCGCCAGGTAGTCCGGCCCGCCCTCCACCAGCAGCAGCGTGCGGAACTGCGGTATGCGCCGCAGCACCGCCGCGCCCAGCGGCCAGTTCTTGCGGGAGCCGCGCAGCGTGTGCGCCTTCCGCCGGCCCAGCGTGCCGCACGTCATGAAGGGCATGCCATCCAGCCGCCGCGCCTCCACGCAGCGCTCCTCGGCATCCACAATGAGCCAGCAGCGGAAACCCTGCACGATGCCAAAGGTGAGCGTGCGCAGCGCCAGCGCCAGGGAAACGGCCTCCGGCGTGATGCGGCGCGACTCCGCCACCAGCCGCCGGTCCGCCTCCGTGCCATTCTGCAGCGCCACGCTCAGACCCTCCGGCTTTGGCGGCACCTGCGGTGGCAGCAGCGCGGTGACCTTCTCCTTGAAGGAGGTGCCGCGTGGGGCGCCGCTTTGCGGGCTGCGGCCCTTCACCGGCACGGGCACCCCGGCCAGCTCCAGAAACACCTTCAGCGCCTCCCCGGTGGTGATCTGCCGCGCCATGGCGATGAGGTCGATCACGTCCCCGCCCTGGCCCGTGCCGTAGTCCTTCCAGCGCTTCCCGTCCTTGGAGATGGAAAAGGAGGGGTTCTTGTCCTCGCGGAAGGGCGAGCGGCACGTCCGCGCCGGCTGTCCTTCCAGCCCGAGCTTCTGCCATACCTCCGGGATGAGCAGGCGCTCTTTCAAGGCTGGTATGTCGTGGTGGTTGGTGCGTGTGGTCATAAAGGGGTGGGCTGGATCGTTCTCGTTCTCCTGCTCCTACTCGTCCTCGATCCTATGGCACCGAACGCTGAAGGCGTTAGGAGTGGCCGACCGGGCCTTTTCTCGGTGCTTGGTTGGGCGCGGCGCGTTTTGATCGAGGACGAGTAGGAGAACGAGGACGAGGACGAGTAGGATTCGTGGCAAACGGATGCTTTATCGTGGCATGACGTGGTATTCACAGTCAGACGCCAGCCCGGCGGGACCGCCCATGCCGGGTGCGGCGGAAGCAGCCGCCGGGGCCTGCTGACCGTGCGTGCGCAGGGCCTCCATCACCTGCTCCAGATCATAGCGCCGCGCATGGCGCACGCCGATGGAGGGGATGACCTGGTGCCGGAGCCACCGCTTCAGCATGCGGCGGCTGATGCCCAGCGCCACCCGGAGCTGGCCTGAGGTGAGCAGGGCCGGTGGCGGTGGCGCAAGGGCAGCCGCCGTGGAAGGCAGCGCTGCGGGGGACGGTGTGGCAGCAGGGCCCGGAGAGGCGGGCGGTTCGGAGATCGTGTTCAGTGTCATGGGAGAGAGGAGCAGTTTCTGGCATCTTCCCGGACGGCCCGTTGTTCGGACCTGGAAACCGTGGGTGATTATCACCTGTTAGGCACGAATTTTTGAACGTCAACGAACTTTATGGAAAAAGATGCGTGGCAGGGTGGGGGGGAGGTGCTGCAAAAGTGGTAGTAAGTGGTATGTTTGCATACACCTTCGCCGCGTCCGAAGAATCCTTCGCCCCACTGCGGCCTGCCTCCCACCGCACACCCCCTTTAGCTCAGCCCAAGCTCCTGGTGCTGGCGAGGTTGAGAATGCAGCGTCACCCGCTGGGTGCTGGCGACCCGCTGCGGGCTCGGAGGCCCGCGCTCCCAGGGCGCTGCGCCTCTCGCCTCACTTCTTCTCCGCCTTGTCCTCGGCTGCGGCTTCCTCGAAGGTCTTGCGGATCCGCTCGCGGCGCTCTTCCTCGGGGGCGTTCCGAAATTCTGCATGGCTGAAGAGCTCTCTCACGGCTTCGCGAAATTTCCCTTTGGCCCTTTCAGAGAGACTTTCGTAGCGTTTCCTGTCCTCCTCAATCGGGCCATTGCGCGCTGCGTCTGCAGGTTTCCTGTTTTCCGGGCGGAAGCTCTCGGCAGACGGCTGGGAGGCTGCAGGTGCCGCTGCGGGCGGCTTGGCTCCTGGCTCCGTCTCGGCCTGCTTTTTGGCGTTTGCCGGTGCAGGCGGCGTCTCCGTGGGGGTGATGGAGAGGGAATAGACCACACCGGTGACCTTCATCACCTCGTAGCTCTGGCCCGGTTTTAGCAGCAGCATTCCTGAGGTGCCCGTTTTCTTGAAGGAATAGGTGGAGTTAACCCGCTGGCTCCCGCCCGGGAGGCTGATGGTCTGCATGGAGACCGGAGCGTTCATGCCCATGGCGTAGCTCAGCTTCAGGGTGCCGCCCTCCATTTCAGCCAGCGCGCCGCGCACCGCGAGGCTGGCGCCGAACTGATCCTCAGCGGTGGGCTTCACCAGATAGCCCGTCATTTGAAAGGGGGAGGTGCAGGTCAGGGCCGCCAGCTCGCCCATCTTCCTGCCATTCGCCGTCGCGCTGATGACGATGCGGTAGTTTGCCCCCAGCAGCGTGTCCTCGGGCTCAGCGGAATCGGGTGGCGGGGGCACATCACTCAGTCTGGGCCGCACCGCAGGGTTGGGTTTGAGCATGGGCTTGCTGTCCTGCGCAGAGGCAGGCATGAGGCCCGCGCCCAGAGCGATGGCCAGGAGAAGGAGTGGAGAAAGTTTCATCGGGGTGACTGCGGATGCGGTGGAGTGGTCTGGAGCGCACCTGTGCGTGGGTGCGGCGTCCGCTTCATTTCTGTGCTTCCGGGGTGATCGTCAGCGAGTACACCACCCCGGCCATCGTCACCAGATCGTAGCTGCTGCCCGCCTTTACCCGCACCGACCCGCTGGAAAGGTGATCCCGGTAAGTGATGACGCTGGAGACGCTTCCACGCTGTTCCGGCCTGGCCTCGGCAGCCGCTTTGGCATCGCCCGCCTTGGCATCTGCCTCCGTGCGTTTCGCCGATGAGCCTCCGAAGGACATCGTCTGAGAGACCACGGGTGTGCTCACGCCAAAGCTGTAGGCCAGCATCAGCGCGCCGCCCTCCTGCTCCGTCAGCGTGCCCTGGATGGAGAGCAGCGTGCTGGGAAGGGTGTCGTCGGCAGGCTTGTCGAGCATGCCGGAGGCATCGATTTTCCTGGCGCAGGTCAGCACGGAAATCTCTCCCAGCGCCTTGTCTCCGGATTTCGCGGCAAGGGTCAGCCGGTAGTTCGTGCTCAAGGTCTCTGCCGTGAGCGAAGACGGGGCCGGGGCCTCATTGGTGGCTCTGCGGCTCTGCTGGGCATGGGCAGACGGGCCGACGGCCAGGAGAATGAGTGCAGCAGGGAGGAGGCGTGCGAGGTTCATGGTCGGGATCTGGGTTGGGTTCAATCTTTGAAGACTGCGCTGACGGGAACGGATCTGCGTGTGCGGCGTGTCAGCGTGGCCTCGGACATGCCGGAATGAAACTGCCCCTGCTGGGAGAGGGCGATTTGGCAGCAGCATTTCTGGTTTGCGGAAAATATGCAATCATATTCTGCGGGCCTG
>JAPLUN010000295.1 GCA_026397715.1 Verrucomicrobiota bacterium
GGCGTGATCAAACATGACACGCCGTTCGTGAGGAACTTCGCCAAAGTTGAGGCCTGAAAAAATTTAAACCTTCACTCTTGCGCTGACCATATCTACCTTCGATGATCCCTTCGGGATCGGGGCGGTGAATGCGGCTGGCTTTCTTTGCTACCTTCGTGGTGGATGAAAACTTGGCATCGTGGGCGCTGTTTGATACAACACACACTCCATGAGCGCTCCTTCCGACCTTCCGCCGTCCTCCGCCCCACTCACTGAACGTCAGATTGTCGAACTGCTCTCCACCGCCCGCCAGAGGCTGTTTGCGGAGGTGGGGAAGGTGATTGTGGGGCAGGTGCATGTGATTGATGAGATGCTGATCGCGCTGCTGAGCGGGGGGCATTGTTTGATCACGGGGGCACCGGGACTGGCGAAGACGCTTCTCATCAAGACGGTGGCGGACGTGTGCCATCTGAGCTTTCAGCGGATTCAGTTCACGCCGGATTTGATGCCTTCAGATATTACGGGGACGGAGATTTTGGAAGACAGCCCGGAGGGGCGAAAGCTGGTGTTCAGTCGCGGGCCGGTGTTTGCGAACATGATTCTGGCGGATGAAATCAACCGCACGCCGCCTAAGACGCAGGCGTCCTTGCTGGAGGCGATGCAGGAGCATCAGGTGACGGTGAATGGGAAGACGATGCATCTGCCGGAGCCGTTCTTTGTGCTGGCGACGCAGAATCCGATTGAGCAGGAAGGGACGTATCCGCTGCCGGAAGCGCAGCTTGACCGCTTCATGCTGAACATCGTGATCGACTATCTGAGCGAAGATGATGAAGTGGCCGTGGTGACGAAGACGACGTCTGGGAAAGGCGAGCCGGTGCAGCGGCTCTTTACCGGAGAGGAGTTGCTGGCTTTCCAAAAGGTGGTGAGGAAGGTGCCGATCGCGGAAGATGTGGCGCGGTATGCGGTGCGGCTTTCGGCGGCGTCGAGGCCGGGACGTGAAGGTGTGCCGGATTTTGTGAATCAGTGGGTGAGCTGGGGGGCGGGGACACGTGCGAGTCAGAATCTGGTGCTGGGGGCGAAGACGCGGGTGCTGCTGCATAACCGGACGCATGTGACGGTGGAAGACATTCGGGCGATGGCGCTGCCGGTTTTCAGGCATCGTATTCTGGTGAACTACAAAGCCGAAGCGGAAGGCGTGACGGTGGAAAAGGTGATTGGGAAGCTGCTGGAGCACGTGAAGGCGTAGCGAAGAAGAATGACGAATGACGAATGACGAATGACGAATGAGTTAGCCCGAATGACGATCCTTTACGCAATCCCATGACTACTATGAAGAGCACTCATTTCAGAAGGGCGGTCATCGGAGGACTGGGTGGGCTTGGCGTGATGTGTCATCGCGGAGCGAATGCGTGGCGGAGCTTGTTGCAGACGCTGCTGGTGGCCGCTGGGTGCGGTGGAGTGCTGGGTTTGCTTTCCGGTCGTTTGTATCGATACCCAGGGTCGCCTCGCCTAGGCTCGGCTGACCCTGGGCTGAATTCCGCAACCCCGTTGGGGTTGGTGTGCAGCGGAGCAAAGGGTGCTGAGATGTACACAGTGTGCTTCTACACGGCGCATTGGAATTCATAACTTCCAAACGATATTACACCCATGACGTTACGTGAAGTTTTCCATTCTCCTCCAAATGACGATGACGGAGATTGGCTTTTTCTGCCGGGTAATGATTCTGAATGGTCGCTGGAAACGCAGGCTTTTTTCCCGGATTTGGATGATGAAACTGGAGTGCCAAACATAGAGCCGCAATATACCTCTCTTGGTCTCAAAGAGACGCTGGACCTCGGAACCATTGAGTCTGTGGTTTTATGGGCGGACAGACTTGTGGGCAAGGCTGACGATGAGGTTCGATTCGAATCGTTTCTATACTATTATCGATTCGATGCGTTTCTTCCTAAAGTGGGCGCGCCTGATCCTCCTCCGGCTGATGTCATCATGCGAAATCTAGATCTTCAATTTTATGATGGATTAGGAGCTGAGAGGGGCGAAAAGCCCTGCAGTGAGCCGGGGTGTCAGCGGGGTTCTGTGAAATTCAGCGTTCTTTGCCGTCCTCACCATTTTGAAAACGTCAGGAAGAAGAAATGTCCCTTTGATCATTGAGTCAGAACCTATGTCCACAGCCACCTCATTTCTGGATCCTGCCGCGCTGATGCGCATCAAGTCGCTTGAGCTGCGGGCGAAGGTGGTGGTGGAGGGGCTTTGGAAGGGGATGCACCGGAGTCCGTATCATGGGTTCTCGGTGGAGTTCTCGGAGTACCGGGCTTACGTGCAGGGGGATGATCCGCGGTACATTGACTGGAAGGTGCTGGCGCGGAGTGACCGGACTTACATCAAGAAGTTTGAGGATGAGACGAACCTGCGGTGTCAGCTGGTGATTGATCACAGCAAGTCGATGGGGTTTGGCTCGCTGGGATATACGAAGGCGGATTATGCGGCGACGCTGGCTGCGACGCTGGCGTCGTTTTTGATGAAGCAGGGGGATGCGGCGGGGCTGACGACTTTTGCGGAAGGGATTGAGGAGCATCTGCCGCCGCGCAATCGGCCGGGGCATCTGCGGCGGATCATTGCGGAGTTGGAGAGGCCGGCGAAGGCGGCTGGGACTTCGCTGGCGCTGTCGGTGGGGCAGCTGGCGGATCTGCTGCGGAAGCGGGGGATGATTTGTTTGATCACGGACTTGCTGGCGCCGGTGGAGCATCTGGAGAAGCAACTGGCGCTGCTGAGTGCGATGGGGCATGACCTGGTGCTGTTTCACCTGATGGACCGGGCGGAAATTGATTTCACCTTTGAAAAGTCGGCGCACTTTCGGGATGCGGAGACTGGGGCGGAGCGGTTCATTGATCCGCAGCTGGTGCGGGAGAATTACCTGAAGCGGCTGCAGGCGCATCGTGATACGATCCAGGTGGCGGCGGACCGCCATAATGTGGAGTATCACTTTTGTCCGACGGATCAGCCGTTGGAAGAGGTGCTGTTCAATTTCCTGAGTGCGCGGCAGAGGAAGAAGGCTTCGAAGTCTGCGGCGGCGAGGGTGGCGGGATAGGTTGCTTTTCGATTTTCTACTCATGACCTTCCAATCCATGCCAACACAGCTGTTTCTGAATCGGCGTATTTCGCTGTGCTCGGAGTCATGTGATCGAGGACGAGTTCGAGCCTCCTTCGCTAAAGCTACGGAGCCCAAGGTAGGAGGACGAGGACGAATAGAGATTGAGCGTCGTGGAGGTATTTGTGAGCGATTTGATCGAGGACGAGTAGGAGAACGAGGACGATTTCTGATGAGGGCACGTTTTGGTGGTCGAACCTTTTATTGTGTATGAGCTGGCTCTTTCCCATTTATCTTGCGGGTGCTGCGGCGATCATCGCGCCGATTTTGCTGCACCTGAGACGCAGGCCGCCGCAGGACAGGGTGGAGTTCAGTACGCTGATGTTTCTGGATGCGAGCACGCCGGTGCCGGTGAGCAAGAGGCGGCTGGAGAACTGGCTGCTGCTGTTGCTGCGGTGTCTGGCGCTGATCCTTCTCGCGCTGATGTTTGCGCGGCCGTTTTTGCAGAGTGAAAGCGCCACTTCGTCATCGGCGGATCAGGCGACGCTGATATTGCTGGATCGCAGTGCTTCGATGCGGCGGGATGATTTGTCGAAGCGTGGACTGGCTGAAGTTGAGCGGCTTTTTAAGGCAGCGAAGATTACGGACCGGATCGCGCTGGCGGTGTTTGACCGGGAGCTCACGCCGGTGTGGAGTTTTGAGGAGGATCGCAACACGCCGGCGAATCGCAGCGCGGCGCTGCAAAGCCGTCTGGCTATGCTGGCACCGACGTGGAGCGGCACGCAGCTTGATCGGGCGCTGATTGCTGCGGTGCCGTCGTTTGATGCGAGCACGGCGAAGCTGAAGAAGCGCATTCATCTCATCACGGATTTGCAAGAGGGGACGCACCTTGATGCGTTGCGGACGATTGCCTGGCCGGCGGAGCTCACGCTGCATGTGCATCGGCTGGATCCGGTGACGAATGACAATTTTGCCGTGGCTCTGGCAGCGCGTGATGAGGAGGGGAATGCGGACGCGCTCATTCGTATTCGTTTGAGCAACACGCGTGACTCGGCTTTGCGGGACTTCACGCTTGCGTGGGACAAGGCTCCACAGACGGACAGCATCACAGCACAGATCCCGCCGGGAGCTTCGCGCATCCTCAACGCACCGCCGAATTCCACGAATCGCGCGACGACACTGACTCTCACGGGCGACAAATACGATTTCGACAACCGCCTCTTCATCGCCCCGCCGCAGCCGCGTGCGGTGCGGATTCACTTTTTGGGCGATGAGGCCACGCGGGATGAGGCTGCTGCGCCGCTGTATTATCTGGCACGTGCGCTGCAACCTACGGCCACGCTGGCGCCGGTGCTCACCGCAGGGAAGGCGATGCCGGCGCAGAAGCCGGACGTGCTCGTCATCTCGGGTGCCACGCCTTCTGCCGGGATGCATGCCGCCTTGCGCGACTTTGTCAGTGCGGGCGGGTTTCTGGTGGAGGTCGCCTCTTCTTCTGCCGATGCAGCCCTGCTTCAAACGCTCACTGGGATTCCTGGCATCACCGTCAAGGACGGGGATGCCAATGACGACTACCGGATGCTGGCGGATGTCAAAACGGAGCATCCGCTGCTCAAGCCTTTTGGTGATCCGAAGCTGCGCGACTTTACCAAGCTGCGGTTTTGGAAGCATCGGCAGATCGAGGTCAAAGATGCGGGCAACAAGCTGGAAACTCTGGCCAGCTTTGACAACGGGCATCCTGCGATTCTCAGCGCCCGCATTGGGAAGGGGACGCTCATTGTCCTGGCTTCAGGCTGGCAGCCGAGTGACAGCCAGCTGGCGCTCAGCACGAAGTTTGTGCCCCTGCTGTATGGCTGGCTGGCGGCTGCTGGTTTCAGCCATGATCCTGCGGCGACGCTGCTGGTGGGGGAAGACCTGCCGCTGGATGCTGCTTCTGCGTGCATCATCACGGAGCCGGGAGGCAAGACGCACAGCCTCGAGGCTGGCGAGAGTTTTACCACGACCGGGATCGGTCTCTACAAGGTGCAAAGCGCCAGCCATACCCAGATTTTCGCCGTCAATCTCCCGCCGGATGAAGGGCGTGTGCTGCCACTGGCTCCGCAGAAGCTGGCGGAATATGGCATCAAGCTTTCCAGCGGTGCTGACAGTGGGGCAGCCGGTGAAAGCACGGACGAGCGGCTTACGGCGACTGACACGGAGCAGCGGCAGCAGTCGTGGTGGTATATTCTCCTTATTCTCCTGGCCGTTCTCCTGCTCGAAACTTGGTTTGCAGGGCGTACCCGTCAAAACACCCTCGCTGCCGTTTGGGAGCTTTCATGTCTTCTTGCTCACCGCTTATCTACAGCCTTGGCCAGTACCGAGATGTGCTGGTTGCAGGAAAATCACGGGAGGAAGTGCGTGAACGACTTGGCAAACCGATAGCTAGTGTGACTCAAAACAATGGCAGATCGGTTTTTGTGAAAGAGCAGAAGCATGATGTGTTCAAGGTTCGAGGAGTGGTGACCGATCCTTTAAGTGCCGGTTACAGCAGGGAGTTTGGCCGAGCCACCTTTGGTGCCAGCGAGTTCGTGTTTGTTCCCTGCGCCATTTATAGCAAGATAGCGCAGCCGAAGGTGAGCAGGCTGGTTGTTTTCTATGACAACGAGAACAGATATATTCGTCACTTTCCACTCAAAGAGGAAAAACTATGATCGCACGCACCATTCTTGAAGCCCGCATTGCTGAAGTTCGCGAGGCACTGCGACGTGCGCGGCTGATGCGCCATCTGGCGGTGGTTTTCGCGATTGGGATTGTGGTGAGGGGGGCGTTTCTGCTGGCCACGCTGAATGGGGGGCATGTCTCGAAGGGGATTGACCGCTGGTCGCTGCTGGGGCTTCTGGTGCTGGGCTTGATTGCGTGGGTGAAAGGGAGACGGAATATCTGGAGCGATCATGACATTGCGCGCGTCATCGAGCGGAAGCATCCTTCGCTGGATGCGCTGCTGCTGACGGCCATCGAGCATGAGCCGGAGGCTGAGGTGCCAGCGGGGTTTCTGCATGAACGGCTCATTGACCGGGCGCTGGCGCATGCGGCTACGCAGAACTGGCCGGTGACGGTTGCCCAGAAGCCCTTTCGACGTGCGTGCTTGATGGCAGTGTTTGCCATGGCGACTTTTTTTATCACGGATGTGGCCTTTCGACTCATGGATATGAGGCGAAATCAGGTAAGCGGCGTTGCCAAAATCCAGGCCGACGAAAAGGACAGGGCCACGGAGTTCATGGCCACGCTGACTCCGGGGGATGCGGAGCTGGAACGCGGTTCGCGTCTCATCATTGAAGCGCGTTTCAATGGGCCGGTGCCTGCCGATGCCACGCTGGTGGTGAGCGAGGCGGATGGGAAAGAGCGGGAGCGTCTGCCGATGCGCCTGACGGTGGATGAGCAGGTGTTTGGCGGCATGATCAACAAGGTGGAGCGTGATGCGAAATACCACGTGGAGTTTGCGGATCAGAAATCGCAGGTGCATACGCTGACCGTGTTTGATTTTCCTGCGCTGGTTGGCAGCGATGTGATTGTCACGCCGCCGGAGTACACGAAGCTGCCTGCGAAGGAGACGAAGAACACACGGAAGGTGTCGGCGCTGGAGGGCTCGAAGATTGTGTGGAAGATCAAGGTGAACAAGCCGCTGATCGCCGCCGGTGAGGCGGGTGCACCTGCGAGGAAAGAGGTGTCTCCGTTTGCTCCGCATCTGACGGCTGCGGAGCTTTTTGGTGAAGACAAGAGTGTCATTGCTCTCACGCCATCGGCGGAGGATGCCATGGTGCTGGAGGGTTCTTTGATGGCGGAGAAGACGCAGAAGTATCGGCTGCATCTGGTGGATGAAGCGGAGCGCGGGAACAAGAATCCGCCGTGGTTTACGGTGACGGTGCAGTCGAATCAGCTGGCAAAGATCGAGATGGTGTTTCCAAAGAGGGATCTGCAAGTCTCCAGCATTCAGGAGCTGCCGGTGGAGGCGCAGGTCTCGGATGATCTTGGGGTCACGAAATCTGGCGCGGTCTTCAGCATCAACGGCAACAGCAAGGAGATCATCTTCAAGCATGCGGTGACCGCTCCGCTGAAGAAGCAGGAGGTGAAGACGGAGCTGGCGCTGGAGAAAGAGCACGCCGAGCCGCGACAGCTGGTGAGTTATTATCTATGGGCGGAGGACACGGGTCCGAAAGGGGAGGTGCGGCGGAGCATGAGTGAGATGTTCTTTGCCGATGTGCGTCATTACGAAGACATTTTCCGTGAGATGGAGGCGCCACCCGGCCCTCCCGGCAAGGCGCAGAGTGACAAGCTGGTGGATCTGGTGAAACAGATCGTCAATGCGACATGGAAGATCATTCGCGACACGAATGCGGGGCGGGTGATTGAGGCTGCGACGCCGGACATTGATGTGGTGGATCAGTCCGTGGGCATCGCGATGGAGAAGGTCAAAGAAGCGATGGAAGAAGTGGAGGATGCGGAAGTGAAGCAGTCGCTGACGGAGGCCTGGAAGAGTCTCAAGGATGCGCAGGGGCCGCTGCAGCAGGCGTCGGCGGAGAAGAAGCGCTCTCCGCTGAATCAAGCGCTGACGTTTGAACAAACGGCGCTGGAATGGCTGCACCGTGCGCAGAGCCGTGAGCATCAGGTGATGCGGCAGGACAAGCCCTCGCAGGGCCAGCAGCAGGCGAACAAGAACCAGATCATGGATCTGGAGCTGAAGCAGAAGGAGCAGCGCTACGAAGAAGAGAAGGCCGCCACCGAGGAGCAGACGGCGGAGCAGCAGGAGAACCTGCAGGTGCTGAACCGGCTGAAGGAACTGGCGCGGCGGCAGGAGGCGCTGGCGGAGAAGATCAAGGAACTTCAAAATCAGATCGCCAATGCGAAGACGGAGGAGGAGAAGCAGGAACTGGACAACCAGCTCAAGCGTTTGCAGGCCGAGCAGGAGCAGCTGCTGAGTGATCTGGATGATCTCAAGGAGCGCATGGAGAAGCCGGAGAACGCGCAGAACATGGCGGAGGCCAAGGAGCAGCTGGAGCAGACGCGTGAGAAGGTGAGTGAGGCGGCGGAGCAGCTGAAGGAAGAAAAGCTGGCGGATGCCGCCAACTCAGCGACGCGTGCGCAGCGTGAGCTGGAAAAGATGCAGGAGGATTTCCGGCAGAAGACTTCGAAGAAATTTGCCGAGGAGGTGAAGCAGATCCGCCAGCAGGCGCGTGATGCGGCGGAGAGCGAGAAGAAGATCAGCGAGGCGCTGGAGAATCAGAAGGAGGCCGGGTCCGACATCGAGAAGAACATGCAGAATGCGGCCCAGAGCCGGCAGGTGGCGGAGCAGCAGGAGAAGGTGGAAAAACTGCTCAACAGCATGCGACAGCTCAGTGAGCAGGCGGAGGAGAGCGAACCGCTGCTGCATCGCAATCTTTACGATGCCGTGCGCAAGGCGCAGACGAGCGGGCTGGAAGAGAATTTGAAGGAGACGCGGGATCAGCTGCGGTATGGATCACAAGCGGAAGCCAAGGATGCGGAGCGCAAAGCGGCCAATGCTGTGGAGGAGCTGAGGAAAGGCGTGGAGAAGGCGGCTGAGAGTGTGCTGGGCAGTGAGAGCGAGGCTTTGCGTGTGGCGAAGAATGAACTCGATAAGCTGATCAAGGAAGCGCAGGAGCAGGAGGCTGCGGGCGAAGGACAAAAAATTGCGGATGCCGGGGAGCCGAATGCTGCTGAGAAGGGGGCTAAGGCGGGGAAAGACGGGCAGACCAAGGATGGCCAAACTGCTGAGAAAGGTGAGAAGCCGGGTGCTGGCGAGCAGCCTGGAAAAGAAGGGCAAGGGCAGGAGTCGGGCAAGGATGGCCAAGGTCAGGGGAAGGAACCGAAGATGGCCGGGGAAGGTCAGCATCCGGGCAAGGAAGGCGAAGGCAAGGATGGCGATGGCCAGCCGCAGGATCCGAAGTTGGCTGGCGCAGGTCAGAAGCTTGGCGAAGGGGAGCCGAAGCCTGGACAGGGCAAGGAGGGCAAAGCTGGCCAAGGTGAAGGCAAAGACGCGCAGACTGCCGAGAATGGGCAGAAGCCCGGGCAGGGCATGCAACCCGGGGAGAAGGGGCAGGGCGGACAGCAGCCTGGTCCTGAGGGCCAAGGCGAAGGTCAGGGGCAGGCTTCAGCGCAGCAGCCCAAAGGGAATCAACCCGGGCAGCAGCCGGGGAAGGATGGGCAAGGCAAGGGGATGGGCCAAGGGCAGGGCGAGCCGCAGACGGCGGAGAATGGGCAACAGCCTGGTGAAGGGCAACAGCAGGGTCGCGGGCAGAAACCTGGCGAAGGGAAGAATCAAGGACGTGGGCAGGGCAGGGGGCAGGCGCAGACGGCGGATGCGAACACGGGGCTGGGCATTACGGGAGATCGTGATTCGGACAATGACCGCCGGCGTCCGCAGATCAATGGGGGGGCTGTGCCTGAGACGCTGTTCTTTGACGACAGCAAGGAGCAGCCTGACAGCGGGGTCTTTACCGGCAACGGCTACGAGCAGTGGAGCGACCGGCTGCGCAATGTGGAGGAGCTTCTCAACAACCCTGAACTGCGCAACGAAGCGGCGAAGGTGCAGGATCGCGCGCGTGCGCTGCGCATTGAACTCAAACGGAGCAATGAAGCGCCGCAGGTCGCCAACCTGAATACGCGCATCACGCAGCCGCTGATGGAGCTGCGGGACCGTGTGGTGGAGGAGCTTTCAAAGAAGGATGCGGGCAAGAACTTGGCGCCGGTGGATCGTGACCCGGTGCCGGCTGAGTTCCGTGATCTGGTGAAGCGTTACTATCAGGAACTGGGGGCTGGAAAGTAAGGATGTCCTAGGTTCTTTTATGCAATGCTGACTCGACGCTAAACAGTTGTTTAGCATACTGCATCGATGGCCCTGATGGTTCTGACATTGAGTAATCTAGACGGCGAGCACCGGATTTCGTGTCCGCTGCATGCGTCGCTGACGCTTGGCTGCGGACCGGACTGTGATGTGACGTTTGAAGGGGTGGGCATCCTGCCGCGGCACTGCGTGCTGTACAGGACAGGAGAGCGGACTTTTCAAATCATCGGGGTGTATGCGGCGGCGCAGTTCTCGGTGAATGGGGTGACTTCGAGCGAGCTGGAAGTGAATGTGCCGTTCAAGTTTGGGATTGGCGGGGAGGTGTTTGACGTGGATATCGCTGAGGGGAAAGCGGAGGTGCCGTTGCGGGAGGAAGCCGAGGGGGCACCTGCTGGGCAGCGCCCTAGCAGGCGGGAGTATTTGCTGAAGCCGATCACCTTGAAGCCGCGCGCCGGACAGCGGGTGGGTGAGGTGATTTTAGAGGCTGCTCCGCCACCTGAAAACGAGGTTCCCATGCCGACTCAAGCTGCCAGCCCACCAGCTCTGACGGTGGAAGCAATGGTGGAAACGCCGCTGCCAGCGGATGAGGATGATGAGGAGGAGGAATCTTCCAAGCTGGTGCTGGTGGGATTGCTTGTCTGTGGAGCGATGATCGCGGGCATTGTTTACTGGCCGCAACATCTGGATCAGCTCTCTGCGGCGAAACCCGATGTGCTGCTGCCGCCGGTGGTCGCTCCTGCTCTCTCGCCGGAGGCGACGGTGCGGGCGTGCGAGGATCTCATTCGTGCCGGGGCTCCGAAGCTGGCGGCACAGATGCTGATGCCGCTGGCGGAGAAGGGGAATCTGGTGGCGATGCATCAGCTGGCGGTGGCTCTGCGGGCTTCGGGGAAGTTTGGAGAGGAAGTGGTGGTGGTGCTGCAGAAGGCGGTGGAAGGCGGGCGGCGCGAGGCGCTGCATGATTTTGTGAGTGTGGTGGATGATGAGGAGAATCCGGCTCGGTACACGGAGGGTGCTTTACAGCAGCTGCAACTGGCGGCGAAACTCGGGGAGACTTCTGCCTGGATGCCGCTGGGGGAGCGCTACGAGTATGGCAATGGCACGAAGCCTGACATCAAGCTGGCGCTCGCTGCGTTTGAGAAGGCACGGATGGCCGGAGACAAGCGTGCTGCGGCGAAGCTCTCAGCCAAGCAGGGGGCGCTGGATCGTGTGGCGGCGTATGTGCGCTCATGGAACGAGGTGTCTGTGGCCAAACTGCTGGAGCATGTGGCGGCGGGGCAGGGGAAGTTTTTCACGCTGGATCATCCGCCGATGGAGGTGCTGCTGCGCCAGGAGGAGGAAATGCGGGATCGCTGGCCGCTGCGGCGCATCGGCGTGGTGGCGGGAGCGCAGGCGGAGCTGGAGACGTTTGATTTGATCAAGGTGACCCAGCCGTTTCAATTTGAAGTGCAGCGTGGTGAACGGATTGCACGGGGGAAGGGTGTGCTGGTTTGCCAGGTGCAGCGCGATGTGGCGGATCATTGGAGGATCACGGATGCGAGCGACAGCATTGAGGTGAATGAGCTGCTGCCGGCGAAGGAGCAGTTTGTGAGCGCTGCGTCGTTGCGCGAGCTGAAGCCGGCTTTCACGCATGAGGAGCAGGTGGATGAATCGCGGCTGGAGATTCTGGAGCAGATGCGGGGGCTGGAGGCGACGGAGGACTTCAAGCCGGCGCTCACGGTGCTGATGAACGCGATGTATGAATTTCCGCAGGATACTTTCTGGCAGCCGTTTGCGGACAAGCTGTGTGACCGCATGGCGCGGCAGTTGTTCATGAGTGGCAAGTGGCTGGACGCGGCGTGGGCGGAGCAGGTGCACCAGTTTGCGGAGCATGGCAGTGTGTCTGCGATGCTGCTGGAAGGGCATCTGTATGCGGCGGGTTATGGCTGCCAGCGCAGTGCGGCCAAGAGTTTGGCGCTTTACCAGAAGGCCTTCGAGGCCGGGAAGCGGCGTGATGCGCGGTTTTACTATGCGGAGGCGCTGTTTCAGGGACAAGGCGTGCCGCAGGACATCGAGAAGGCGGGGGCGCTGGTGCTGGCGTTTATGAGCCGGTCCAAGCATCCGCTGGAGGCTTACCTGGCTGCGCATCTGCTGTGGCGCAAAGCGGAGCATGATCCGGCGCTGTGGCAGGATGTGTATGACACGCTCTCACGTGCGGTGGAGAAATTTCCGCCTGCCAAGAATCTGGCGGGCATGGTGCTGCTGAATCACGGGCAGACGACGAAGGAGCGCAGAACAGGTTTTGCGGCGATCAAGGCTGCGGCTGAGGAAGGCGTGGTGGAGGCGATGAAGAGCATCTCCCAATGTTATCTGGAAGGCGTGGGCTGTGAGAAGGATCTGCACCTGGCCACGTTCTGGAAGCAGAAGGCGATGGTGACGGAGCCGCCGCGGCGGCGGCATTACACGGAGTTTGAGGAGTGATTGGGGATGCCGAGGGGTGGCCGCAAAGAGGCGCAAAAAGGAGCAAAAAAAGTGATTGAGGGGCGCTGCCGGATGACTGCTTGGCGCTTTTGATGGCTTAGACTTTGATGATGCCTTGATCAGACGGGCTAAAGCCCGAACTACGAACTCGGAGGGGCTGACCGGAGGCCAGCTGCGGCGCGACTGGGCTATTCGTCTGGGCGGAGGATGTCGCAGGTGATGAAGATGGCCTGGAGGATGTCGTCTTTTTCGAACTCGGGTTTGCCGGTGGGTTTGTAGAGGGAGAGGAGACGGGCGGAGCCGGAGGATAGGGTGATGCCGGTGGTGGTCTTGGAGGTGAAGAAATCGGTGAGTGGGATTTCGAGGCGGCAGCCCTGGGGGTCGATGAGGTGCTCGCGGTGATCGAGGGGAGGGGCGGTGTGGTATTCGGCGGAGAGAATCAAATTAACGAAGGGGCTGTCTTTGCTGGTGGTGGGTTCGAGTTCGACATTGAGGCCGACTGGGCGCGTCTCCCTGTTGAAAACGGGCTGGGCTTTGTCATCCAGGCTGAGTTCGCTGATGGACTTGTGCTCGCTGCCTTGATTCACGGTGGC
>JAPLUN010000506.1 GCA_026397715.1 Verrucomicrobiota bacterium
ATGTGAGCGGCATCGACACCATCGGCGGCCTTGTTTTCAATCAGCTCGGTCACGTGCCCAAGCCCGGTGAACGCATCAGCCTCGACGACGCGGACATCAAGGTGCGCCGCATCGTGCGTGCCCGCATACAGGAGGTCGAGCTCCGCCTCAAACTCAAAAATTCCGACGAATCCAGCGCCAGCTAATTTTATCCCACCCACATGACCTGGCTCCTGCTCCTCCTCTGCCTCGCTCTTTCCTTCATGCTCTCCGGGCTGGAGAGCGCGGTGATGGCCGTCAGCCGTGTACGTGTGCGCCATGCAGCCAGCGCAGGCGACCGCCGCGCACGCGGCCTGCTGCCGCTGCTGGAGGACCGTGATGCCTTGATCGGCTGCATCACCGTGGCCAATCACCTCACCAATCTCGCGGCCTTCCTGCTCGTCGCTTTTCCCATCATCCACCATGCGACTCTGTGGGGCTACGTGCTGGCCTTCACGCTCGCGCTGCCCGTTTTTCTCATCGGCCTGGAAGTGATGCCCAAGAAGCTCTTTCGCAGCTATCCCTTCCGCTCCATGCGCAGCGTCTCGCCGCTCGTCCATCTCGTCGGTCTGGCGCGTCCTCTGTTTCGTGTGGTGACCGGCAAAAAAAACACCGACACCAGCGAAGTGCCCAGCGAGGCACGTCAGACACGCGGGCGTGACGATCTGAAGGCGCTGGCTCAGGAGCTCGCCGCCCAGCATCAGCTTTCTGCCAACGCCATGCATCTCATCGAGCGCGTGCTCGACTACAAAAAGCTGTGCACCGGCGATATCATGCAGCCGCTGGCACGCAGCATCGCCCTCGCCGCTGAGATCCCTCTCAGCACGGCCTTGATTGTGGCCCGTGAGCAAAACTGCACGCTGCTTCCTGTGCTGGGAGACAATGGCAGCTTCATCGGCCTGCTCGACACCACCGACCTCCCCGCCGTCATCCCCCCGGACCGCCTCGTGCGCCATCACATGCGCACCCTGGATGCCGTGCCCGCCAGCCTGCCCGCCCTGCACACGCTGCAGCGCATGCGCAAATCCGGCCGCCGCCTCGCCATCGTGGTGGATGAACGCCAGCAGCCGCTGGGACTCATCACGGAAGAGCGACTGCTGGAACCGCTGATGCACTAGCGTGGATTTATGATTTACGATTTTTGACTTATGATTTCACGAACGGCCAAGCCGCTCCCCGAAATCAGGCTCCCCAAATCGTAAATCATAAATGGAGCCGGTTGAAATCGTCCACCGCCGCCGCCATCCATAGGCCACCATGCCTCAGCTCGTCTTCGCCACCTCCAATGCCCACAAGACTGAAGAAGTCGCCGCCATCCTTGGAGAGGATTGGCAGGTCGAAGATCTTCGCGCTCATCCCGGAGTCACGCTGGATGAAGAAACAGGCGACACTTTCGAGGCCAACGCCATCATCAAAGCCGTGAGCGGCAGCCGGGGTGTGCCCGGCCTGCTGGTGCTGGCCGATGATTCCGGTCTCGAAGTGGATGCGCTGGACGGTGCGCCCGGTGTGCGCAGCGCACGCTATGCGGGAGAGACCGCCAATGCCGCAGACAACCGCGCGAAATTGAAAACCGAACTCGCCAAACTGCCGCAGGACATCCGCTTCACCGGACGCTTTCAATGCTGCATGGTTCTCGCGCGTGATGGCGAAGTGCTGCACGTCACGAGCGGCAGCGTGGAAGGTCGTCTGCTCACGGAAGAAGTGGGTTCGGGTGGCTTCGGCTACGATGCGCTTTTCATTCCTGATGGTTTCACGGATACGTTCGGTGTCTTGCCAGCCGAAACGAAGAACCAGCTCAGCCATCGTGCGCGTGCCCTCGCGGCGATGAAGAAACAACTCGCTTCACTGGCCTGAGCTTATGCGCCCTCTGATCTTCATCCTCACCCTGGCGCTGGCTGGCTGCAGCACGCCGCCACCGCCCGCGCCACTCAAAGCAGAGTCAGGGCCTGCGCCTCTCGTCCCGCCCTACCCCACGGTGGAGGAAGTGGCGGTGCAGACTCCTCCGGCCAAGCCAGCTCCGACAGCAAGCTGGACGGCCATCTCCGATTTCAAGGGGCAGCCACTCGTCGGCGGTGCCTCAGTGATCGAATACAAGATCGGTCGCGAGCGCCACTCCTTCCAGGTTCAGGTCGTGGTCTTCGACGATCGTCAGTTTGATCTCAAGGTCATCGACCAGCCGGAAGACTGGTCTGGCGGCAACCGCCTCACCGAATGCATGCGTGCTGCTGCAGCCGTGGCCGGAGTGAACGGCGGTTTCTTCACTCCTGAATTCAAGCCCATGGGCCTCATGATCGCCGGTGGCAAGCGCACCGGCACCTGGCAAACAGGTCCGCTGCTCACGGGTGCGGTCGTTGTTACCTCCCAGCCTCAACTGCTGTGGAATGCGGATGTAAACCCCGAAGGTGCCAGCGAGCTTTTGCAGGCCGGCCCGCGTCTGGTCGATGGTGGTCAGGCCGTGGCAGGACTCGATGCCAAGAAGCGCAGCACCCGCACCTTCATCGCCAACGACGGTGGCAACCAGTGGTGTATAGGCCTCGCGCATGACATCACCCTGAGTGAACTCGCCGAGCTGCTCACCGCGCCCGGCGTCATGCCCGCATTCACGGTAAACCGTGCGCTCAATCTCGATGGCGGTCATTCCTCCGCCCTCTACTTCCGCACCAACGACGGCCGCGAACACACCCATCCCGGCTGGAGCACGGTGAGGAATTATCTGGGCATCGTGCCGAAGTAAGGGGCCGGTTGAGTTTACCGTGGTGGTGTGGCGAAGGGCGAGTTTTGGCGATCAACCCTTCACTACGGGCTTCAGAATCGCTCCCATCCACGTGGTAAACTGGGTCATGAAATCCGGGGGCCGCGTGTGCTTGGAGACGCCTTCGTAGAGCTTCAAGGTAACATGGGCGCCCAGGCCTTTCTCCAGATGTTCCGCATAGGCTTTGGTGAGGCCGACGTTGCCCTGATGCTCCTCGGCACCGCAAAAGCAGAAATAAACCTGCGTGGCGTGAACCGGCAGCCTACGCTCTGAAGCCTTCGGTGCCCCCATGCCTCCGGGTGACATCAAGATGGCTCCGCGATAGGAGTCGGGATAGAGAGTGGCTAGATCTGCGGCCACCATGGCACCCTGAGAGAAACCGAACAATCCGACCCGGGTCAGATCCACTTTCAGACCCGTGGTAAGCGTTCTCAGCCTGTCCTGAATGTAGGCGTGGTCTGCCACTGGCTCTTCGGACCACTGCTGCGTGTCATCGCCAAGGTCTGTGGTGGCGGGAAAGCCGAGGATCACCGCGCCGAGTGTGTCGGCCAGCTTCTGCATGGCTTCCGTCGTCTCACCGGGCATGGGGCCCAGAGGTGAATAGCCGCGGTAACCCTGCAGCCACACGGCCACAGGCATCGGCTCGGTGACATTCTTCGGCACGAAGATGAAAGGCTTCGGCTTGGCCGCGTGTGAGACTGTCGCTAGGAGAAAGAGAAGGACCGTGGCGAGGATGTGTTTCATGGAGAAAGTGCGCCGAGATTAGCGAAGCGGCACTTGAGGCGCAACCCTGGCAACCGCGCCCCCAGTACGCAAAACCGCCTCCGACGGCTTGCACCGAGGGAGGCGGGTGAGGTTTGAACGGACGGGAGCTTACGCAGCGTCTTCGTCCACGATGGCAGGCAGCGCAGGGCGCTCGGTTTCGTGGAGTTCGAAGTTGCGGTTGCTGATGAAGCCAGTGCCGGCCGGGATGAGGTGACCCATGATGACGTTTTCCTTGAAGCCGCGCAGGAAGTCGGACTTGGCAAGGGTGGCGGCTTCGGTGAGCACACGGGTGGTGTCCTGGAAGGAAGCAGCCGAGATGAAGGACTCGGTTTCGATGGAAGCCTTGGTGATGCCGAGAAGAACTGGCTCTGCCTCTGCAGGCTTGCCGCCTTCTTCGGAAACACGGTTGTTTTCCTTCTCGAACTCACCGCGGTCGATCTGGTCGCCCCAGAGGAACTCGGTGTCGCCGGTGTCGGTGACCTTCACCTTGCGCAGCATCTGACGGATGATGATCTCAACGTGCTTGTCATTGATTTCCACACCCTGGGCGCGGTACACTTCCTGAACTTCGTTGACCAAGTGCTCGCGGAGAGCCTGTGGGCCAAGAATTTCGAGGAGGTCATGCGGAACGACTGGACCGTCGGTGATCTGGTCGCCTTTGCTGACGTGGTCGCCGTTGAACAGCAAGATGTGCTTGCTGCGGGGGATGAGATGTTCTTCCTGCTGGCCGGTCTTGTTGTCGGTTACGATCACGCGGCGCTTGCCACGGACCAGACCGCCGATTTCAACCACACCGTCGATACGGGCGATTTCGCAGGCGTCCTTCGGCTTACGGGCTTCGAAGAGTTCGGCCACACGTGGAAGACCACCGGTGATGTCCTTCGTCTTGGAGGCCTTACGTGGCGTCTTGGCGATGGTGGTACCAGCCTCGACCTTCTCGTTGTTCTTCACGCTCAAGTGAGCGCCCGCTGGAATGGTGTAGCTGGCGAGAACTTCGTGCGTCTTCGGATTCACCACGACGACCTGCGGATGGAGGTCTTCCTTGTGCTCGATGACGACGGTTTCTTCGTTGCCGGTGGACTCGTTCTTTTCCTTGGTGATCGTGATGCCGCTGATCATGTCGCGGAACTCCAGCTTACCAGCCTTCTCGGTGATAATAGGCACGTTATACGGATCCCAGGTGACGACCTGCTGGCCCTTCTTGACCTTGCCACCGTCTTCGACGGAGATAACGGCACCCGTGACCAGCTTGTGGCTTTCGAGTTCGCGACCGTCGTCGTCATGGATGGAGAGGATGCCGTTCTTGGTGAGGGCGATCCAGGTGCCTTCGATCGTGGTAACCGCACGCATGTCGGTGTACTTGACGGTACCGCCGTTTTTGACGTTGATGAAGGGCTGCTTGAAGGAGGCCGTGGCAGCACCACCCACGTGGAAGGTACGCATGGTGAGCTGCGTTCCGGGCTCGCCGATGGACTGTGCCGCGACGATGCCGACGGCTTCGCCGATCTTCGCCATTTTATGCGTGGCGAGGTGGAGGCCGTAGCACTTCGAGCAGCAGCCGCGCTTGCTTTCGCAAGTGAGCACGGAGCGGATCTTGAGCTTCTCGACGCCGATCTTCGCGAGGTGAGCGGCTTCTTTTTCGGAAGCGAGCTGACCGGCCTTGATGACGATGCTCTTGTCCACGGGATCATGGATCGTTTCGCAGGAGACACGGCCATAGACGCGGGTCTTGAGATCAACGATTTCTTCGTCACCCTGATAGATGGAAGCGAGCGTGATGCCGTTGACGGTGCCGCAATCTTCCTCAGTGACGATGACGTCCTGGGACACGTCGACAAGCTTGCGGGTCATGTACCCGGAGTCAGCCGTCTTCAGAGCGGTATCGGCAAGGCCTTTACGAGCACCGTGAGTGGAGATGAAGTATTCGAGCACGCTCAGACCTTCACGGAAGTTCGAGGTGATCGGACGTTCGATAATTTCACCGGAAGGCTTGGCCATCAGACCGCGCATACCGGCAAGCTGCTTGATCTGCGTACGGTTGCCTCGGGCGCCCGAGTTCACCATGACGTAGAGCGGATTGTGGTGCTTCTTGCCCTCGTTGTATTCCAGAGTGCGGAAGAGTTCGTCGGCGACGATTTCACCCACCTGCGTCCAGATGTCGATGATCTTCTGATAGCGCTCACCATTGGTGATAATACCACGGCGATACTGCTTCTCGATTTCTTCGATCTGCTTGTAGGCGTTTTCAAGACCAGCGGCCTTGGCGGTCGGGATGACCATGTCGGTGATACCGATGGAGCAACCGGAACGGGTCGCTTCGCGGAAGCCGAGCTGCTTGAGACGATCCAGCGCGTGGACGGTTTCCTTCTGGCCCACGGTCTGGAAACAACGCCAGATGATGTCGGAGATCTGCTTCTTGCCGACGGTGGTGTTGATGAAACCGAGGCCTTCAGGCCAGGTTTCATTGAAGAGAACACGGCCAGCGGTCGTTTCGATGACAGCCTTGGAAGGATCACCAAACGGGCGCTTCGGCAGGTTCCAGTCAGGATTGCGGAAACGAATCTTGTCGTTCACCGTCAAACCACCTTCGGAAATGGCGAATTCGACTTCAGGAGCGTCATTGAAGATCGGCACGCGACCTTCGACATCACCCTTTTTGCCCTTGGCGTCCTGGTTCGGGAACTCGCGCAGGTAAGTGAGGAAGTAGCAACCCAGAGGAATGTCCTGGGAGGGGTTCATCACCGGCTTGCCGCTGGCAGGGCTGAACAGGTTGTTCGGCGCAAGCATGAGCAGGCGGGCTTCCATCTGAGCTTCGATGGAAAGCGGGACGTGAACGGCCATCTGATCACCGTCGAAGTCGGCGTTGTAGGCCGTACAAACGAGGGGATGCACGCGAATGGCCTCACCTTCGATGAGCTTCGGCTCGAAAGCCTGGATCGAAAGACGATGGAGAGTCGGAGCGCGGTTGAGGAGAACGGGGTGCCCCTTGGTCACTTCGTCCAGAATGTCCCACACTTCTGGCGTGCGGCGTTCGATCATCTTCTTCGCGGAGCGCACGGTGTGCACCAGGCCCATCTCCTTGAGACGGCGGATGATGAAGGGTTCGAACAGCACGAGGGCCATCTTCTTCGGCAGACCGCATTGGTGCAGCAGAAGGTCAGGTCCGATAACGATGACGGAACGGCCGGAGTAATCGACGCGCTTGCCGAGAAGGTTCTGACGGAAGCGGCCGGACTTGCCCTTGAGCATGTCGGACATGGACTTCAGCGGGCGGTTGCCTGCGCCGGTCACCGGGCGGCCATGGCGGCCGTTGTCGAACAAGGCGTCCACAGCTTCCTGCAGCATGCGCTTTTCGTTGCGGATGATGACATCCGGTGTGCGCAGCTGAAGGAGGTTCTTGAGACGGTTGTTGCGGTTGATGACGCGACGATAGAGGTCGTTCAAGTCGGAGGTCGCAAAGCGGCCGCCTTCGAGAGGAACGAGGGGGCGAAGGTCAGGCGGGATGACCGGCAGCACTTCGAGGATCATCCACTCAGGACGGCTGTGGCTTTCGGCGAAGCCCTGGCAGAGCTTGAGGCGCTTGGCGAGCTTCTTGCGGATCTGCTTGGAGCGCGTCTTGGTCATCGCCTCTTCGAGTTCCTTGGTCACGTCCGCCAGGTTGAGCTGGGCGAAGATGTCGCGGATGGCCTGAGCCCCCATACCGACGCGGAAGGCGTCTGCACCGTACTGCTCTTCGGCTTCACGAAGGTCGACTTCGGTCAGGAGCTGGCCGCGCTGAAGCGGGGTGCTGCCTGGATCGATGACCATGTAGTCTTCATAGTAGATCACGCGCTCCAGCGAACGGGCGGTCATGTCGAGCATGAGGCCGATGCGGGAAGGCATGCACTTGTAGAACCAGATGTGCGTCACCGGCACGGCGAGTTCGATGTGGCCCATGCGCTCGCGACGAACGCGGGAGAGGGTCACTTCGACGCCGCAGCGATCGCAAACGACACCCTTGTGCTTGATGCGCTTGTACTTGCCGCAGGCGCACTCCCAGTCACGGGTGGGTCCGAAGATACGTTCGCAGAAAAGGCCGCCCTTTTCTGGCTTGAACGTGCGGTAGTTGATGGTTTCTGGATTCTTAACTTCACCGGAGGACCAGGAGCGGGTGCGGTCCGCAGAGGCGATGCAGATCGACACATAGTCGAACTCCTCGCCGTGTTGGGGTTCCCCGAAGATTTCTTTCAAGCTCGCGTCAGCATTCATGATGTGTGGAGATGGGTGGCAGGTTTTTGCGCTGGGTTTCTGGGGGAAGGAGGGTTAGGCACCCGCCGAGGAGGCAAAGTTTTCAAGGGCTTCCACATCTGCGTTGGCGTTGGCGCGCTTGTGCACCTTGACGTCAAGACCGAGGGACTGCATTTCCTTGATGAGCACGTTGAAGGACTCAGGCGTGCCGGCTTCAAGAGCGTGGTCGCCTTTGACGATCTGCTCATAGATGCGCGTGCGGCCCTGAACATCGTCAGACTTGACGGTGAGGAGTTCCTGCAGCGTGAATGCGGCACCGTAGGCTTCAAGGGCCCACACTTCCATTTCCCCGAAGCGCTGGCCGCCGTATTGGGCTTTACCACCCAGAGGCTGCTGCGTGACGAGCGAGTAAGGTCCGACCGCACGTGCGTGGATCTTATCGGCGACAAGGTGGTTCAGCTTCAGCATGTAGATGTAGCCAACGACGACATCGAGGCTGAAGGCGTCACCTGTGCGGCCGTCGAAGAGCTTCGACTTGCCGTTGAGGCCCATCCATTCATACCCAGGAACCTTCTTGGCTTCCTTGATGTACTCCATGATCTTGGTTTCAGGGATACCATCGAACACCGGTGTGGCGATCTTCATGCCCAGGGCCTTGGCGGCGAGGCCAAGGTGGGTTTCAAGCACCTGACCCACGTTCATGCGTGATGGCACGCCGAGGGGGTTCAGCACGATGTCAACAGGCGTTCCGTTTTCGAGGAACGGCATGTCTTCTTCAGGAACGATGTTGGCGACGATACCCTTGTTTCCGTGGCGGCCGGCCATCTTGTCACCCACCGAAAGCTTGCGCTTGCTGGCGAGGAAGACGCGCACCTGCTTGACCACGCCGCTGTCGGCGGTGTCTTCGCTGGACTCGATTTTGTCGAGGTTGCGCTCACGTTCCATGTCGGCGTCAGAGAACTTCTGTTCGAAGGTCTGGATGATGTCGAAGATCTTGTTACGGATCGGGCTCGGATCGATTTCGATGGTGTCGTAGCTTTCGGCCACGTGACGAAGCATCGTCTTGGTGATCTTCTTGTTCGCGCCGACGAGGGGCTCGCCGGTCTGACCGTTCACGATGTCGAGAGGGATCTTCTCGTTGAGGAGGATGTCAGAGAGACGCTCGGTGAGCTGCTCGGTGAGGTCTTCCTTCTTCGCACGATAGTCTTCTTCGATCTGCTTGATGTGCTTCTTGTACTCGGACGGGGAGAGCTTCTCCTTCTCAGAGTCAGCACCCATGCCGCGCTGGGCGATGCGGACATCCATGATGATGCCGGTGCAGCCGGAAGGAACACGCAGGGAGGTGTCCTTCACGTCAGCGGCCTTCTCACCGAAGATGGCGCGCAGGAGGCGCTCTTCAGGGGCGAGTTCGGTTTCTGACTTCGGAGTGATCTTGCCGACAAGGATGTCGCCAGGCTTCACTTCAGCACCGATGCGCACGACGCCCTGGGCGTCGAGGTTCTTCAGCGCTTCGTCACCGACGTTCGGGATGTCACGCGTGATTTCTTCAGGCCCGAGCTTGGTGTCACGTGCGATGACTTCAAAGTCTTCGATGTGGATGGAGGTGTAGATGTCCTCCTTGACCACGCGGCGGCTGATGGTGATGGCATCTTCGAAGTTGTAACCGTTCCAAGGCATGAACGCGACGAGCATGTTCTTGCCGATGGCAAGCTCACCCTGGTCGGTGCAGGGACCGTCGGCGATGACATCTCCCTTCTTGATCTTCTGACCGCGCTTCACCAGAGGCTTCTGGTTGATGCAGGTGCCGGCGTTGGAGCGGCCGAACTTGCGGAGAGGGTACACGTGAGTGCCCTTGTCTTCGTCGGTCACGCACGACTTGATCGGGTTTTCGAGGAACTTGTCGTCCTTGACGGGCAGATTGCCGTCCTTGGTGACGATGATCACGTCGGCAGTCGCAGCAGCGACGGTGCCGTTGGCGTCAGCGACGATCACGGAGCGTGAGTCACGGGCAGCCTTGCCTTCCATGCCGGTGCCGACGAGCGGGGACTCACCTTCAAGGAGAGGCACGCCCTGGCGTTGCATGTTGGAACCCATCAGCGCGCGGTTGGCGTCATCATGCTCAAGGAACGGGATGAGCGCGGCAGCCACGGAGACGAGCTGCTTTGGCGACACGTCCATGAGGGTGACGAGCGAAGGCTCGACTTCGATGAACTCGCCGCGGTAACGGACGGTGATCTTGCTGCCTTTGAAGTTGCCTTTTTCGTCGATCGGATTGTTCGACTGGGCGATGTAGTGCTTCTCTTCCTGGTCGGCGGTGAGATACTCGATCTTCTCGGCGACGACGCTGTCCTTCACCGGACGATACGGCGTTTCGATGAAGCCGAATTCGTTGATGCGGGCATAGCTGCCGAGGGAGTTGATCAGACCGATGTTCGGACCTTCAGGAGTCTCAATCGGGCAGATACGGCCGTAGTGGGACGGATGAACGTCACGAACTTCGAAGCCGGCGCGGTCACGGTTCAGACCGCCAGGCCCGAGTGCAGAGAGACGGCGCTTGTGGGTCAGTTCGGCCAGAGGATTGATCTGGTCCATGAACTGGGAGAGCTGGCTGCGGCCGAAGAAGTCACGCACGACGGCGGAAAGCGCCTTCGGATTGACGAGCTTGGCGGGAGTCATGGTGTCCATGTTCACGTCGAACAGGGTCATGCGCT
>JAPLUN010000233.1 GCA_026397715.1 Verrucomicrobiota bacterium
TCCGCCTCGTCCGCTCGCTCACCGATTCCCTGCGCAGCACCACCCTTCAGGCTCAGGCGGAAGGCGAAGACCACGGTGCGCCATTCGTTCCCACCGCTCAGTTCGTGACCGTGTCTTCGCTGCCGCCCGCGTGGCGCACCTGGGCATCCGGCTGGCAGTTCTGCAAAGTGCTGACCCTGGATGAAACCATCGGCCTGGACCGCGCGCCCGAGCCCGTGGAGGTGCTGCTCAGTTGCGCCTCAGAGCAGGCCGTCTCACTCACCCGCGAAGTTCGTGTCGCCCGCATCCAGCCCGACCACAGCCTCATCGAAGTGCCCAGCCAGACCCACAGCGAAGTGCGGCGCGGCAAGGAACGCCAGGCCCACGTGCTCTTCATGGCCGAGGGCGCTGCGCATCTGCGCCAGACCTACCTCCTCTTCTATGGCAATCCCGATGCCGAGCTCCCCGACTACCTGACCGACCTCCAAACCCACGGCGAAGGCTACGCGCTCGACATCGAAAACGACGCCTACAAGGCCTCGCTCTCCCACCAGATGGGACAGCTTGAGCGCATGACCCTCAAGCGCGAGCACGGCCTGGAGCTCTTCGCCGGCGGCGAAGGTCATGGCGAGCCCCCGGGCATTGACTGGGCGCACGACTACGCCGCCGCCGGTCACTTTCAAAAACTGCGCGTCACCTTGTGGGAACGCTGCCCCGACTACGAAGTCATTCGCGGCCCCCTCTGTACCATCGTGCGCCGCTGGGGCTTTCCGTATTCACCCGTGCATCCCGTCTTCTCCCCCAGCCGCCTGCACATCGAGGTCGAGTACCGCTTTTACGCCGGCATCCCCTGGTTCCATAAGATCGGACGCATGCATGTCATCAAGGAATTCGAAGCCGCTGCCTTGCGCGATGACGAGTGGGTCTTCTCCGGCCAGTCCTTCACCGAGATGCTCTGGATGGGTGCCGATGGCAAACTGCAAAGCGGCCCCGTCGATCCCAAGCAGCGCGACAACATCTGGGCCGTTGGCTTTGCCAACAAAGACAGCAAAGATTCCTTCGTCGCCCTCTATCTGGAGCACACCGCCCAGGGCATGCCCGAGCCCAAACACTCAGGCTCGCCGCAGATGTTCTACCGCTGGCAAGGTCATGTGTGGAGCCGCTATCCCTTGCCCCAGAAAGTCGTGCCCGCCGGCGCCGTGCTCCACCAAAAGAACGCCTACGTCGCCATCCCCTTCACCGCCGCCGAAGGCCCGGCGAAGCTGGAAGCCCTGCGCCATTGCCTCGCCAATCCTCTCCACCTTTCCCCCGGCGAAATCCCGCGCAACATCACACCGCCCAAGCCCACCACACGCCTCGCCCGCCCCGGTGAAGCCGGCGACAGCCCCATCTCCAAGCAAGCCCTGTGGGAAGCCCTGCGCGAATGCAAAGACGAGCAGTTGTACACCGCCGACATCAGCGTCGTGGACCTCGGCCTCGTGCACGACATCCGCGTCCGTGGCGACACCGTCCACGTCATCATGTCCATGCCCCATCGCGGCCGCCCCCGGCTTGGCTTTTTCACCTTCGGCTCCGGCGGCAACTCCAAACCCGTCGAGCCCCAATTACTGAAAGTCCCCGGCGTCAAACACGTCGTCGTCGAACAAGTCTGGGACCCCGCCTGGTCATCCAACCGCCTCACCAACGAAGGCCGCCACAAGCTGGGCCTGGAGGGGTAGAGCAAACGATGTCGGGTATATCATCGAACAAAACACATGCAGGCAGCGGCTCATATGGCATCTGTCGTGGCATCGAAGCTTCCTGCTCGCTGTCGCCTGATACGCTGAGCTCGCACAAATCAACACCCCGCATGCCATGTACGTGAAGCTCCGCACCTTGGTCTTGAGCCTGTGCTTGTCAGTGGAGTGCGCTGCTCAGGTGTCCGAACCGAATGCACAGACATCTGCGTTCTTCTCCGAGCTGAGGCGGCGGACTGCTGAGATGAAGCAGCGTATCAAGGAGGATCAGATGCAGATGGAGCTGGCTGCCGCCAGAGACAACTCTTTAACTGCCCTCCGGGCCGATCTGACCGCACCGTGGACCTCGCTCATCATCGCCCATCGACAAGACTGCACCTGCACGGGCCGGTGGCGCGGATTTTGCACCAGCCGGGGTGGCACGACCTACCACGGATTCCGCCTCAGCCAGGCGGGCGAGACGGTGACTGTGACGCCGTGGAATGAGATAGAAGGCAAGGAACACACGGGTGAATCCCGCCAACTGACAAAGCCCGAGGTGGAGCGACTTCTTTCTGAGACCGCCTTGTTCTATCTGGCGGCTACACTGTCGGTGTCACCGTGGGAGAAGGCAGGCCCGCGGCCAAGCGATCCAGTGAAAGCACTGGAGTGGCGGCAGAGCCTTCTTGCTGCCGGTGGCAGCCCCATGCCCACTGATGATTTTTCGATGGAAGTTCGAGTCGCCACGCCTGCCGGCTTGAAGAGACACATCAACCTGTGGGAGCGGCATGAGCCCTGTGACTTCTCAAAATGGGTCGCCGCATTCGGAGCCCTGTCGCCACGGTGAACTGCCGCAGAGCACCCACGATGATGGCGAACAAAACCGATGCGGGCAACGAGCTGCAAGACATCGTTTGTGTCATGAACTCCTCCCGCTTATCCATCGCTTGATCCGGGCGGTTTGATCAAACTGCACGCCGTCCGCAGCGCTACTTACTATGAACAGAAGAGCTATCCTTCCATTGCTCCTTGGTACTCCAATCCTGGCCATGGCAGGTGATACCGATCAGCTCACTGATCAAGAAGAGGGTCGCCTTACCAAGCTATGTTCGCAGTCTCCAAAGCTGGGACTTCCACAGTTGCGTGACTACCTGCGCAAGAAGCTTGATGTTGCCTATGAGATCGCCCTGGCATCTGCAATGGATGCAGACCACCGGAAGGCTATCGAGGCCGCGCAGAAGCATTGGATGGAGTTTTACGAGGCCCAGCGGGGAGTTGCGAGCTACAACGCCCAGGGTGGCAGCTATGCGGCACCGGCTGCGATGGAAGAGGGCATTTATCACCTTCGGTACAGGATATTCACTTTGATCACGCCCTTCATGCAAGGATGGGGTAGTGCTCCACTCACGCCAGCCCTCAAGAAACCGTGACCGACATCAATTCAGCACCTAAAGCCGCCAAACAATTGCAGGCAACGGCTCGCAAGACATCGGTTGTGTGATGAACTCCTCCCGTTTATCCATCGCCTGATCCGGGCTCTCTCTCAACCAGCACACCGCCCGTGCAACAACCCTCACGAATCCTATGATTGCCAAGATGAAGTGTTCCAACTGTGGTGCGGAGATGTCGAACCTTAACATGTCGTGGGGTAAGAAGCAGCTCTGGTTTATCATTCCCATTATGCTTCTCGGCTTCCTGCCGATGATCAAACTTTTCTGGTTCAAGGCAGAGCCCACCAAAGAACTCAGCATCACGGAAGTTCAGAAACGGACAAACGGCAGCGGGCTTGAGATTGTGGGACTCCTCACCAACAACGGCACGCACACGTTTTCGAGTGTCACCGTTGAAGCCGAGTTCTTTGATGCAGCAGGTAACTTCATCGATGAAGAAACCAGCTATATTCGTTCAGACATTGCCAAAGGAGCGAAGGAGCATTTCAAGATCACCGTGAAAACACCCCCGGCCCAGGCGAGTCTGCCAGACTCAAAAATGGTCGTGAAGGTCACGGGCGGACACTCGATGCCATTCTGAAGTCGCGCACAGCCATCATCGGCCAAACAGGATCGGTGAAAAATGCCAGTCACTTGGCCCGTCTCAATCCCGTGCACTTGTGCAGCCTCGGGTGTAAACCAGTGCAGCAACGCCAGCCCTCCATGATCAACCGTCGTCACTTCCTCAGCAAAACCGCCGCTGCCTTCGCCGGCATTCAAATCCTCCCGCGTTCCGTCTTCGGAGCCAATGAGAAGCTCAGCATCGCCTTTGTCGGAGCTGGTGGCAAAGGCTGGCACGCCGTGCAAAGCCTGCAAAACAACGACAGCGTCAACTTCGCTGCCTTTGCAGATGTGCATGAAGACCGGGCCGCCGAAGCACGCAAAGCCAACCCCACTGTGCCCTTTGTGTCCGACTTCCGCAAGATGCTCGATCAGCACGGCAAGAGCATCGACGGCATCATCATCTCCACACCAGACCACACGCATCACTTCAATGCCAAAACCTGCATGCAGGCCGGAAAGCCGGTGTACCTTGAAAAGCCGCTGACGCACAGCATCGCCGAGGCACGGGATTTGATGGCCCTGGAGCAGCAAACGAAGCTCGCCTGC
>JAPLUN010000304.1 GCA_026397715.1 Verrucomicrobiota bacterium
TTCATCCTCGACATCGGCGGGAAGATGCCGCTGCTGCCGGGCCTGCCGCCGGGCGGTGAAGCGGTGCCGGTGCCACGCTTTGCCAGTGTGCATGAGATCAAGAACCGCGCTTTGATCGGGGTGTCCTGGGATAACATGGAAGCGGCGCTGCAGAAGCTGTTGAAAAGCGTGCCTTCACCGCAACCGATTGAGCTGCCGAAAGTGGTGGTGAAGCGGAGCGGTGACCTGACGAGCTACAGCTATGAGCTGCCGTTTGATTCGAGAGAGCTGGGGCCATGTGCGTCGTTGAATGATCGATTGTTCATGCTGGGCACATCGCGTGTGCAGCAGAGTCATTTGGCGGAAGTTCTCAAGCAGCCGAACGCCAGTCCTGCCAAAGGAATGCGGGTGAAGCTGAGCATCGCCAAACTGCGGGAGTTTTTGAAGGCGTTTGCGACGGTGCGGGGGCAGAGCGGAGGCGCAGGGGAATTGAAGGCGGCATTGAAATGGCTGGAGCCGTTTGAGGAGCTGGACCTGCGGCGATGGAGCGAAGATGGAGTGAGCAGAGGACGCTTGTCGTGGAAGATGCACGATGTGCTGAGCTATGACTGAGGCAGTTTGATTCAACGAAAGCGTGGATCCCTCCACTCATATCCTATGCTCATGAAAACTATCTGTGCTTCATTGATGATCTGCTGCTTGTCCGGCTGCTATGTGATCGATGCGACTCTGCCTCGTCCTCAAGCTGAGTACGGTCAACGGAGTGAACAAACGATCGCGGTGAAGGCGGGTCATGGCTTCAGGAAACCCGGCGTTCATCATGTGCCACGCGGAACAACATTGCGGCAGTTTATCAAGATCGCTCAGATTTTGCCGAACCATGCCTGGGGCCCTAGTGAATTTTACTGCGGTTGTACGGTCAAACAAATCCGCGATGGAAAGGGAGCAGGGATTTTCTCACAAGCAGAACCCAGCGAAAAACAGTACGAAACAAGGCTTGAGGATGGAGCTGTGGTAGCTGTACCCAGATGGAATTGGTGACGGGCTCACGGCCGCAAATTCACTTCGATGACGACGTCACCGGCGCGGGCTCGGGTTGAGGACGCCAGGTGAGCATGCCTTTTTCGTTCATGAGGTAGAGGACGGGGATGGACTTGCCCTTCGGGCCATCGGGGAGGAACCGGCCTTCGGCGTCGAAGTTGGCGATGCGTGCGTCAGCGTAGCGGATCCAGCCCTGGAGTGCGCCGGAGGTGGGATCGTAGCGATAGACATCGCGCCACTGCTTGAGTGTGGTGAGGCGCGGACTGACGTAGGCGGGTGCGGTGGAACGATCAAGGACGTCCGGGAAGAGGACCTGGCTGAGGAGGGTGAGGTTCAGACCGCGCAGCATGTAGCGCTCACCGAGAGAGAGTTTTTCCGGCGGGGACATGGTGTCGATCTGCCCGGAGGCCTGCTCGACGAGGACGCCCTGCATGATGAGGCGGTGGAGTTCGGCGCGGACATCGGCGACGGCGGTGGATTTGGGCGAAGCGGCCGCGAGTGCATCAAGCTCGCGCTGGGAGCCGAGGTAGAAGGGATGAAAGCTGGCGATGGCGGTGAGCACTTTGTCGATGGTGGCGCGCACGGTGAGATCGGATTTTTCCGCGACCTTTTTCTTTAAGGCGGAGCTGATGGCTTCGCCGAGTTTCGCACGCAGATGGGCAGCCTCGTCCTTGCGTTTGTCGGCGTTTTCGATGGCGGTGAAGGCATCGAGCAGGGGTTTGAGCACGACGTAATGCTGCTGCAAACCGCTGCGTTCGTCGGGCGTGAGAATTTGATCGAGCAGGCGGCTGCGGAGGTTGGTGTCCTTCATGCTGAAGGCGAGGAGGATCTTCACCCAGCGGGCGTCGGTGTCCGTGACGGGCAGGCCAAAATCTGGATTGTGAGTTTGATAGTGGATTTCAGAGACGCGGCCCTTCTCATCGTAGAAGTGCATCTCGTTGGGCAGCATGTAGAAGCTGATG
>JAPLUN010000101.1 GCA_026397715.1 Verrucomicrobiota bacterium
GTCGAAGGTTCCATCCCAAGCTTATTGCTTGGACCCTCACCGGTGTACAGCACTTTTTAAAGTTAATAACAGGCTCTAGCATTCGGGAATATGAGGGCTTCATTCAAAGCCTGACGCCCAAGGCCGAAGAGAGCCTGACACCGGAAATCGGCTGACCTGACTGAGCAGAAAAATGTTTCCAAGTTTCCCACACTATAGGGTGGAAACATGGAAACATTTCTGAGCGCTGGAGGCTGCGCGCATAGAATGGAAGATGGGCGCAAATTCTCAGCCCCCCACTTCAGTTCGGGTCTCCCTCATTGCGCCAGGCCGCCATCGCTTGCGCATCGGTGGGCGATTGTTGCGCACGCATCAGCATCGCCCCTTCTTGGTATTCCGGCGAATGCCGGATTTCGTCACGCGTGAGATTCACCGAGATGTTCGACTCACCCCAGTTCACGCCTTCGATCGACTTCGGCGAAATCAGAAACCGTTTTCCCGGCAGCCAGTACCGTGTGCTCACCACGACATGCGCGATCTCCCAGGTCTCATCATCCACGATGAAATCCTGCACATGCCCGATTTCGCCGTCCGTCGCCTTCACGTCGTAATCCGTGACTTCCAGCGTGCTGCGCAGGTGCGGATCCCAGGCCCACTTGCCGTCCACGGCGGAGTTCCACAGATCCCGATCCCGCATGATGCCGGGAAAATTTCCCCACAACTCCGTGCCGGCCCAGTACGTCGGCCAGCCATGGTAGCCGTAGTAGTCCTCCTCGTACTGGCGGGACACCGGCTTGTCACTGTCCAGAGAGGGGCTTTCCTCGATCTGCTTCTTCGTCAGGTTCACCGCTATTTGCTCCCTGTCCCCCATCACACCCGCCAGCGCATGCGGGGCAATCAAGACTTGCCTGCCCGTGAGCCAGCTTCCCGTGTCCGCCACCAGGTAGCGCACCGTCCAGAAGCGGTCATCAAAGTAGAATTCGCTAACCTTCCCCATTTCGCCGTCCAGGCCTTCCAGTGAGTATCCCTTGAGTGTGGTGGCGGAAATGAGCATGGTCTTGGGTAGTTGAGTGGAGTGTTAAAAATCAACTCACCCTGCCTCCACCGCAATCCCACCGAAATGGGGTGAAACCCCACCTTGGATCTTCACGCATCCGCCATCCGCAAGGCCAGACCCAAGGCCTTGGAGCGCAGCGCGCCAGCCGCCGCGTTCAGCGTTATTCCCCTTTCGTTTTGCTGAGAGCCGCAGACAGACGCTGCTCCTCACCCGCCTCGTCACTGCCTGCATCCACGAGCTGTTCCGCAATCGTCGCCTCCTTCTCAGCAGGCTCGCTTGCTACGCGGTGGCCAGCTTCATCCGCACTTTCATCCCATGCGGTGATGCGGTCATTCCCGGGTTCGGTTTCCGGCTCCAGGAGGTCTTGGCCGTCCTCGGCCGCCGCATCTTCCATCACCTTGTCATTGAGATCGACTTCATCCCGAAGTTCCTGCGTCGTCCTGGTCGTGGGTTTCATAGAAGAGCACCCTTCATCGCGCTGGCCTATCCAGCCATGGGGCCTTCACCCCAAAGTTGCCTTGTTCCCTGCGGAACAAGGAACCGCCCCGCCTCGTTCACATCTCACCTCAGTCCACACCGCCTGCCTTTGCGCAGCCCATCCTTGTTGCACAGCAACAAGGCAACTTTATACCGATTCCCCCTTCTTGCTCCGCTTCGCCGGGCTCACTTTCTTCCCCACCGGAATCACCGCGCGGATCGTCGTCCCCTTCCCGGGCGCGGACACGATGCTGAACACACCGTTGACCATCTCCACACGCTCACGCATGCCCGTCAGCCCGAGGCGGTGGCTCCACTGCGGGGAGGAGAGCAGGTCCACGTCAAAGGACTTGCCATCATCCATGATCTCCAGGCACACACCGCCCCGCGCAAGCCGCAGCGTCACGTTCACATCCCGCGCCTTCGCATGTTTGATGACGTTGATCAGCGCCTCCTGCGCAACGCGGTACAGCACGGTGCGCTTGTCGTTGTCCAGAGCTTCCACATCCGGCGAGGCGGTGAAGTGAATCTGGCGGCCTTTGCGCTTGGGGATTTCATCAATGTAGGTGCGCAGCGTCGGGATCAGCCCCAGCTGGTCCAGCATCGCCGGGCGCAGTTCGCGTGCGTAGTCATGGACGATCCGTACGGACTGCTCCACCAGCTCGCGCACCGGAGCCATGGCCTGTGCATCAATGCCAGCCGTGCGCGTGAAGACCGCCAGCCGCACGTTGATGCCGATCAGCACCTGGCTGATTTTATCATGCAGCTCATGGCTGATCTCCTTGCGCTGATTTTCCAGCGCCAGCAGGTTCTGGTGGGACGCCTCGCGCAGTTTTTTCTGCAGCTGCCGCGATTGATTCAGCAAGGCATGTGCATGCTGCTCGCTCATCGTCAGGGCGGCCTCCACCGCCTCACGGCGGATGATCTCCTCCTTCAGCTTTGCATTGGAGGCGGCCAGCACCTCCACACGGCGCTTGTTATCCTCCGCGATCTTGCGCTCCGTGATGTCATTAAAAAAGCACACCACCCGGTGATCCCCTGATGGCAGCGTGACACGCTGGATCTGCCACTCATAGGCCTCCGTCACCCGCGTGTCTTTGCGCCTTTCCACAAACTCGGGCGACTGGTACGGCTCCCCCGTCTTCAGTGTGTGCCGGAAGCGCTTCTCCGCAGCATCCGCCACCCGCTTCGGCCAGAGCATGCGGATCACTTCCGCAAAGCAGCGGCCGATCAGCGGCTCGATGTTGTTGAATAACGGCATCGCCCTGGGATTCACCTGCACAATGCGCAGGTGGTCATCCACCACATACACACCCATGGGGGCCTGGCTGAGCAGCGCGGAGAAGAGCGCTTCATTGCGGCGCAGAATGTCTTCCACCTCTTTGCGCTTGGAGATGTCTCTCACGGTTTTGGACACCCCCAGTATTTTGCCCCTGGCGTCCTTGATTGGAGATGCCGTGACCGAGACATGGATGAGCTTTCCACTCTTCGTCAGTCGCTGCGACTCAAAGTGCTGCACAGAGTGGCCGCCTTGGATCGTTTTAAGGATGTGCTTTTCTTCATCCTGCCGGTCCGGCGGAATCAGCCGCATGATGCTTGCCCCCACCATTTCCGCAGATGAGTAGCCAAAAATTTTTTCCGCCCCCATGTTCCAGCTGGTGATCTCGGAGTCCAGATTCTTGCCTATGATGCCATCATCCGAAAACTCGATGATGGCCGCCAGCCGGGCGGAGGCCAGCTCCGCCTCTTTGCGCACGCTGATGTCCATCACCACTGCATGGCATTCCTTCTCATTGATCCGGCGCTTGGCCGCGATGTTGACAAAAAGTGGCGGCAGGCCCGGGCTCAGAAGCTCAAAGTCACCTGATTGCCGGATGTCATCGATAAAGACCTGCGTGAGAAAGTGGTTGAAGTCCTGAAGGCACTTGGGCTCCAGCAGCACGCCAAAGCGCTGCCCTACCAGTCGGGAGCGCTGCACACCGACCATGCTCGTGCCCGTGAGATTGACCTGCTGGATGGTGCCATCGCTGGTCAGAGTGAAATAACCCACGGGCGCGAAGTCGTAGAGATCCGTGAATTTCTCCAACCCCGCGTCCACTTCCGCCTTCGTGAGTTTAAGCTCCTCGTTTTGCAGCTCCAGCTCGATCTGGTGGATCTGCAGTTCCTGCAGCGTGCGCTGCGCGTCCGCGCGGTCTGCCCCTGTCAGTTTTTTGGCAGGATGCTCACGCAGCCGGCTTTCGGCGCGGCGGCGCAGTTCAGTGGTGGGCCGTTTCATGATTTGGATTTTCTTGTGGGTGCGGCCACGCTGCGGCTTTTGGAGGTGCCCAGGGCCTTGTCCAGCGCACGGCCCTGCTCAATAGCCTGTTGCGTCAGCTTGCGATGCTGCTCACGCAGCTCGGCCTCGATCTTCTTCGCGGCGGTGATGTCCGCAAAGGTGATGACCACGCCGTCGATCCGGTTGTCCATCGTGCGGTAGGGCATGATTCGCACCGTGAACCAGCGCCCGTCCTGCGTGGCGATGGAGCGCTCGCTGAAGACCAGCGTGCGCAGCACCTCATGCGCATCTTTGACCAGTTCGGGATAGAGCAGGTCGGAGGCCAGGTCCGTGATGGGGCGCCCCACATCGCTGGCGATGAATTTAATGATCGTCTTAGCCTGCAGCGTGAAGCGGCGCACATGCAGCTCGTTGTCCAGAAACACCGTCGCGATGTCCGTGCTGTTGAGCAGGTTCTTCATGTCGTTGTTCGTGCCGGAGAGCTCGTCCAGCTTCGCCTGCAGCTCTGCATTCACCGTCTGCAGCTCTTCATTGAGCGACTGCATCTCCTCCTTCGAAGTCATGAGCTCCTCGTTCGTGGACTGCAGCTCCTCATTGGTGGACTGCAGCTCCTCGTTCATCGACTTCAGCTCCTCCTGGGAGGTCTGCATCTCCTCGCGCGCAGCCTGCACTTCATCGCGCGCATGCTTGAGTTCGTTTTGCAGCTCGCGCTGCCTAGCGCTGCTGGAGGATGCTGCCTTGCCCGTCGCACGGCTGGTTGGTGCGCTGGCGGGGATGACGGTTTCAGAAAACACGATGAGGATCATGCCAAAGAGCTCCTTCGGCTCCTCGATCGCCTGCACCATGATGTCCACTGCTCGTGTGTCTGCGGGGGGGCCGAGCTTGATGCCACGGGCGATGACCGTGCCTTTTTTGCGAATGACCTTTTGCATCGCGCTGGAGAGCTCCACGCGCAGCCCGTCATGGGCCATGGCGATGACGTTCCAGTTGGCCTAGCCGTGGCGGGTTCCAGAAACTTACCCGTCTTGCCGCTGATGTAGAGGATGTCACCATGCTCGTTCACCAGCACCGCCGGCGGTGCGTAGCGCTGCTGCAGCATCTGATCCGCGAGCGACTGCAGGCTGGGCGCCGGCGCACGCGCCGCCAATTGCGACTCCTGGCGGTTCGTGTTCGCCGGCACATACACGGCGGGAAAGTCCAGATGGCTGCCCTGCATAGCCGTCTCGTTGCGCTGAAAAATGCGCTCCTTCAGCGCCAGCGCGGTGAAGAGGTGCGTGAAGTTGCCAATGCTCTCCGCACTGCCGAGAAACAGCACCCCGCCGGGATTCAGGCTGTAGTGGAAGAGCGGGAAAAGCTTCCTCTGCAATTCCGGCGTGAGGTAAATAAGAAGGTTCCGGCAGCACAGCAGGTCCAGCTTCGTGAACGGCGGGTCCATGATCAGGTTCTGCGGTGCAAAGACCACCATGGCGCGGATCTCCTTGTTCACCCGGTAACCGCTTTCCTCCTTGATGAAAAAGCGGCTCAGACGGGTCGGTGATACATCAGCGACGATGTTCTCAGGAAACAGACCCAGGCGCGCCTTGTCGATGGCGTCCTTGTCCAGATCCGTCGCATAGATCTGCAGCGAGACGTTGTCCGTGTACTTCAAATTCTTCAGCGTCTCCTTGAAAACCATGGCGAGCGTATATGCCTCCTCCCCGCTGGAGCAGCCCGCCACCCACGCGCGCAGGGTGCTGCCTGCGGGCCGGTCCTTGAGCAGCAGCGGCAGTGCTTTGCTGGCCAGTTGCTCCCAGGCGGTTTTGTCGCGGAAGAAATTCGTCACACCGATGAGCAGCTCCTTGAAGAGGATGCCCAGCTCCTGCGGATTCTCCTGCAAGTAGCGCACATAGCCGCTGATCTTGCCCACTTGATGAATCCCCATGCGCCTCTCCACACGCCGGTACAGCGTGCTGCGGCGGTACAGCGTGAAATCATGCCCGCTGTGCCCGCGCAGCAGGATCACGATCTTTTCCAGCGCGCTTTGCACCTTCTCATCCAGCCTCAGTTCAGACCTTGCAAGCTGCGGCAGGTGCTGCCGGTAGGCGATGAGCTTGTCCGGCAGTTCTTCAGCCGTGGCCACGATGTCCGCCAGCCCCGCATCAATGACGCTGCGCGGCATCGCGTCAAACTTCGCCGTGGCAGGATCCTGCACCAGCACGATGCCCGCCTTCTCCTTGATGGCGCGCAGCCCCAGCGTGCCATCGCTGCCCATGCCGGAGAGAATGATGCCCACACTCTGCTCCCGCTGATCTTCCGCCAGTGAGCGGAAGAAGAAGTCGATCGGCAGCCGCAGCCACCGCATCTCCACGGGCACCATCAGGTGAAGCACACCGCGCAGGACAGACATGTCACTGTTCGGCGGGATCACATACACGCAGTTCGGCTCCGCCCGGGTGCGGTCCTTCACCTGCATCACCTTCAGCTTCGTGGCACGCTGCAGCAGCTCGGGCATCATGCCCTTCTGCGTCGGGTCCAGATGCTGCACAATGACGTAAGCCATGCCGCTGTCCTTCGGCACATGCTCAAGGAACTGCCCCAGCGCCTCCAACCCGCCTGCGGATGCTCCGATGCCAACGATGGGACATGCAGAGTCCTTCTTGGGCGCGGACGCCGCTTTTTGGGCCGTGCGTTTCGGCGCTTGGGCTGGTGCAGACTTTTTCATGGCTCGATCACGAGCCCCGCCTCGATGTCTCGGTGGCGACTGTGCCTTCAGCAGACTCCATGATCAGCCCCTTGTCGAGCACCGTCACCACCTTGTGCGCCCGGAGCAAACACCCCGGGGCGACAGGCGCAGAACACAGCGGGCAAGCGAAGTTCATTGCATCTGGTCACGCCGCTGTTGCAGTTCGATGAGATGAGCCGAGAGGATCGGCAGCAGCGTCCGCTTGATCAGCGCCTTCGCCACCTCGGAAACGTCCGCACTCGCCAGCGCATTTTCATACTGGCTGATGACCATCTCCTCACCTGCCTGCAGGTTTTTCAAAACGGGTGAT
>JAPLUN010000371.1 GCA_026397715.1 Verrucomicrobiota bacterium
GACGCGGAGGTAGTCGTAGATTTCTGTGACCGTAGCGATGGTGCTGCGCGGGTTAGGATTGGAATGCACCTGCTCGATGGCCACTGCGGGGGACAGGCCCTCGATGAAATCGACGTCCGGCTTCTGCATCTGTCCGAGAAACTGCCGGGCGTAGGCGGAGAGGCTCTGCACGTAGCGGCGCTGGCCCTCGGCAAAGAGGGTGTCGAACGCCAGCGATGACTTTCCGCTGCCGCTGACGCCGGTCAGGACCACGAGCTGGTGCCGCGGGATATCCACGTCGATGTTTTGGAGGTTGTGCTGCCGTGCACCTCGCACGCGGATCACGTCTTTAGGCATGGGCCTACACAAGCCGCGTGGGGCAGGGGAGATCAAGCCCAAGAAAACCCCGGCTGGCCCGTTTCCAGAATGGTGCATGAGGGCGGTTGATTATTTCCGGCCTCTCTCCTAGACTCCCCCCACTGCCATGAAACCTCTTATTGTCATCGCCCTGGCCATCGCCGTCGGTTACGTCTCCTACGAGTATGTGTATCCGCCTTTTGCTGATGCCATGAAGTTCACCAAGCACGTTCCCAAGAAGGAGGAGCCCAAGAAGGAGGTCGCCGTCGCTCCCGCGCCGAAGCCGGTCAAAAAAGAGCCGAAGATCGTCATGGAGGCGCCTGCTCCCAAGCCGGAGATGAAGCCCGAGGAGCCAAAACCTGAGATGCCCAAGGTTCCCGAGCCGCCGCCGGTGGATCCGAATGCCTTCGTCGCTCCTGTGTTCCCACCTGTGGATGAGGTGACCCAGAACTGGGCCGTGGTGCCGAAAGGCTTCTTCAACACGCCCAAGCAGGTGACCATGAAGAAAGACCTCGAACTGAAGATGCAGATGGGCAAGGCCACTGCTGCCACCACCTTCAAAGCTGGTACCAAAATCTTCGTGATGGGCCAGGAAGGGACCAACCTTGTGGTGGGAGCCTCCGCAGGTTCTCCGATGCGCGGCCTCGTCGCCATGGATGAAACCGACTTCAAGGAGGTTTTCACCGCCGCCTATGAGCAGGTGAAGGTCGTCCAGACGGAGAACGCCCGCAAAGCCCACGAATATCGCCTGGCAGCCGCCGAGCGCGCTAAAAACGCTCCTGCCGCCCCTGCAGGTGGCGGCAGCAGCAGCAATGACAAGCCCACCAAAGCTGCCGATGGCACCTACCCACTGCTTCTTGCCAGCATGAAGGCTGGCGAGGTCACCGAAATCAAGCCCGACAACATCAAGTCCTGGAGCGATCCTGCTCAAGAAAAAATCGACGGTGCAGAATACTGGACTGTGAACGTGAAATACGAAACACAGACCATGTTCGGCAAGTTCGAGACCGAAGCCCAGGCCCGCATCAAAAACGGCCGTGTGGAGAAGTGGGTGTACACCGGCTCCGGTGAAGTGGTGCCGTAAACCTGTGGAGGACAGATCCGATGGTGATTTTTCTTGTCATCATCGGACTCATGGCGGGCATTGCTCTCTCATCGTATCTCCATGAGAAACGGCATAGGACTTCGCGGGCACGCCTGAGGTGGTCTGGTCTCATGCATGTTGTTTGGCGCTAGGTCCCCCTTGCCCTCTTGAATCCTTGACTCTGCCTCCACTCTTGGCACGTAAACTTACCCGATGAAGATCATCCGCCACACCGATCCCGACTACGCCACCGCCGCCGCCGCCCTCAACCGCCGTGCTGAGGCCAGCGATGCCGTGCGTGAAGTCGTCGCGGGTGTCATCAAGGCCGTGCGTGAGCGTGGTGATGCTGCCGTGCTGGAACTCACGGAAAAATTTGACGGAGCCAAACTCACCGCTGAGCAAATGCGCGTTCCGCAGGCAGAGCTGAATGCTGCCTGGGAGGCCGCTGACCCCACCTTTAAGCGCGCCCTCGAATCTGCCCACCGCAACGTTTCGGCCTTCGCCCAGCGCAGCATGCGCCAGGGCTGGGAATTCACCAATGAGCAGGGAGCCACGGTCGGCGAAGTCTTCCATCCCTTCGAGCGCGTTGGCTGCTACGTGCCGGGCGGCACCGCGCCGCTGGTTTCCACCTCTATCATGACCGTTGCTATTGCCGCTGCCGCCGGTGTGCCGGAGATCGTCGTCTGCACCCCCTGCGGACGCGACGGTACGGTCAATCCGGGCCTGCTTGCGGCGTTGAAGCTCGCTGGGGCCACGGAGGTCTATAAAATCGGCGGGTCGCAGGCTATTGCGGCGCTGGCTTTTGGCACCGCCACGATTCGTCCGGTGGTCAAAATTTTTGGCCCCGGCAACAGCTACGTGGTCGAAGCCAAGCGCCAGAGCTTTGGTGTCGTCTCCATTGATCTGCTGCCTGGCCCCAGCGAAGTGCTGATTCTCGCCGACAAGTCTGGCAATCCTGCTTTCATCGCTGCGGACATCCTCGCGCAGGCTGAACACGGCAAGGACAGCATGGCGGGTTTCCTCACGGACGATGCCGCACTGCTTGATGCGGTGGTTGCGCAGGTCGGGGAGCAGTCTCAAACGCTCAGCCGTCAGGCCCAGCTGACCCCGGTGCTGGAAAAAGGTGTTTTTCTCATGCTCGTCCCCAGTTTGGAGGACGGAGCGCGTCTGGCGAACGACTTTGCCCCTGAACATCTCACGCTCATCACCACGCGTGAAGACGCCATCCTGCCGCTCATTCGCACGGCGGGTGCCATTTTTCTGGGCAATCATTCCCCGGTCGCCGTCGGCGATTTTCTCGCAGGTCCCAGCCACACGCTGCCCACCGGCGGCTCCGGCAAGTCCTTCCCGGGCATCACAGCGGACATGTTTCAGCGCCGCACGAGCATCATTCGGCTGGATCGTGAAAGCTGCGCGAAGTCGGACCCCATCGTCAGCGCGATCAGCGCAGTTGAGGGGCTTGATGCGCACGCCCGTTCGGTGTCCATTCGTGCCTCATGAACCACCGCTTGTGTCTGATCGCTCTGCTGCTCGTTGCCTGTGGCAAGGAGGCTCCTCAACCTGAGCCCAAGGCCAAGGCTGCTGCTGCCACTCCCAAGCCCGCTCCGGAGAAAAAGCTGCCGCCTGTGCCGCAGGGCAAGCTGCCGAAGATGGACCCAGAGAAGGCCAAATTCATCGCCGTGCCCAGCACTCCAAAGGACCCCGAAATCAAAAAGAGCGACAAGGTGGCAGAAAAGCCCAAGACGGAGATCAAGAAGGCCGACAAGCCTGCGACAGAAACGAAGAAAGCTGGGGCACCTGCTGCGACCAAGCCTGCCGAGCAGCCTGTGCCAGAGATCAAGAAACCTGCGTCAGCCTCAGCCCCCGCCAAGTCCGCCGAGCAGCCTGTGCCAGAGATCAAGAAGCCTGCGCCAGCTGCTGCCCCAACCAAGCCTGCTGAGCAGCCTGCGCCTGAGGTCAAGAAAGCCGAAGTGCCTGCGGCCAAACAGTAGGGCGGGCGGGAATGCCCAAACTGAATCACACTGGCACGCGGATCTCCAGCCACTGGCTCTCTGCATCTGCCGGCTTCACCAGACGCGCGGAGGAGGCGAGGGTCGCGGGGACAATAGCGAAGTCTCCTGCTTTGAGCGTCGTGCCGTCGACGGTGATCTTGCCGCTGACGACGGCGAGGGTGAGGCTTTCGCCTGGAGCACCTGCCTGCTTTGATCCACTGAGCACTTTGACGTTGAAATACTCGCAGTTCACAAGCGTGCCGTTCGACTGGACCTGCTGCACGCCGGGCTCGAAGTCGGCGAAGTCGATGCTCAGCATGGACTCTTGCACATGCAGTGCGCGCGGTTTGCCATCCAGTCCGACGCGGTTCCAGTCGAAGACGCGATACGTCGTGTCGCTGTTCTGCTGGATTTCATAGATCAGCAATCCTGCGCCGATGGCATGGACTCGGCCGCTTGGGATGAAGAGGCAGTCGCCCGTGCGTGCCTCGATCACATGCACCACATCGGCCACCGTGCCGTTTTGAAGCGCGGTTTCGAAATCCGCGCGCGTCGCTCCCGGCTCCAGACCGGCGTAGATCTTCGCACCCGGATCTGCATGGGCGATGTACCACATCTCAGTCTTCGGCTCGCCTTTCAATTCCTCGGCCATGCTCGCGGGTGGGTGCACTTGGATCGAGAGATCATCACAGGCATCGAGAATCTTCATCAGCAGCGGGAAGGTGGGGCTGGTGGATTTCAGCAGGGCTTTGCCAAACACCGCCTCGCGGTGGTTCGTCCACAGCTCGTGCAGAGTCACGCCATCTGCCGTCACGCTCGGGGCCTCAGGGCGGTCGCTCACCGTCCAGGCTTCACCAAAAGGCGTGGTGGCATCCGGCAGTGCGGCACCCAGGAGGGTTTCCATGCGGCGGCCACCCCAGACGCGGCTTTGATAAATGGGTGTGAATCGAATGAGGTGATTGAATTTCATGTGAACATAATCAACCACAGCCTGCGTTGACGCTCTACCTCGAACTCGCCAGAATGCCCGCCGTGAACCAAATTGAAGCCCCCTTTATTGACACTCTGAAGGAAATCTTATCACCCGAACGGGTGCTGACCTCTGCCGAAGACATTGTGCCATACAGTTTTGATGGCACCGCAGCCCTCAAGCAGCGTCCCGGTGCGGTCGTTTTTCCCCTGACCGCCGAGGAAGTGTCCGAATGCGTCAAACTCGCCCGCAGAAACAATGTCCCCGTGGTCACTCGAGGCTCCGGCACCGGATTGAGCGGTGGCAGTGTGCCGCTATCAGGCTGTCTGGTGATCTGTCTGGTGAAGATGGACAAGCTCATCGAAGTCGATGAGAAAAATCTCACGCTGCGTGCGCAGAGCGGTGTCATTACCAAAGAGATCGACGATGCTGCCGCGAAGGTCGGCCTGTTTTATCCGCCTGACCCTGGCTCGATGAAGATCTCCACGATCGGTGGCAATGTGGCCGAAAATTCTGGTGGTCTGCGTGGGCTGAAGTATGGAGTCACTCGGGATTATGTCATGGGCATCGAGGTCGTGCTACCCGACGGCACTCTCACTTTCCTTGGCAACAAGTGCGTCAAAGACGTGGCGGGTTACTCGATGAAGGACCTGTTTATCGGCAGTGAGGGCACGCTGGGCATCATCACTGAGGTCATCCTGAAAGTGCTGCCGCGCCCCAAGGCGCGCAAGACGATGCTCGCACTGTATGATTCGATGGATGCCGCCGCCAAGACGATCTCTGCCATCATTGCCGCGAAGATCATTCCCTGCACGCTGGAGTTCCTTGATCGTGTCACGGTGCAGTGCGTGGAGGATTATGCCAAAATTGGTCTGCCTACCGATGTGGAAGCGCTCGTGCTCATGGAGACCGACGGCCATCCGGTTGTCGTGGAAGAAGAAGCCGCGCAGATGATGGCGCTCGCCAAAGCTAACGGTGCGCGCGATGTCCGTGCTGCGGCGGATGAAGCGGAAGGAGCCAAGCTCGCCGCCGCGCGCCGCAATGCTTTCTCTGCGCTCGCCCGCGTGCGCCCGACCACGATCCTCGAAGACGTGACCGTGCCGCGCAGCGAACTCGCCACGATGGTCGCCTTTATCGACAGCGTGGCGAAGAAGCACAAGCTGCAGATCGGCACCTTTGGCCACCTTGGCGATGGCAACCTGCATCCCACCTTCCTCACCAATGAACGCGATCACGAGGAGATGCACCGCATTGAGATCGCGCTCGAAGAAATCGTCGATGAAACCATCCGCCTCGGCGGCACTGTTACTGGCGAGCACGGAGTCGGCCTCGCCAAAAAAGCTTTCCTCAAACGCCAGCTTGGCGAAGGCAGCTTTGAACTCATGCGGAGCATCAAACAAGCCCTCGATCCCCAGGGCCTGTTGAACCCCGGAAAGATTTTTGATCCGAGGAACTGATCATGCCATCTGCCAATCTTCTCAAATCCATCGACTACTCTGTGCTGCAGCAGTGCATGCACTGCGGCATGTGTCTGCCCACTTGTCCCACCTACGTCGAGACGAAGCTGGAACGAAACAGTCCACGTGGCCGCATCTCGCTCATGCGTGCGGTGGCGGACGGCGAGCTCGAAGTTTCCAAGGCGCTCTCCGACGAGATGTACTACTGCCTCGGCTGCCTCGCCTGCCAGACTGCATGCCCGGCAGGTGTGAACTACGCCGAGCTGTTTGAAACCGCGCGCGCTGAAGTCGAGCAGGCGCAGGTGAATGACGGCATGCAGCGCGACTTCTGGCGCTGGCTCTCGCTAAACGTCATCTTCATGCGGCCCTGGTTGCTGCGTTTGATTGGTCGAGTGCTGCGCATCTACCAAAGCACCGGTTTGGAAAAGTTGATGCGCAAGGTGCACTTCTTCGGGCTCATGCCGTCCTCGCTGAAAAAGCTGGAGCCGCAGACGCCGATGATCGCGGAAAAATTTTCCGATGACCTGATCTGGCCGGAGGAAGTGCCGCAGCAAAGCAAAGGCTACCGTGTGGGTTTGCTCACGGGTTGCATCCAGGATCTCGCGTTTTCGAACATTAATCGTGACACTGCGGATGTCCTTCTGGCGAACGGCTGTGAAGTCATCACGCCGCGTTCGCAAAGCTGCTGCGGATCATTGCACGCGCACAATGGTGAACTCGAACTCGCGCGTGAGCTTGCTCGCAGGCAGATCGACAGCTTCGATCTCGAGAATGTCGATGCCATCATCACCAATGCTGGCGGCTGTGGCTCGCATTTGAAGACCTATGGGCACATGCTGCATGATGATCCTTTCTATGCGGAAAAAGGAAAGCAGTGGGACAAGAAGGTGAAGGACATCCACGAATGGCTGGTGCAGATCCGCTTCCGCAAACCCACCGCAGGTGCGGGGGTGGGCGAGGTGACGTACCATGAAAGTTGCCATCTTTGCCATGGGCAGAAGGTCGTGTCACAGCCACGGCAGATTCTGAACAGCATTCCGGGGCTTGTGTTCAAGGAGCTGCCGGAGTCGAACTGGTGCTGCGGCAGCGCGGGCATTTACAACATCACCCAGCCCGAGCAGAGCCAGAAGCTGCTGGACCGCAAAGTCGCGAACCTGCGACAGGCCGGGGCGCCCGTCGTGGCTACGAGTAATCCTGGATGTCATTTGCAGATCGCCAATGGGCTGCGCGCTTGTGGCAGTCATCCGTGCCACGAAGTGACGCAGCCGGTGACATTGCTGGCGCAGGCGTATCGTGCCGAGTCATCCGCTGAGGCCACTTCTTGAACTCCATGGAACTCGATCTCACTGGCCCCCTGCGCGAAGACGCCTACATGATTCTCGCCGGACTCGTCACTCCGCGTCCGATTGCCCTGACGACCACCGTTGATCCTGAAGGCCGCGTGAATGCGGCGCCGTTCAGTTTTTTCAATGTGCTTGGAGATTCCCCGCCGATCGTCGGTCTTTGTCCTGGAGATCGCTCAGCCGGCGTGCCGAAGGACACGGCGCGCAACATTCGCCTGACGCATGAGTTCGTGGTGAACCTCGTCGATGAAGCGCTCGCTGAGAAAATGAATCTCTGCGCGGCCACGCTGCCGCCGGGTGAGAATGAATTGCTGTATGCGGGGCTCACCGCAGTTCCGAGCAGCGTGGTCAAACCGCCGCGAATTGCGGAAGCCCCCGCCAGCTTTGAATGCCGCAGCCACAGCATCATCGAGATCGGTGACAACCGGTTGATCATCGGGGAGGTGCTGCGCGTGCATGTGCGCGATGGTATTCTTGATCCTGAGACGTGGCTGGTGAAGCCGGGGAACTACCATCCCATCGGACGCATGCAGAGTCCCAATTGGTACTGCCGGACGCGGGACATGTTTGAGATGAAAAGGCCGAAATGAGATGGGGGGAATCGGGAACTCTATTCGGTTCCTGAATTCCTGCCTTCCTCATTCAAAATCAGTCTCACTTCGCAGGCAGCCATTGCGCCGCATCAATGATCACATGGCCCTTCGTGCCTTCGTTGCGGATTTCGAGCCAGCCGGTTTTGCCTTTTTCAAAGAGGTAGGTGCCCAGGGGGAGAAGCACGTCTTTTTCAGGGGCTTTTTTCTTTTGGTTCACGACTACTGTAGCTTCTCCATCGGCGTGGTGGATGATGACGGGAACGTTGTCCGCGCGATTGGCAAGCGCGGTGTAGGTGACGGCGACGCGATACTGGCCTGCGGCAGGCAGGTTGGGGGTGAAGCGGGCTTTCTGCTCGCCTTTGGCGGTGTCTCCATCGTGGCGATAGCCTTCTCCGACAAAGCCCGGTGTGGTGTGGCCTTCGGACGTGAAGCCGGTGAGCTCGGCTTCGCTGTCATCCACGACGATGCCGCCGAGCTTTTCTTTGCTGATCGACACATGTTCCGGCATCGGCGGTGATTCGAAGTCGAGCATCTGGCCATCGGCGAGCAGCTTCTCCTTGAGCTTGGCCATGTCGATCTGCTGCAGGTCTTTGTCGGAGTCGATGGCGATGACGGCTGCGGTGGCCGCGCTCTGGCCAATGACCATGAAGACGGGTTCCATGCGGATGCTGCCATAGGCGATGTGCGTGGCACTCAGGCAGACGGGCACCAGGAGATTGGTGCACTCCTCCGCCTTGGGAGTGATGCTGCGGTAGCTGATGGGGTAGGGGCGGGTGCCGATCTGGATGTCGCCTTCATTGCGCACAAAACCTTCTTTGGTGATGTAACGCTGAACGTTGTGCGAGTCCATGTTGTAGGCACCCATGCCCACGCTGTCCTCCACGATCTCGCGGCGCTTGCAGTTCTTCTCGCTCATGACGTAGCCGCCGATCATGCGGCGTGCCTCGCGCACGTAGAGCTGGCGGGGCCAGTTGCCGTTGTCTTTGAATTCATCCTTGGCCAGACCGAACTTCTGGAAGGCTGCGCGCATCTTCTCCGGCACGCGGGGGTGGTGCGCATAGGTCCACATGAGGCCCTTCTGCCAGTCTTCATGCGCCTGCCAAATCTTCGCGCGGGTTTCGTAGTCGGCGTCGGGGTAGTCGAAGTTTTGGCCGATGAAGTCGGTGCTGATGGCGAAGTTGTTGTTCGTGTCGGTCTTGCGGTTTGGCATGCCAGTGGGTGCCCAGGAAATGCGCTCGTCACCGGCTTCGACATTGCGCAGGGCCAGTTCGAACCATTTCTCGTCGTAGTTGGCCGGCTTCCGCCAATCGAGACGGTTTTCTGCCACGTCGGTGGTGCACATGCGGAAGTTATAGGCCTGCAGCTTGTGGTCACCGCTTTCATCTTCGCCGATGTCGCCGGGATCAATGCCGGGCAGCACGCCGCTCTTGGGATCGCCGGGCTTCACATAGGGATCGACGTTCTTGGTGAACTGATGGTGGATCGTTTTCACCTTCTGCACGCCGTTGATCGTCTCGCCAAACTGCGCATTCGGCTCGCGGCCCACGGCGTAGCTCACGCCGGCCTTGGCCATCAGATCACCCTCATAGGTGGCGTCGATGAACATCTTGCCGGTGAACTCGCGTCCACTCTCCATGATGATCTTCGATATGCGTGCGCCCTCTTTGACCACACCCTTTTTCAGATCCAGGCGCTCGCTGAAAACCACGGTCACCTTGTCCTTCACGGTGGCCAGCATGGCGTCGTAGATCTCTGTGGCCACATGGGGTTCGAATGTCCACATGGTGTCTTCGCTGCCGGTGTTGCCGTGCTGCTTTTTGGCGAAGTACTCTTCACGCGTCTGGTGCTGCCACTTGGCTGGGTCGTTGTAATACTTGAAGACGTTCGCGTAAAACTCACGCGACATGCCGCCGATGGCCTTCTTGTTGCCGATGTCCGTGGCGCCGAGTCCGCCGGTAGTCAGGCCGCCGAGAAACTTCGTGGGTTCGATGAGGACGGCGGTTTTGCCCATTCGTGCCGCCTGGATGGCCGCCGTGATTCCTCCGGAGGAGCCGCCATAGACGACGATGTCATACGAATCCGCCGCCCCGAGCGGGGAAATGGCGGCGAGCGTGGCAAGCAGAAGGGCAGGGAGGAACTTCATGGTGGGCTGGCAACGAGCCGCAGCATGGGGCTTTTGCAACTGCCGGGATGCATTCCGAGACGTGGCCAAAAATATAATCGAATAGTCCGCTAAAGAGTGCGTCAGAGTGCAGGACAAGATTCACATCACCACCTCATGAAGACTTCCCTCGTTCGCACGCTGACTTTTGGAACCCTGCTGCTGACATTCGCCCTGACCTCCTGCGCGGATCCTTATGGATACGGCGGGGGCGGCTACGGTGGATACAATCAAGGCTATGGCGGCGGCGGCTATGGTCGCTCCTCGGCAGGTGGCACCGTCGCAGGCGCTCTCATCGGTGCTGGCGCTGGTGGGATCATTGGCAATCAGCGCCATCGGGGCCTGGAAGGAGCCGCCATCGGCGGCGTCCTCGGTGCCCTTGCTGGCAGCATGCTGAGCAATGGCCAGCGTCAATATCCCCAGCAGGGCTACGGCCAGCCGAATTACAACCAGCCTTATGGCCAAAGCTACGGCCAGCAGAGCTGTCCGCCACAGAATGGCTATGGCCAGCAGCCAAACTACGGCTACGGCCAGCAGTCTAGTTATTACCCCGGCAATGGCTATGGCCAGCAGCCCGGCAACAATCCCTATGCCTTTGGCAACTGGCAGTAAAATCTCTCTCCCTGCGGGCGTTTAAATCGCGGTGGTTTTCCCACCGCGATTTTTTTCCTTTTCAACCATGCCCGCCAACTCCGCTGCCTCCGACTCTGCTTATCCCACTCCCGGACCTTCCACCGCACGCTGGTGGCAAAATGAAGACTGGCTCGCAGTTCTGGCCGCACTCCCGATCTTGATCGCGGTGGCGAAAGGGTGGAGTCCCAAAATGCCCGCTCTGGGCTGGAGCGGTGCGGCAGATGCGGCAAAGGCCTTCTCTGCGGACAATTTCGCCGTCAGCGGTGTCTTGCTGGCCTTGTTTCTCGGCGTCTCAGTGATCGCGCTGGCAGCTTCGCTCGGCAAACGAGTCGGGGCATTCCTGTGCGGTGCCGTGGTGGTGTTTGTGCTCGGCTGGCTGGCTCAGTGGATCGCTGCGCATGCGGGCATCAAGGCCTGGGGGCTCGAATACGTGGTATTTGCGCTTGGTTTGGGCATGCTCTGGAGCCACACGCTGCCCGTGCCCGAGTGGCTGCGCGAGGCCGTGCGCACGGAGTTCTTCATCAAGGTGGGCATTGTGCTCCTAGGTGCCACCATCCTGCTGCCGGAGATGATGAAGGCTGGAGTGCCCGGACTGGTACAGGCCGCCCTAGTTATCCCCGTTGTCTGGTATGTGTGCTACTTCATCTCCCGGAAGCTCAAGGTGGATGATGAGTTTGGCGTCATGCTCTCCACCGCCGTTTCCATCTGCGGGGTGTCCGCTGCCTTTGCCGCCGGCGGCGCGATTCAGGGGGACCGCAAAAAGCTTTCCTATGTTACGTCCATTGTCCTGCTTTGCGCCGTGCCGATGATGATCATGATGCCATGGGCGGTCAAATCCATGGGCCTGTCTGAGGCCGTGGGCGGTGCCTGGATCGGTGGGACGCTGGATACCAGTGGTTCCGTGGCGGCTGCGACCGAACAGGTGGGCAAAGACGCCACCAAGGTGGGGGTCATCGTCAAACTTTCTCAAAACGTTCTTATCGGCGTGGCGGCATTTATTTTGTCTATCTGGTGGACGATGCGCGGCGGTAAGGATGGCGCGTCCAAAAAAGAAAAGCCCTCCATCAGGATCATCTGGGAACGCTTTCCCAAGTTCGTGATTGGCTTCGTGATCGCCTCCGTGGTGTTTTCATACTTTGTGCCTGCCGGCGTGGCAGAAGCCGCCAGCAAGCCCCTCAAAGGCCTGCGTGAAGTGTGGTTTGCCGCAGCGTTCGTCTGCATCGGCCTGGAAACACGATTGGGCGAGCTTTTCAATCTCGGCGGCGGCAAGCCCGCGCTGGCCTTCCTGGGCGGCCAAGTGTTCAACATCGCATGGACGCTGATCCTGGCCATGTGGCTCTTCGGCAAGTGATCAAATATCAAACGACACCGTCTCACGTGAGCGCTCCTTGGCGATGATTTGCGCCACGGTGTGCTCCACAAACCACTGCGCCACCTGGTCACGCAGGCCGCTGAAGACTTGCCCTAGCGCATCTTGGTCCGCTCCCGGGATGGGGTCAAACGGGCCGTCAAACAGCGTCACCACCTCTCCAATCGTGATTCGGGCAGGGTGGGTCACGAGCTGGTAACCGCCGCCTACGCCGCGCTTGCTGCGCAGGAGGCCGCCGTTTTTCAGGGCCAGTAGGATCTGCTCCAGAAACTTCAGGGGGATGTGCTCCTTGCTGGCCAGATCCTGGATGGAGAAGTTTGTGCCCTCGCGTTCACGCCCCATCGCCACGAGGGCGCGGAGGGCGTATTCGGCTTTTTTGGAGAGCTTCATCAGGGGGCGTTATCGAACATCAAACGACCGCCAGTGCAAACTGCGATTTGCTGCCTGAGCGTTTCAGCGTCATTCATTGCTCCCTCCCACCGCATGAGCGACGACTTTTTTGCATCTCCGCCCCCTGAACCGCCACGTGCGGGTGCAGCGGTGCACCATGCAGGCGCGCCGCTGGCTTCCCGCATGCGCCCGCGTACGCTGGAGGAGTATGCCGGCCAGCAGCACATCTTGGCAGAGGGCAAGCTGCTGCGGCGTGCCGTGCAGGCAGACCGCTTTTCTTCGATCATCCTCTACGGGCCGCCTGGGGTGGGCAAGACGACGCTGGCTCACATCATTTCTCAAGAGACGAAATCTCGCTTCGTCACGCTCAGCGGCGTGGAGAGCAGTGTGGCTGACATCCGCAAGGAGGCGGAGAACGCGGGGCATCACATCCGTCTCTACAACAAGACGACCATCCTCTTTGTGGATGAGATCCACCGCTTCAACAAAGCGCAGCAGGATGTGCTGCTGCCGCATCTGGAGCGGGGCACGCTGCGCTTCATCGGTGCCACCACGCACAATCCTTTCTTTTATGTGAACAGCCCGCTGGTCAGCCGCTCCCAGGTTTTCACGCTGGAGCCGCTGGGCATTCCCGACCTCGAAGCGCTGATGGACCGCGCGTTGAGTGATGTGGAGCGGGGTCTGGGTGGCATGCACGCTCGCATCGAGCCGGACGCGCGCCTGCACCTCGCCACCGTGGCGGATGGGGATGCGCGCCGCTGCCTCAATGCGCTGGAACTCGCCGTGCTCTCCACGCAACCGGATGCCGCGGGTGAAATCGTGATCACGCTGGCGGCTGCGGAGGAATCCGTGCAGCAAAAGACCGTGGTTTATGACGGGGACGGCGATGCGCATTACGACACCATCAGCGCCTTCATCAAAAGCATGCGTGCGTCAGATCCCGACGCGGCGCTCTACTGGCTGGCCAAGATGCTCTATGCCGGGGAGGACATTCGTTTCATCGCCCGGCGCATTGTCATTGCCGCCAGTGAGGACATTGGCATGGCTGATAGTAACGCTCTGCGCGTTGCGGTGGCTGCACAACAGGCTGTCGAACTCATCGGCATGCCGGAGGCGCGGATCATTCTGGCGCATGCCACCATTTACAATGCCACCGCGCCGAAGAGCAATCGCTCCTACACCGCCATCGATGCTGCTTTGGAAGATGTGAAGAACGGTCGTACCCTGCCTGTGCCCAAGCACCTGCGGGACGCCCATCACAAGAAAGCCGCCAAGGAATTTGGTCACGGCGAAGGATACCTCTACCCGCACAACTACGAGGGCGGTTTCGTACCTCAACGCTGCCTGGAAGGCGGGAAGCAGTACTACGACCCCACCGCCAACGGCCTCGAAGCCCGTATCAAAGAGCGCCTCGACCACTGGCGAAAGCTGTGGGAAGAGCAGGCGGAATAATGGGGGGTAGGGGAGGCGCGGAGGGTAAAACACTCTGCTCGGCTGGCTTGTAGGCGAGAAGCGCGCCTATCTAGAGAATATGGAAATCAAGTTTTGTTAAACTTTAATAGTATGGAATCTATTCTTATTATATTGAAGACATATGAAAATTACGGTACCTTTTTCGTAATTCCAAAACTATCCAGCCATGTACAACTCACGTTTGATGACCTCTGGCCTCTGTGGTGTCTTGATAGCCACGCTTTCTAGCTGCGCTCTGCCAAAGCAATCGCTGCTCTCCACCTGGAAAGAAATGCGGCACAAATCGTCCGCCCCACTGCAAACCGGCGTCAAATACGAGGTGCGCAAGGCCTTGGCGAACAATGTTCCCTTCCGACCCAGCACAATCAAGCGCTATACCTTTGTGCTTGATGACCCGAAGCCGCCGCTGCTCGCAGCTTCAAATCTGTATCGCAATTCTCAGATGCGAGTGCGCACGACGGCCTACACGCATGATGAAAGCGATCACATCATTTATGGGGTGAAGAATGCGATCGGCACCAATTTGAGATTTGGCAACGTGCGCAGTGCTGCAGCAGACTGGTCGCGTTTTCCGGTCGGCACGCTGTTCCGCATCGCTGGTCAGCCGGGCGTCACCTATGTGGTGGATGATTATGGCAGCGCCCTTGTCGGCACCGGCACCATCGATTTGTACAAACCGAACCGCTCCATGATGGACAACTGGGGTGTGCGCCATGTGGACATCGAAGTCATTCAGTGGGGATCGTATGAAAAGAGCATGGACCTCATGCGTGACCGCACGAAATGGCGCCATGTGCGCGCCATGATGGAAGGCATTGAGGCGCGTCTGCGCACGGCTGCTCTGCCACATGGCAAGACCCCGTTCACGGCATCTCTGTAAACAAGAGCAGGGGCTCTCGATATCCTCATTTTCCGCCTCTTCTCGATTGCTAAAACAGCATCTAGGGAAATCAGCGATATTCCACCGCACGATGTGGCGTTAGAAACCCCACACATGCGTCTCGTCATCCTTTCGTTGTTCCTCTTCGCAGCTACTTTAAGTTCTGCTCAAAATAAACCGGGTGCGCTGCCCTCCATCACACCGCGGCAGATCGCTGCAGTATTGGGAAAAACATCGACTTCCGAGGCGCAACAGATGCTGCATGATAAGGTCGTGCGCCTCTTTGGCCGGCAAAACCTGACACAAGGCAGAGCTGCGGCGAAGATTGAAGCGACCACGGTCGCCTGGGCTATCATCGATCCCAAACCCGCACGAGTCGTGCAGCAGGATGGCACCTTGATCGGCGAGATGACAGCGCTGGGCGAGGACGGCCTGCAGGTGCTCGTGACTGACATGCCCAACTTCACCGAAACCGGCTACCGCGTGGAGTCTGAGGGAATGCCGCACCTCGCAGGTACGGTGCACGTCGAACATTTCGAGTACACTGCCGACAGCCTGCCGCAGAAAGATGTGCCGCAGGGCAGGCTGGAGAAGTTTGAGTGGAACACCAGCGAGGTCTTTCCCGATACCGTGCGCGCTGTGACCGTCTACCTGCCCGCTGGCTTTAATCCTGGCGAGGAAACCTGTCTCATGGTCTGGCAGGATGGCTCGCGCCATGTCGATCCCAACGGCTCCATGCGTGCCTCGGTGGTCTTTGACAATCTCATCCATAAAAAAGAGATGCCGCGCACGGTGGGCGTCTTCATTGATCCGGGTCGCATGACGAAGCAAAAGCCCGGTGAGAAGGCAGCCAATCGTGGCTTTGAGTACGACTCGCTTGGGCCTGCTTATTCGAGCTTCTTGATCGACGAAATCCTGCCCGAGGTTGAAAAGCGCTATCAAACCAAATTTCGACCGCAGCCTGAAGCCTGGGCCATCGCAGGCGGTTCCTCCGGCGGCATTTGCTCCTTCACTGTCGCGTGGGAGCGGCCTGACAAATTTCGCAAAGTCCTCTCCTGGGTCGGCTCCTTCGTCGATCTGAAAGGCGGGGATGTTTATCCCTCGCTGATCCGTGCCTCGGAGCGCAAACCCATCCGCATCTACCTGCTCGATGGCGAAAACGATCTCGACAACAAATTTGGCAACTGGCCCATCGCCAACAAGCAGATGGCTGCCGCGCTGAAGTACATGAACTACGACTTTCGCATCGACTGGACGCAATGCTTCCATGGCAGCAAAGGCATGGCCCCCAGCCTGCCCGAGGCTCTGCGCTGGCTGTGGCGTGATGTGAAGTAAAGTCCGCTCAGCGCGTGGTGATGAGGTGCTTTTCCAGCGGTAGAACCGCCTCCAGCTGCTCCGCCTTGGCCAGATCACGCGGAGTGATCATCTCCCGATCTAACGGCAGCGGATCTCCCGCGATGGCACGGATGACCTTTTCATGCGGACGCCAGTCGAGATCGCCTAGCTTCACCGTCTTTCCCATGCGCTCTCCACTGGCCTTCAGGAAGCCTTTGTAGATAAGCTCCGAGCAGTAGATCTTTTCATCGTCCAGCTCATACTGGATGTCATACGGCAGCCCGATGAACTTCTCCGCTGCTGCGATCATGGCATCAATCTTCGGCTGAAAAGCGGGCTTTAACCGGCACACGGCAAACTCTTCCTGCCGCCCTTGGCTGACCCATCGCTCCAGCCTGGTCAGTCGCACCGGGCCGATGGCCTCCAGCACATGCCAGACGTTGTCCTGCTTCACTACTATGCCGCAGTGGGAATACGGCGAATGCGTGCTGCCTTCGATCGCATCAATGACGGGCATGTGCGGCAGTGATTGGAAAACGATGTCCCCATGCTGTGGCGTGTATGGAGAGACGGTGCCGGCCGCCGCACAACTGGTGAGAATGAGATGGATGGACAGCCACAGCGCACGCTTCATGACGCAAGCCTAACCAATCACCCGCTGCAATGTCACGCACATTTCAAGAAGGAGCAGGGATCTCCTGAATCTGGGGGCCTCATTCTCAGGGCTTGCTGCCAATATAGGTGAGCACATCAGCCACATCCTGTGTGCTGAGTACGCTCTCCAGTCCTTCGGGCATGATCGAAGTCGTCAGCGTTTTGAGTTCGCGGATGTCGCTGCGCAGCACCACGATATCAGCACCGCCTGGTAGACGAATCGTGATGTTGCCCGGTGTTTCAGAGGCCAACTGGCCCACGAGAAGCGACTGATCCTTTTTCGTCACCTGTGTGGCGGCATTGCGCTGCTCCACGGCGCGGTTCGGATCGAAGATGGCTTCGATCAGTTGCTCACGCGGCTTGGTGGCCACGGTGGTCAGATCAGGTCCCACTTCCACACCGAGTTCACGCACCTTGTGGCACACCATGCAGACCTTCTGAAACACTGCCGCGCCGCGCTTTGCATCGCCATTGAGAATGGCTGCCTCCGTCACGTATTTGGCAACGACCTTCTGTCGGTTCGGATTCTGGTTGGTAATCACCGACATCACGACCTTGATGGGGGCTTTTTGTGGCACCTGCTTCAGTAACACCTTCTCAAACTCACTGAACACTGCATCCGAATGCGTGCCCGTGGCTGTCAAGGCTCCGGCACGAACTTGCGGCGTCAGTGGATGGATCAAGGCAAACACTTCATCCGCGCTCATGCCGCCAAGTTGCATCAGCGTGAACGCCGCCTGGATTCGCACCGCTGGGGCGGCGCCGAGCAATGGCTTTAGCGCAGCCACCGCAGAGGTCTCATTTCGCTCAATCAACAAGCGCTGTGCCGTGTCACGCATCCACCCATTGGCAGAACCCATCGCAGCAATGGGATCGTGTATTGTAATCATGCCTTTAGGTGATCCGGCTGCCGCACCGCTCTTGCTGATGCGGTAAATTCTTCCGCGATCCTCCCCGCCGCGCAGATCCAGACCGCGTGCGATCTCAGCGGGTATCCATTCCGGGTGCTCTAGAACGAGCCGGTACATGTCCACCACATACAGCGCGCCATCCGGCCCTGTGCGTGCCATGCTGGGGCGGAACCAGTTATCCTCACTGGCGATGAACTCGCTTTTCACATCGTCTGGATGGCGTCTGCAGGTGATGGTGCCGCCGTCGTAGTTCAGCACTTCACGATGCACCAGATTGTTGGCCGGTTCACAGATGAACATCACCTGCGTGCCATCGGTGCCGAAGGTGCTGTCCCGAAAGGGCATCGGCGAGCAGCCGGAGGTCAGTGTGTTGACCGCGCTTCCCTGATTGAAGCGCCGCACAGGAGGGCTCGCGGGGTAGAGGCGCTTTTCATCATTCATGTCGCTGCGAATGGATTTCACCACCGCTTCCGGATGACGTTCGAGATAACGAAACGGCAGCCAGTAGTGCCAGCCGATGGTGCTGTTGTTGTTGCCGAACCAGTTGCCAAAATCATCGCGCCACTTGCCATACTGGCTGCGTCCGCCTTCCAGCGCGAATTCGCCGC
>JAPLUN010000350.1 GCA_026397715.1 Verrucomicrobiota bacterium
GGCACATGATGGAAGATCGCGGACACGACGGCTATCGCGGCGATTTGAACAACCGCTGCGTGACCATCGCTGAAGTGTTGAAACCGGCAGGCTATCGCACCTATGCCGTGGGCAAATGGCACGTCACCAAGCACGCGGTGCCAGAAGGCCCCAAGCACAACTGGCCGCTGCATCGCGGGTTTGATCGCTTCTACGGCACCATCACCGGCGCAGGCAGCTTTTATGATCCCGGCACGCTGACGCGCGATGACACGATGATCTCGCCCTTCGCCGATGCTGAGTACCAGCCGAAGCAGTACTACTACACCGATGCGATCAGCGACCACGCGGTGCGCTACATCGACGAGCATGCCACCGCGCAGAAGGACAAACCCTTCTTCATGTACATGGCCTACACCGCCGCGCACTGGCCCATGCACGCGCTGCCGGAAGACGTGGCCAAATACAAAGGCAAGTTTGACGCAGGCTACGAATCCATGCGGCAGGCACGCCTGCTGCGCATGCAGCAGATGGGACTCATTTCAAAGAACGCGGAGCTCTCCCCTACGTTCGGCGACTGGACACAGGTGAACAACAAAGAGTGGGAGACCCGCTGCATGGAAACCTATGCGGCGATGATCGACCGCATGGATCAGGGCATCGGCCGCGTGGTGGGCACGCTGGAAAAAAAGGGCCTGCTGCAAAACACGCTCATTCTTTTCCTGCAGGACAACGGCGGCTGCCAGGAACCCATCGGCCGCCAGGCGAAGCCGCCGGCATTCAATGAGAAGACCTTCCCCGTCATCGCGCAGGATGCGATTCGCCTCGATGTCATTCCCAAACAAACCCGCGACGGCCAGCCCGTGAAGCAGGGCCAGGGCATCATGCCGGGCGGACCGAACGACTACATCGCCTATGGCGAAGCCTGGGCCAACGTCTCCAACACACCGCACCGCGAATATAAACACTTCGTGCATGAAGGCGGCATCTCCACACCGCTCATCGCCCACTGGCCCGCCGGGATTCCAGAGGCGCAGCATGGCAAAATAGAGACGCAGCCCGGCCATCTCATCGATCTCATGGCCACCTGCGCAGACGTGGCCGGAGCAACCTATCCCGCCGAATTCAACGGCCAGGCCATCCGCCCCAAAGAAGGCATCAGTTTGATTCCCGTCTTCAAAGGCCAGAGTCCAGCAACGCGTTCCATCTTCTGGGAACATGAAGGCAACCGCGCTCATCGCGCCGGTCCATGGAAGCTCGTGGCCAAGGAAAACAAACCATGGGAACTCTACAACATCGATCAGGACCGTGCTGAAATGCATGACCTGGCGGCGGCTGAACCCGAGCGTGTGCAAACCATGGCCGCTGGATGGGAAACATGGGCGGCAAGGGCGCAAGTGCTGCCCATCGGCACCTGGAAAAAGCCGGACATTGTCAAAAATGCGAAGGGCAAACGGTCCAAATAAATGAGCAAGGCACATTGATTTTGGAACGAAACATGCTCACATTATCTCCTATGGACCTTTCCCAAATTCATCTCGATGTCCCCACGCTGAAACTGAGTTTGGCAATCGTGGGAGGTCTGCTTCTCATCTCGATGGTGAGGATTGTGTTTCTCCTGCGCACCAATTCCCGCCTGCGCGAAAGCACTTCCAAAATGGAGCAGCAGGTGGTCAACCAGCATCAAGCGCTCCTCTCGGTCCGTTCGGACTCCAATGCCTGGCGCGGAGAACTGCAGCGCATGTTTGATTCTTTCCGTGCCGAGTTTTCCAAACGTCTCGAAGAATCCGAACAACGTTATCAGGAGTTGCAGCAGCGCTGTGAGACTGCCGTCAAGCCGGCTGAAGTCTTTGCCCCACCACCGCCACCAACCGCCGTGCTGGCCAAGATTGTAGCCCCAGAAGAGAAACCCGTGCTGCCCGTTCCGGCGCTGAACATCTCATAAAGCCCTGTAGAATTGAAATTCCGCTAAAGCGAAAGACCTCCCACAAGATTGATTTAGAACAACATTTGCCGCATACACAGGAATGAATAGTGAACTGCCTCAGGACGTCCTGGTTTTGCTCATCGGTCTCAGCATCGCTACAGGTTTGTTTTTACTTTCCTTGGTGCGCACCTTTCGGCTCCTCCGTGACAACCACCGCATGGAAGTGGAAATCGCCAGGATGGAAAAGCAGTCCGTGCTGCAGCAGCTGGAGGTCACCTCCGTCCACCATGACGCCATGTCATGGAGAGCCAAAACCCAGCGTCAGTTTGATGCCCTGCGCAGTGAACTTTCACACCGGCTGCAGCAAGTGGATCAGGGTGGTGCCAATGCCCTGAAGGAAATGGATGCGGTGCACCAGCAGACGCTGGCGGTCGCAATGGCCAAGATCTCCGAGCTTGAGGCCGCGCTGGCCGCCCAGCCAAAGGCCGCAGCCCCAGCACTTCCGCCCCCCTTCACCGCCGCTCTGCCCAAGCCGCCCCCGGCTCCGGCTTCCCTGCCTCCGCTGCCCGCCATGGACACGCTGCGCATCCAGTCGCTTGAGTCCGAACTTGCTGCCGCCAAGGCGGAAATCGCCAGCGCAAAACAGCAGAACTCCGCGCTGCAGCGCGCTTTGCTGCTCGCACGCCGCAGAACTCCAGTGACTGCCATGCGGAAAAGCAGCCCTCGGGGCGCGGTTCGCAGCGCCTGATCGAAGAAATCGACCAAATGTTTTTTCCTCTCGCCAAGCGTGAGAGACCGTCTTTATTCAGGGACGTAAAGCAGGCCCTTAGCCCTGCATGTCACCCCCCACACTTTTCGCACCATGACTGACAACCCCACCGTAGATTCCGTCTTTGGCAGCAGTCCTCCTCACGACCCCTTTCAAGCCGCGAAAGCCAGCGCCTTGAAAGCCGCCGAGGAGCTGCGTGCTGCAGCTGCGCAGAAGGCCTCCGAATTCCGCGCTGCCGCGGAAACACGTGCCCAGCAGTTCCGCGACACCGCCGAGCAGAAAGCGACTGACATCAAGGAAAAGGCCGGCGAGTTCGCCGACAACACCTTCAGTGAAGCGCGTGTGCGCTATGATGACCTGCGCGCCGAGGCGGAAAAATTCGCCCGTGAAAAGCCGCTGCAGGCTCTGCTCACCGCCTTTGGCATTGGATTCGTCGTCGGGGCCATTCTGCGTCGCTGATTCTTACATCGCGCCCCCTTTTCATGAACCCAGGCACGCCGCCCGCCCCCGAGGAACGCGCCAGCGCAACAGGACTGCTGCGCGCCGTCGCCTTGTACATTGAGGCACGTGGCCGCCTGCTGCACATCGAAGGCCAGGAGGCGGGCAACCGCCTCACCAATCTCTCCGGCATGTTCATGCTGGCCTTTGCCGCCTTCGTCATCGGCTGGATGCTGGCCGCCCCCGCACTCGTGTGGATCATCGCAGACTCCAATGGCTGGCACTGGACGCGGGTGGCTCTTGCCGGTGCTGGCATTCATCTCTTTTTCGGGCTGCTGCTGCTCGCCGGACTGAAGTCCAGGCTGCGCGGCATGCAGCTCTTTGAGGAAACTTTCAATCAATTCCGCCGGGATCGCGAATGGCTCGCCACCAACAAGAACAACTAACTCCGAAGCAGCAGGCTTTGCGTGATCTGGAAGACGCCCGCGCGTCTCTGGCGCATCATGCCGCCCATGCGGTGGAGGAATGGAGCCCGCGGGCCGTGATCACCCGCAGCGTGGAAAAGCATCGGGCGCTGTGGATCGGAGGCGCCGCCGTCGCAGGTCTGGCGGTGCTGAAAGCCATCTGGCCCTCTCGGGGTTCTGCCCGTCATCCTGAAGGTTCCCTTAGTGGCGCTCAGAGAAGTGGTTTGTTTGCTCTGCTCCTCAGTCCTTTGCTCGGTCTTGCACGTAAATCCTTGATGAGTTACGGCAGCCAATTGTTTGAATCTTACCTGCGCCAGAAAATATCTCCGAACGTCCCGGATTCCGAAGCAGTCTAGCGTCATCACCCTTTCATGTCCGATCCCAACCAACCCCCACAAGATCTTCTTCCTGTTTTAGGCTCCGTGGACGACTACCTGCGTTTTTGCATGGAGTATGATGCGTCTGACTTGCATCTCGCCACCGGCGCACAACCCGTCTGGCGCCGCTACGGCAATCTGCAGCCCATCTGGGACAATGCGGCGATTCTCACCCCGGAAGATGCCCGCCGCCTCGCCTACGGTTTCCTGGGAGAGGCCCAGGTCAAACAGCTTGAAGCTCGTGGTGATGTCGATTTCGCCTACTCGCCAGCGTTCGGTCGTTTCCGTTCTTCCGTCGTCCAGCAGCGCCTGGGCATCGACATGGTTTTCCGTGTCATCAAGACCAGCATCAAGTCCGTCGAAGATCTCGGCCTGCCCGCCACGGCCAAAACACTCACCCGTTTCCACAACGGCCTGATCCTCGTCACCGGCCCTGTCGGCTGCGGTAAGTCCACCACCCTGGCTGCGCTGGTCGATTCCATCAACGAAGAGCGCCAGGATCACATCATCACCCTGGAAGACCCGATCGAGTACATCATCGAGCCCAAAGGCTGCCACGTGAACCAGCGCGAAGTTCACACCCACACCGCGTCTTTCGCCGCCGCCCTGCGTGGTGCTCTGCGTGAAGACCCGGACGTGATCATGGTCGGTGAAATGCGCGACCTTGAAACCATCTCCCTGGCCATCACCGCTGCGGAAACGGGACATCTTGTGCTCGGCACCCTGCACACCGGCAGCGCCGCCCGCACACTCGACCGTGTGCTCGATGTGTTCCCCATCGATCAGCGTGATCAGATCCGCATCATGGTGTCTGAATCCCTGCGCGGCATTCTCTCCCAGCAGCTCGTTCCAAAGATCGACGGCTCCGGCCGCGTCATGGCGCTCGAGGTGCTCGTCAACACCCCCGCCGTCGGC
>JAPLUN010000668.1 GCA_026397715.1 Verrucomicrobiota bacterium
CGCGGTGATGGGCCTGCCGCGCAGCAGCTCCATGACCAAAAAGGGCCGCCCATCCGGAGACATGCCCGCAGCCAGCATGGTGGCGATGCAGGGGTGCTCCATGGCGGCGAGCATGCGGCGCTCCTGATCAAAGCGGGCGAGGATCTGCCGCGAGTCCATGCCGCGCTTCAGGAGCTTCAACGCGACTTCACGTCGCACGGGGTGCGTCTGTTCGGCACGCCACACAAGGCCGAAGCCGCCTTCGCCAAGCTTTTCGATCAGCCGGAAGGCACCCAGGACATCGCCGGGCTTTTCATCTCCCCTCTCCAACGCCTCATCCCCACCGTCGGGTGTAGTAGCTGAGAAATCAGTGGAATCGGAAGGCATGGAGGGGCGTTGAGTATCCTTAAGAACGCAGATCGATGCACCAAATCATACAGCGTGATCCACCAAATCATGCAGCGATTACTTTGCTGCATTGACCATTCTCTGTCCTCACGCTTCACTGCGCCTGCATGACACCCCTTCACCAACTTCGCGCCGGCGTGATCGGCACCGGCTTCATCGGACCTGTTCATATTGAGGCACTTAAACGCCTCGGCGTGACCGTAAACGGCATCTGCGGCTCCACCAAAAGCGCGCGCCAGGTGGGCAATCTGTGGGGCATCCCGGAAATCTACGGCGACTACGATTACGAGGCGATGTACACGAGCCCGAACATCGACGTGGTGCACATCACCTCACCGAACAAGGTACACGTCGAACAATGCCTGCATGCGCTGGAGATGGGCAAGCACGTCATCTGCGAGAAGCCGCTGGGCATGACCTCCAAGGACACGCAGCAGGTGGTGGATGCCGTGCGCAAGGGTGGCAAGAAGGGCCCGGTTTTTGCAGTGAACTACATGTGCCGCTTCTTCCCCGCCATCCTCCAGATGCGCGCCATGGTAGCACGAGGTGACCTCGGGAAGATCATCCACGTCCAGGGTCACTTCTTCCAGGACTGGCTGCTGCATGAAACCGACTACAACTGGCGCATCCTTTCCAGCGAAGGCGGCAAACTGCGCGCCGTGGGCGATGTGGGCACCCATTGGATCGACGCCGTCGGTTTCGTGCTCGGTGCCAAAACGCAGAGCGTCTTCGCCCACATCGAAACCTTCTACAAAACCCGCAAACGCCCCAAAGGCGAGGTGAAGACCTTTGCCAAGGTGGACCCGAAAAAGATGGTGGACTACCCGGTGGACACGGAAGATTTCGGCAGCGTGCTGCTGAAATTTGGCAAAGCGAAGCACGGTTTTGCAGATGGCGTGCATGCGAATGCAAGCATCTCCCAGGTGGCCGCCGGTTGGAAATGCAGCCTGAGCTTCGGCATCTACGGCACCAAGGGCAGCGTGCGCTGGGACCTGCAGCAACCGAACGAAATCACCCTCGGTCGCCGCGATGAACCAAACCAAATCCTGCAACGCGGCACCCCCGGATTCCTCGAAGACGTCGCCAACTACACCGACTACCCCCCCGGCCACGCCGAAGGCTTCAGCGATGGCCACAAAATGCACTACCGTGCCATTTACGAGCACATCGCCAGCGGCAAACAGACCCCCGTACTCTTCGCCACCGCCGAAGACGGCCACCACGAGATCAAACTCTGCGAGGCGATCTTGGAGAGCAGTGAGAAGAAGACGTGGGTGAAGGTGTGAGTTGCCGAACTCAAACGACCTCTCCAAGTGCGATCTTGAGAAATGCGTTAATCACAGCATCTTGAATCATGAAAACTAAGGCCAAGGCTGTTAGTGCCAAGAACCAAGCCCGCAGGTTGATCGATAAGCTTCCTGCTTCTGCATCCTGGGACGACGTGATGCAGCAGATTTTTGTGCGGCAGAAAATCGAGGCCGGTCTTGCCGACTTGAATGCAGGACGTCGTCATTCACAGGCCAGCATCAAACGCGAGTTCGGCGTCGCGTGAATGTTTTCTGGTCCAGCCAGGCACGGAAAGATTTGCGAGCCATTCGGTCCTACATCGCCAAAGATTCGGCGTTTTATGCGGATCGAATGGCGGCCAGAATCATCGAACGAACGGACGTTCTAGCGCTTCATCCGCATGTGGGACATCCAGTCCATGAGGCACCTGACTTGGATGTACGGGAAGTTCATGTAGCGTCCTACCGGATCGTTTACCGTGTGCTGCTTGAGGAGGTGGAAATCGTCACGCTGGTGCATTTTTCCCAACTCTTAAACACGAAAAGGCTGCGCTAGTCCGCTCCAGTCCAATCATGTCGCCTGAACATATGAAGGACTCGATTTTCGGAGAATCTCGCCCCACTTTGCCGAAATGAACTGGCTGGCGCATCTTTATTTGTCGGAGCCGGAGGTGGAGTTTCGGGTGGGGAATTTGCTGCCGGACTGGTTGAGGCCGTGGGAGATGGTGGGGCTGCCGGAGGGATTTCAGCGGGGGATTGAGCGACATCGGGCGATTGATTCATTCACGGATGCGCATCCGCTGGTGAGGCGGAGTGTGCGGAGGTTTGAGAAGCCGTTTCGGCGCTATGGCGGGGTGCTGACGGATGTGTTTTATGATCACTTCCTGGCAGCGGGCTGGAATGTGCATAGCAAGGAACCGCTGGGAGAATTTGTGCACGGTTTTTATGACTCGGTGCCGCAGGTGCAGGAGCACATTCCGGCGGAGGCGTGCGCGGTGCTGGAGCACATGCGAGCAGGAGACTGGCTGTGCTCCTATGCGACTGTGGAGGGGATTGAGACGACGCTGAGAAGGATGTCGCGGAGACTGAGGTTTCCGTTTGATCTGGCGGCGTCGGTAGCGGTGCTGGAGGCGCAGTATGAGGGGTTTCGGGAGGACTTTGAGGCGTTTTTTCCGGAGGTGATTGCGCACGTGAGGGCGCGTGAAGACAAAACGGAATCCTGATGTGTTGAAATATCAACACATAAAGCTTGACGGGCGGCGGATGTGTTGAAATATCAACACATCTATGTGGGACAATCTAACTTCCAAAAATGTCAGCCGCCGTGAGCGCCAGGTGCTGGAGATCGTGATGCGACGCAGCAAGGCAACTGCACGAGAGATCGAAGAGGACATGCCAGATGCGCCCACGTATTCGGCGGTGCGATCGATCCTGCGGTTGCTCGTGGAAAAGGGGCTGCTGGTGAAATCGCTGCATGGGCGCACGGATGAGTTTACCCTGCCGATGGAGCCTGAAAAAGCGCGGGTGAAAGCGCTGCACCAGATGGTGCGAGATTTTTTCTCCAACTCTGTCGGCGCTGCAGCGATGGCCCTGCTTGGCGAGCGGAAATCAAAGCTCTCCAAAGAGGAAGCTGACCAGTTGATGAAACTCATCCAGGAGGCCCGCGAAAAATGAACCCGTTCTTCACTTTCATCCACTCGTGGCTGCTCGGTGGCCTTACTTATCCTGCGCTGACGTTTGTGATCACTGCTGCGATGAAGAGCACGGCCATTGTGCTCATCACCGGGTGCGTGACGGCGCTTCTGGGGCGGAAACCGGCGCTGATGCGTCTGTGGATGTGGCGTGCCTGCAGCGTGGCCCTGCTGAGTGTGCTGCTGTGGGCGCTCGCTCCGCGATTCGTGGATTCGTGGCGGATGAATGTGCATGTGTATCCGACGCCCATGATCTCGCAGGCGGTGGCGCAGGCACAGGCGCTCGATCTTCTCACCAAGGAAACACCAGGGATGCAGCCGCTCGCGGAAGCCGCTGCACCACTCATTGCCTACACCACCGCAGCGAGGCCTGATGTGCCGCTGGCAACCATGCGGGTGCCTTGGATGGAGCGCATTGAGCAGATCGTGTTTCATGCGTGGTGGTGCGTGGCGGTGCTGCTGCTGACGTGGCGGGTGTTTCGTGCAGTATGCGGACATTTTTGGCTGCGCAGAAACACTGCGGGTGTTTTGAGCACCACGGGGCACCGCCTTGTGAACGGGCTTGTTTCGCCGGTGGTCACAGGATGGCGCAAGGCGTGCATCTGGCTGCCGGAGGCAGCTGCCGAATGGCCTGATGCGAAGCTGCGCGCGGTGTGCCTGCACGAGATGGCGCATCACACGCGGCATGATGGAGCGTGGCAGTGGCTTGGCTGGCTCACGGCATCGGTGTGGTGGTGGAATCCACTCTCATGGGTGGCGCTGCGCCAGTTGACTTCAGAGGCGGAGCTCAGCGCAGATGAGAGTGCGCTTTCCCAGCACATTGCGGCGACGGATTACGCGCAAGTGCTCGTGGAAATCGCCGCAGGGGGCTATGTAAGCATGCCAGCGACGGGCGTGGCCATGCTGGGCCGCAGCAGCATTCAAAATCGCGTCAAGGCCCTCTTGAACGGTGCAGGGCAACACGGCGTTTTTGGCCGCAAAGCGAAGCTGGCACTCATGGTTACCGCCATGGCGGGGATGATGGCTGCAGGCGTGGAGGTAAGGCATGTCATGCAGGCGGAAAAACCATCCGAACCGCTCACCGAGGCCGAAAAGGGCCTTGTGGAGCGCAGTCTGGCCGTGTTGGAACCGCAGATCGAAAGACTGCAGCGTGTGCATGTGAAGCTGAAGGAGACCTGGACTGCTGAAGGCAAGGAAACGGTGCGCAGTCCGCAGCCCAGCGTGATCGAGGCGTGGGTGGATGAGTCCGCAAGGCAGTCACGCGCCGAATACCGGCCGCGTGTGACGCAGTGGACCTCTGGGGCGGCACCGTGGTTCATCAAAGACCAAACCGAGGCCACCGATGGATTGCGTGGCTGGAGCTATGAAGGGAGTGAGTCGAATGAGGTGCGTTTCAGCAAAGAACCCAGAGATGCTTTCTTCTCGCTATGGGAGGCGCGGCCACGTGCGCGTGAACTGCAGGATACTTTGCAGCAGATGCTTGCCAGCGGATGCAAGCAGTTCGGGCTGACCAAGCATGTCATTCGTGAGGAAAGCGATCGTGTCGTGATCGAGCGTCACTGGCCTGGTGGCGGGCAGATGGAGCACTGGGAGATGGATCTGAAGAAGCGCGGGCTGGCCCTGTTCCGGCAGCACTTTCCCAAGCGTCCGGAGCCGTTTTCAGTTGAGTGGTCTGTGCAGGAGTGGACAGCGCTTGAAGACGGCACCCCCTATCCCACGCGCATGGACTGGAAACATCACTCCAGCGACGGACTGGAAACTTACACACGGCAGATCACCGCGCTGCAGACGATTTCAAGCATTCGAAGTGAGCTGCTGACGACACCGCCCCCCAACACGACTGCGTTTGTGGCCAGCGATGGGAAGGTAGCGCATGGCGAAGCGCTGGAACTGCGGTTTGTGCATGTGAAAGGTGGAAAGCCGGTGCCCGATGTGGGTGTGCATTATGAAATCAATGACGGCAAGCGGCAGAAAGTGGTGAGCTCGCATGAGGGGGTGCTGCGCATTCCGCTACCGAAGGAAGAAGTGAAAAGCCTGCGGCTGTGGGGCCTGAAGGCCGGCTATGTGATGCAACTGGTGGAGTGGCGGCGCCATGGCGATCCGCTCAAGCTGCCGGAAACCTATGAGGTGAAACTGTATCCGCAGGGGAAACCGATCGGCGGGATCGTGGTGAATGAGAAGGATGAGCCGGTGGAAGGGGTGGAGGTGATGGTGCTGCACCGAGGAGGTGCGATGAGCTGGGATGTCTTTACGGATGTGCATGAATGCGGCAGCCGGACGAAAACTGATGCGAGCGGGCACTGGGAGCTGACAGGCTATGAGGAGGACCTCACGGGTGCTCATATCTTTGTGGAGCACCCGGACCACAAACGGGTGGCAATGGACTACCGCAGCGCCACGGGGCAGAGCTATGCGGCGATGCGTGACCGCACCAGCAAGGTGGTGCTAAAGGACGATGAACTGATCGAAATGAGAGGGCTGGTTTCTGATGAGACCGGAAAACCGGTGGCAGGATGCGGGGTCACCATTGGTCCAGACCGCTGGGGGCGCTTTGACGAGCCGAACTCCAAAACGGATGCGCAGGGGAGGTATCGGGTGCGGTTGCAAAAATCGCCCGCTGATCTGATGACCTTTGAGGCGGCTGGTTTCCAACCGCAGATGCACACCGTGACGGCGGCGACAGGCAAGACGGGAACGCTGGACATCCGGCTGGTGCAGAGTCGACCTCTGCGCTTGAAACTGGTGGACGAGTCCGGAGCGCCGCTACCGGGTGCGCGACTGTGTGCCAACCGCTGGCAGCAGAAGCGAACGCTGTGGTTTGAGGCTGTAACGGACGCGGATGGACGCTGCGAATGGAACGGAGCGCCAACGGACGAGGTGCAGTGGGACATCGTGGGTCATGAGAACGTGCTGCGTGATGTGCGCACCACAGCAAGTGATGTGGTGCAAACGATCGTGTTTCGTCCGGCGATCCGTTTCGCAGGCACAGTGCTGGATGCAGGCACCGGCCATCCTGTGAAATCGTTCCGGGTCACACGCGGTGACACCAGAAGTTCGCCAAACATTTATTGGGAGAACGAGAGCAGGCGGAGTTTCGAGGACGGCACTTTCACGTATGATGTGTGGTGGATGCGCTTTGACCACAAGCTGCGCATCGAAGCGGAAAGTTATGAGCCGTTTGAGACGGCGCTTTTCACCCCCATGCAGCAGGAGGAGAACGTGGTGATCAAGCTGGTGCCGAAGAAGTAACTCAGCCGATGCCCAGTGCTTTTCGGATCTCAAGCGCATCTTGGAGCGCCTGATCAACGGTGTCTCCCAGGACGGTGAAGTGGCCCATTTTGCGGCGGGGGCGGGCTTCGCGTTTGCCGTAGAGGTGGAGTTTGGCGCGGGGATGATTGAGGACGGGAGACCAGTCGGGGTGCACCAGCGGGGCGGGCCAGATGTCGCCGAGGAGATTGATCATCACGGCGGGGGTGTGCTGGGTGGCATCGCCAAGGGGGAGGCCGCAGATGGCGCGCTGCTGCTGCTGGAACTGATTGGTGCGGCAGGCGTCGATGGTGTAGTGGCCGCTGTTGTGGGGACGCGGGGCGATCTCGTTGACGATGACTTTGCCATCACTGGTGACGAACATTTCGACGGCCATGGTGCCGATGTAGTCGAGGCCTTCGGCGACGGCTTTCCACAATGCGATGGCTTGCTCGGTGATCTTAGGATCTACGCGTGCGGGTGCAATGGTGACGTCGAGGATGTGGTGGGTGTGCTGGTTTTCGACGCAGCCGTGGGTGGCCATGCTGCCATCGATGCCGCGGGCGCCGACGACTGATACTTCGCAGACGAAGGTGACCCATTGCTCGACGACGGCGCGCTGGCCGGTGAAGCCGCTCCAGGCTTCGGCGAGATTGGTCTCCGCAGTGACTTTGCACTGGCCTTTGCCATCGTAGCCGAAGGCGGCGGTTTTGATGACGCAGGGGCGGCCGAGTTCGGCCACGGCGGCTTCGAGGCCGGGGAGGTCGTCTATCACCCGGAAGGGGGCGCAGGCGATGCCTTGATCGCGGAGGAAGTTTTTTTCGCGCTCGCGGTGCTGGGTGGTGATGAGGGCCTTGGCACCGGGGCGCAGGGGCTTCACGGCCTCAACGGCTGCGAGGCAGGAGCCGGGGATGTTTTCGAACTCGGCGGTGACGACATCGACCTGCTGCAGGAAGTTGTTCAGGGCGGCGGTGTCATCGTAGGCGGCGTTGATCTCGATGTCGGCGAACTGGCCGGCGGGGCAGCCCTGGGGCTCGTCGGTGAAGATGGCGATGCGATGACCGGCGCGGCGGGCTTCGAGGGCGAGCATGCGGCCGAGCTGGCCGCCGCCGAGGACGCCGATGGTCGAGGGAGGCGGGAACTTCATGCCTTGGGTTCGACTTCGAGTTCCTTCTGGCTTTCGAGCACTTTTTGCGTCTGGCGCTCGCGGAAGGTCTTCAGTTTTTCGACGAGCTCGGGATTGTCATTCGCGAGCATGGAGACGGCGAAGAGTCCGGCGTTCAGGGCGCCGGCGTTGCCAATGGCGAAGGTGGCGACGGGGATGCCGCCGGGCATCTGGACGATGGAGTAGAGGCTGTCCACGCCGCTGAGGGCGCGGCTTTGCACGGGGACGCCGAGGACGGGGATGGTGGTCATGCTGGCAGTCATGCCAGGGAGGTGGGCGGCACCGCCGGCACCGGCGATGATGCACTTGAGGCCGCGCTCGGAGGCGGTGGTGGCGTAATCGTAGAGCAGCTGGGGCGTGCGGTGGGCGCTGACGACTTTCTTTTCAAAGGGAATGCCGAAGTCGGTGAGCACCTGGGCGGCATTTTTGAGGGTGGGCCAGTCGGAACTGGAGCCCATGATGATGCCCACGAGGGGCTTGCTGGCGGCGGTGGTACTCATCGGGAAAGGTGGTCAGAATGGCGGGCCGGACGTGCGGCACAATTGCTTTCTGGCTCAGATTTGGGCGGGCTGCTGCGCCGCCTTTGCGCGCCTGGATTTGAAGAGAGTGACGGCCCCCCAGATGATGAGGACGATATAAACGGCGGCAGCGGCCATCCAGGATCCGCGAACGTTGGCCCCTTCCTCAATGATGACCGCAAAGACGGAGGCGGTTTGCGGCCATGAATGGCGGACGAGGTAGGGCAGCGGGGCTTTGTGGATGAGGCCGGTGAGGCTGGCACCTGCGGCCAGTTTTTTGAGATTTTCCGGCTTGGACCTGAGGATGACCCTGGCCCCGGAGGACGGAGAGGTGAACGGGATGTAAAGGTCTGCGCCGTCATCCGATGAGTGGGCGGCTTTGATGCCGGAAGCTTTTTCCAAATCGAGCGCAGGCAGCTTGGATTTTTCGAGCGTGATGTTTTGCGGGACGAAGCTGGCGCTGTGAACCGCGCTTTCAAACGAGGAGGCGTCGGCCTGGGTGCCGCCGGTGCCGACAAAGTAGATGGTGGCCACCAGATGAATAAGGACGAGCAGAACCGGCACACCGAGGCCGACCAGCTTTGCCGCCCGCCCGCCAGAGATGAACAGGAAGAGCAGAAGCATGGCCGGGATGAGAAAGAACACGAAGGAGAGGACGAAGGTGAGCTTTTCCGAATAGCTGTCCATGAGCGCCACCTGCGCTGCAGCCAGCCATGAATAGGGGCCCCACTCCGCCCAGAGCGAGAATGCAAACGTGCCAACTAGGAGAACGAAACCCACGGCGCAGAGAAGACCTTTGATCGACATCGGATTTTTCTAAAGGTTTTCCGCGAATGCGTCAATAATGTGCGGCTTATGATTTCCGCATTCAACCGCAGCCAGATCATCTGGGGGGCAGTCGGTCTCGCAGGCAGCGTGGTGTGTTATGTGCTGGCGTGGGTTTTCTTCAGGCATGGAGCTGCGACGTTTCTGCATGCATGCGGCTTTTCCACCGGGGTGGCTCCAGTGCTTGCCCTCTTGGCGCTGGCCTGCATTACCTTCAGCGGGTGGCGGACTTGGAAAAAGGGCGAGGGGTTCCAAAGCTACTCGGAGTCGGCCTTTTACCATGATTTTGGCGGAGGCGCAGAAACGGCAGGCGATCACCGCGGAGCCAAGATGACGGGACTGGCTTATGTGCTGAGCCAGGCCTTCCTAGCTGGACCGCTGCTGCTGCTGAGGAGCCTGCATCGCTTGCGGAATCTCGTCCCGCAGGAGGCCGGGCTGGAGCAGAAACTCGTGCATTTGCTGACCCTGCTGCAAGCGGCGAACAAGTGGCAGGGGCCCTCGGATTATCCGGGGCAGGAACGAGAGGTTTTACTGCTCAACTTCATGAAGAAGATCGATTTCAGCCGCCACAATGGAAACGTTCGCTTCAAAGTCAGAACCTTTGACGGAATTTAGTTTTGAATGGCGGAACCTCAGGCTTGAGCTTGTCAAGCCGCCTGCTTTGGCCGGAGTGATCGTTTACCAAGGCCCTTGCTCGAAGGCTCAGGCTGTGCCAAGCCATTTGGCATGACTTTTCTCGACAAACTGAATCAGCGCATCGCCAAGACTGGGTCCAATCTCTGCGTGGGGCTGGATGTGCGGGCGGAAAACGCGGAGGAATCGACGAAGCGGTGGATTCTGGATGTGATCGAGCAGACGGCGCCGTATGCGGCGGCTTTCAAGCCGAACTCGGCCTACTTTGAGGCGCTGGGCTGGCGCGGGATGAAGATGCTGGAGGAGATTTTGAAGGAGATCCCGAAGGAGATCCCGGTGGTGCTGGATGTGAAGCGCGGGGACATCGGGGAGACGCAGGGGTATTATGCCAAAGCCTGCTTTGAGGCGATGAATGTGGATGCGGTGACGCTGAACGCCTACATGGGCCGCGACACGCTGGAGCCGTTTTTGAAATACACGGACAAGGGGCTGTACCTGCTGGGGGTGACCTCGAATCCGGGTGCGAAGGACATCGAACTGCAGCCGACTGGCGACCGCCAGGTGTATGAGCTGGTGGCGGCCATGACGGCGGGGCATCCTCAGGCGGGGCTGGTGGTGGGACTGACCAATGCCGCCCCGAATGTGCTGGATCACATCCCCGATGTGCCGCTGCTGATTCCGGGTCTTGGCGCGCAAGGGGGGGATCTGGGGGCGCTGAAAGGCAGCGGAAGAAAGGCACCGCTGCTGGTGAATGTGTCCCGAGGCGTTCTCTATCAAAAAGATGAGCTGACTTTTGCGGCTCGTGCGGAGTACTGGATGAAGCAGATTCAGAGTGCGCTGAACTGACTCTTTCATTTTTAAGAATGGCAAAATCGAAACGCGGATGGCGCTTGATTGAAGCGCATTCGAGAGGATGGGTGGACCGTTCTCATGGTTATCGATCTTAGCGAGCATCTCAAAACCCCATTTCAGCGACGGATCTACCGCCTGGTCGGCCCTGCCTTGGAAAAAGCGCTAGGGCTGCGCGGTTTCAATGAATGCTACGATGAGTCTGCGCGGCTGTTCAAGCAGCACCCGCAACACCCGAATGCCTTCGCGTGGTTTGATTCCGTGGCGCATTCGCTCAGCCTGCAGGAAGAAGTGGATCTGCCGGCTGAGTTTGAGTTCCCGAAACAGGGACCGCTGATCATCGTGGCCAATCATCCGTTTGGAGTCATTGATCCCGTCATGCTGGCCCGCTGGGCAGGGCAGTTCCGGCCGGATCTGAAGGTGATGACGAATTCACTGCTGCTGGCCATGAAGGAGCTGGCAGATCATGTGATTCCGGTGGATCCCTTTGGCGGAGAAGGTGCCGCGAAGCGCAATCTGACTCCGATGAAGCAGGCGATCCGGCTACTCCGGGGCGGTGGTGCGCTGATCATTTTCCCGGCTGGCGAAGTGGCCTCTTACAAACCCGGGCGCGGCGTCGATGAACCGGCCTGGAGCAACCATGTGGGATCGCTGGTACGCCGAACGCAGGCGACCGTGCTGCCGGTGTATTTCCCCGGCTCCAACAGCGCGCTGTTTCATGCCGCCGGAATGATCCACCCGCGCCTGCGCACGGGCCTGCTGCTGCGTGAGTTTTGCAACCGCGCGAACACTCCGGTGCAGATGAACGTGGGGCAGCCCATCCCCTACTCGCGCCTGAAGAAATTTGAGGATGATGAATCCCTCACGCGCTACCTGCGCATTCACACTTTTGTGCTGCACCAGCGTGGCAAGGAAGAGACGGCCAAGCTGACGGTGACGGGTGAAAACCTCACGATCACGCCGCCGTCCGAAACGCAGCAGGACCACATGGTGGAGGAGATCGACCGCATCCGCGCCCGTGGGGGCCGGCTGGTCGGGCAGGGCGGTTTGTCCGTCTATCAGGCGCACTCTCACGAAATCCCGACGCTGCTGCCGGAGATCGGGCGTCTACGCGAAATCACCTTCCGTGAAGTGGGTGAGGGCAGCGGCAATGAGATCGACCTCGACAAGTACGACCGGTATTACGAGCACCTCATCCTATGGGATGAGGAGAAGGAGCAGGTCGCGGGTGCCTACCGGCTGGGACGTGCTGACATCATTCTGCGCGAGTATGGATCCAAGGGTCTGTACACCAGCACGCTGTTTCGGTTTGAAAAACCGTTCCTGGCGAATCTGGAACATGCGGTGGAGATGGGGCGCAGCTTCATCATCAAGGCCTACCAGCGCAATCTGGCCTCACTGCCGCTGCTGTGGAAGGGCATCGCGCACTGGATCGCGCGCAATCCGCATTACAAAAAGCTGTTTGGCCCGGTGAGCATCAGCAAGGACTACAGCAGCCTGTCGCGAAAGATGATCGTGGAGTTTTTGCAGGACAACCGGATGCACCCGCATCTCTCGAGTTTTGTGAAGGCGCGCAACCCTTTCCGGTACATGCGCACCCGCCGCATGATGCGTGAGTTCATCAGCGCGGATCTGCAGAACGTGGACGACTGCTCTGCGCTGATCTCCAGCCTGGAGACGGACGGCAAGGGCATCCCGATTCTGCTGAAGCACTATCTGAAGCTGAACGCGACGCTGCTGAGCTTCAATGTGGACAAGGATTTCTCGTCAGTGGTGGATGGTCTGATCATGGTCGATTTCACAGAGACCGACGCACGTCTGCTGGCCAAGTACATGGGCGATGAAAACTGCCGGCAGTATCTGGCGAGCCACAAAAAAGAAGCGGCCTGAATTCAGGCCGCTCCGTGGGTGAGTTAAAGGACTGCCTCCGCCTTATTTGGCGGCAGCTTCCATTTCAGGCTCGATGAGGCCGTAGTCGCCGTCTTTGCGGCGGAAGAGCAGGGCGAGCTTGTGGGTCTTCTGATTGTGGAAGATCACGAAGGGACGATCGCTGATTTCGAGATCCATGATGGCTTCATCCGCATAGAGAGGACGGATTTTGTACTTCTCCTTGTGCACGTAGGCGGGCTCAATGTGCTCGTCCTCGGTGTGCAGCACTTCCTGATGGAAGACCTGCTCCTCGATGTGGCGGATGGAGACTTCCTTGCGCGGGCGGTGGTTTTTGAGCAGGCGGGTCTTGTACTTGCGCATGCGCCGGGCGATCTTGGCGGCGCTTTCGTCGATCGAAGCATAGATGTCTTCGGTGACGGACTTCACTTCAATGACGATGTGGTCGGCGCAGAAAAGGATGATTTCCGCGAAGTGTCGGTGATGGGTCTGAACGTCGAGCACGACCTTGGCCTCAATGATGCGGGGATAATCAAGGTGGAGTCCTTCGATCTTCTTATGGGCGTAATCGCGGATCGCATCGGTGACTTCCATGTGTCTTGCGGTGACGATGATGGGGAGGTTGACGTTGTGTTTTTGCATGGTGGTTCTCCTTTTTTGGTTGGATAAAAATTACATGGTGAACCCTTCGCCCAAATAGAGGCGACGGGCTTCGTCGTCATTGACGAGAAAGTCTTTGCTGCCGTGGCGGCGCACCTTGCCCTCAAAGATGAGGTAGGCGCGGTCCACGATGTTGAGGGTTTCACGGACGTTGTGGTCGGTGATGAGAATGGCGAGGCCGGCGCTTCGGAGCATGCGGATGATCTCCTGAATCTCGCTGACGGCGATGGGGTCAACGCCGCTGAAGGGCTCATCGAGCATGAGCAGCTTGGGGTTGGTGACGAGGGAGCGGGCAATGGTGAGGCGGCGTTTTTCACCGCCGCTGAGGGTGATGGCGAGATTGTCCGCCACATGGTCGATGCCGAACTTTTCCATCAGGGACTGGGTCTGCTCCTCACGCTCCTGGCGCGTGTAGGACTGAGTTTCCATGACGCCCATGATGTTTTCACGCACGGTGAGACGGCGGAAGATGGACTCCTCCTGCGGAAGGTAGCCCATGCCGAGCCGGGAGCGCATGAACATCGGCTGATTGGTGGTGTCTTTGCCATCAAACGTCACCTTGCCGCCGTTTGGCTGCACGAGACCGACGATCATGTAGAAGGTGGTGGTCTTGCCGGCACCATTGGGGCCGAGGAGGCCGACAATCTCCCCGCTTTTGACTTCGATGTCGACACCATTGACCACGGCGCGGCCGTCATAGACTTTTTTCAGTCCTTCGGTGTGCAGGAGGGTGTTGCTATCCGGAACGATAGGCCTTGGCGTACCCGGATCCGTCGAGGTCTGCCAGGATTCTACAGGTTCCGAGGCGGGCAGGGATTCCCGGCCACCAGCATCCTTCATTCTTTTCTTTCGCGGAGCCATGTTCACTGCGGTGCGGGTGCGGGCGAATTCGAGCCACTCCTACGAGGCGTCACTTCATCTCCCTGAAGGATGAGGGTCTCATGGCCACCGGTGGTGGTCAGCTTGCCAGTCTTGTCGATGATCATGATGCAGCCAGCTTCAGTGGCTTTGTGCAGCTGATTGCCAGCCTGAACCTGCGGCCATTCAAGGAGGGTGGTCAGCTTGGTTTTGCCGTCGTAGATGAGGTGCTTGCAGTGGCCGATCTGCAGTTCACCGTCTTCCGACATTTTCTCGATGGTAACCATCGGGCCGCGGGCTTCCGCCTTGTCGATGGGGGGATCGGTGTTGGCGGCTTTTTTGGGAGCGGCGAGGATGTCCGCATCTTTAGCCGCAGGACCGGTTTTTTTGGGCTTGGGAGCGCCGAGGACGCTGCCGCCTTGCTTGGCCATGAAGAGTTCCAATTCCTCGCACTCGATATACATCTGAGAACTGCGCGCCTTCACGTCGCCAGTATAGATGCCATAATTGCTATTGGCATCAAAGAACGCGCTTTTTTGAGCGGTGATGTCGATCTGGCCTTTGGTGGCCTTGGGCGCCTCGTCCAGGTTCAGAGGCTGCAAAGGTTTTGGCTGCGGGCCAGAGGGTGGCGGAGGAGGCGTTTCAACGACAGCCACCATGGGGGCTGGTGCTGGAGCGGGAGGGCTGTCTGCGGCAGGAGGCGTCGTCGTCCCTGAAGGGCTGGGAGACGTGCCCTGGATCATTGACTGCGCAGCTTGCAGCGCCTTCTGGCGCATTTCAGCGCTGTCGGGTGAGAGGAGCAATTCCTTGGCCTTGTCCTTCACCGCATCCGGCACCTGTTTGACGGCATCCTTGGCCGCATCAATCGCTTTGGTCTTGGTGTCCTCATCCACCTTCTTTTTGCGGAAATCAAAGAGCGGGCGAGTGCCGCCGGGGCCTTGAGCCAACGCGCCAACGCTGCTGACCAGCAGGGCAATGTACAGTATGGACGACGTCTTCATATCACTTGGTGGGGCGTGATTCAGCGGGGGGTGGTACCTCGCCGCTGAGAGTGCTGCTGTCAAAGATGACCATGTGGATGTTTCCTGTCATGCGTCCCTGATTTTTTGCGGTGTCAAAGATGAGGCTGTCACCTTTAATGTCGAAGGTGGGACTGCTGACGTGGCTGCGCTCCGTGCTGCGCAGGACGCCACCACTTCCGGCCATCTGATAAAAGGCGGTCTTGAGGTCGATGCGGACGTCGTTTTTCGGATCGGCATTGAACATCTGGACCACGAGGTTTTCCGCGTAGATGCGTTCGTCATCCACACGGCGCAGCATGTCTGCGGTGATGAGCGAAGTGCGGCGGCCGGTGGAGTCGAAGGAGGGGATGAACGCGCCCTTGTTCACGGCTCCGGGCGGGACCATCTGCAAAAAAGCGCTGATGCCTGAGTCTGCCGGCGCCGGCTGCTGGGCGGTGGCGAACATGACGAGGCCAGCCAGCACGCCGAGCGTGATGGAGACCGCGAGTCTGCGGTGGTAGAGCAGCTCAAGTGATGTCACGAACGAGGCCATGAATCTTCCGCAAGGTTTCCACCACTTCAGCGATCTGCGAAAGTGGGATTTGATTGGGGCCGTCTGAAAAGGCGTTGGCAGGATCCGGGTGCGTTTCCATGAACACACCATCGCATCCTGTGGCGACTGCGGCGCGGGCGAGGACCGGGGCCAGCTTGCCATCGCCACCAGTGGCGGTACCTAGACCGCCGGGACGCTGCACGCTGTGCGTCGCGTCCATCACCACACGATATCCGAGTTCCCTCATCCAGTAGAGGGAGCGCATGTCGGCCACGAGATTGTTGTAGCCAAAGGTGGTGCCGCGCTCGGTGAACATGAAATTCTGGCAGCCGGCACTGACCAGCTTGTCAGCAATATTACGAACGTCCCACGGAGCGAGGAACTGGCCCTTTTTAACATTCACCGCGCGACCGGATTCACCGGCTGCGACGATCAGGTCTGTCTGGCGGCAGAGAAAGGCGGGGATTTGCAGGAGGTCGATGTGTTCTGCGGCTTGTTTGACTTCCTCGACGCTGTGGACGTCCGTGGTCACTGGGACGCCGAGTTTCGCGCCGATCTGGGCCAGCAGTTTGCAACCGGCCTCACAGCCGAGACCACGGTAGGAGGAAATGGCGCTGCGGTTGGCCTTGTCGTAGGAGGCTTTGAAAATCCAGCGCCAGCCGTACTGCTGCGCCATGGCACCGAGCTTTTCAGCGACATCCCAGATGAAACCTTCGCTCTCGATCACGCAAGGGCCAAGCATCAGGACCGGTTCCGTGCCATCCATCGACACAGACCCTATTTTCACCACCGGAAGAGAGAACAACCCCATAAAAACTAAATATTGATTCTGGGAGCCTCGCTCCTGAATCGGTTTTGAAGTTTTCCAACCCCGTTGCGCGGCCCGCTGTGTGAGAATTGTAGCGGGCAGGGTTGGAAAGACAACGGAAGATTCTAGCAGACGTCAGCCATCGAGGCGTCTGACCTCGAGCTCAACCTGAAGGGCCGCAGTGGCACCGGGAGGACCATCGAAGTGGCCGGAGACGGGGGCGGCGTCCTGGTAATCACGGCCGGTGGCGATTTTGATGTGGCGTTCGTCGGCCAAGGTGTCGTTGGTGGGGTCCAGGCCGAACCAGCCTTTGCCGGGAACGTGGACTTCACACCAGGCATGGGAGGCCTGGGCACCGCGCAGGTGGGAGTCGGGACCGTTGTAGAGATAGCCGCTGATGTAGCGGGCCGGAATGCCGAGGGAACGGCAGATGCCGATCATGAGATGGGTGAAGTCCTGGCAGACGCCTTGTTTCGTTTCCAGAACCTCATTCATGTGCGTGGAGGCGGTGGTGCTGCTGGGGGCGTAGGTCCACCCGCGGAAGATGTGATGCATCACCGCCTCGGCGGTTTCAAAGACGTCGTTGCTGTCGTTGCGGATGTCGATGCCGAGCCGCCAGACTTCGGGCGTGACTTCCACATAGCGACTGGTGCCCAGAAAAGGGGAGACCATTTCGTCGGTCTCGCTTTTGAGTGCTTCAAAGCGCACACCGAGGGGCTTGCCGTCCTCGTAGGGATTGGTGGTGTTGATCGTCGACTGCGACTCGATGACCAGATCGTTATGCGGCTCTGCAATGTCGAAGTAGTGAACGTAGTTGAGCCAGTTGTCGCGGAAGTGCTGGAGCCGGGCAGGCGGCTTGACGTTGAGCAGGAAGAATTCGAGACGTGATTTGTCGTCCGTGACGGGACGCAAACGCACTTCGTTGTAGCTGTCACGTACCGCCGCACGATAAACGTAGCGGGTACGGTGGAAGACTCGGAATCGCATGGCGAGCAGCAGGGGATGCCAACGATCTGTTACTGTTGTTGCTGCTGCTGTTGCTGGACCTGAAGATCTTCGTCGGCGTGGGCATGGTAAGCGCCTGGGGCGGTGCTTTCCACCGGGGCATCGTCGTCGCTCAGTTGCGAGAGTTCGGCGTGCTGTACGAAGGTCTGGAAAATGGCCTCGCCGATCTGATTCAGACGAAGCTGAAGATCGTCGATGTATTCATGCAGGCCGGTGGCGAGCACTTCTTCAACGGTGGTGTAGGCCAGATCGGCGCGCAAACGGCCCACGTGGCGCAGGGGCAAGGGCATGCCTTTGAGCCCGGCATCCGCACAGAGAGCCTTCAAGGCGGTTTCCGCCTCTGCGACGCAACAGGCGATGGAACGCGGGAAGGTTTCATCGAGCAGAAGATAGGCAATGATTCTGGAAGGGTCCAGGCGGCGATGATGGGCCTGGAAGGCATGCCAGGCCGAACAGGAACGCAGCAAGGCTGCCCAGCGCAGAGGCCGGGCCTGCGCGTGAGGCGGCAGTTCCAGGGAAAGGCCGGAACAGGTGTCCAGCAGGCGGGACATTTTATCCGCACGCTCCAGGCAGGTGCCGAGGCGGAGGAAGTGCCAGATCTCACCGCGTGGTGTGGTGGAATCGGCGATGCCTTGGAACTGATAGGAACCACGCAGCACGCGCTCGTAAAAGGCAGCGCTCTGGTTGCGATGCATGGCCTTGCCTTCGGCGGATTCGACAAAAAGGCGCAGAGAGTTCAGCGACTCCCAGATCTCATCAGAGATCTGATCCCGCACGGTGCGAGCGTTTTCACGTGCGGCCCGGATGCTGTTGAGCATCGAATTGGGA
>JAPLUN010000556.1 GCA_026397715.1 Verrucomicrobiota bacterium
GATGGCGGGCACTGACCCAGGGAAGCACTCGCTAAAGCTCGGCATCCCTGGGCTGAAATCCGCAGCCCCGTTGGGGCTGAAGAGCCACGGACCTCCATCTGGGTGCTGCGTGGCAAACCCTCATTGAGCCATGGTTCAGACGCTTTGATGCCTGAATGCAGAGCGCGGAATGTGGGGCGGATGAAGGGAATCTGTCGCAGGGGGAGGGAGACCGTGCTATCTGAGCCGCCCCCCACTCATGTCTCCTATTACTCCTGCTGTCGTTTCCGCCAAAGACCTGCGCCTTCAATTTGGGCTGCAACAGGTTTTCAATGATGCGACGATGAGCATTCATGAGGGTGAGAAGCTGGGGCTGGTGGGACGCAATGGGTCGGGGAAGACGAGCCTGATGCGCATCCTGGTGGGGACGGAGAAGCCGGACAGCGGGACGATCTCGCGGAGAAATGGGATCATCGTGAGCCATCTGGCGCAGGAGTTTACGCTGGATGAAGAGGCGAGCGTGATCGACAACGTGCGGGCGGGTGCTTCGGCGCTGCTGGAGATGGTGGAGCGCTACGAGTCTGGCGACTACAAGGGGGATCAGGAGGATGATTTGCTGCATCACATCCAACTGCATGATGGCTGGGGTGTGGAGACGCGAATCAGCACGGCGATGAATGAGCTGGGGCTGCCGGCGGCGGATCGGATTGTGAAAGGTCTCTCAGGTGGTGAGAAGCGGCGTGTGGCGCTGGCGCGGGCGCTGGTGTCGCAGCCGGATCTGCTGCTGCTGGACGAACCGACGAACCATCTGGATGCGGAGTCGATCGAATGGCTGGAGATTTTCCTGCGGGACTTCACGGGTGCGGTGCTGTTTGTGACGCATGACCGATACTTTTTGGACCGGGTGGCGACGCGGATCATCGAGATCGATGACAGCCGGATTTACAGCCATCCGGGGAACTACAGCGACTTTTTGGAGAGCAAGGCGATCCGCGAGTCTGTGGAGGCGAATTCGGAACGGCGGCGGCAGAGCTTTCTGCGGCATGAGCTGGAGTTTGTGCGTGCGGGTGTGAGAGGCCGGGGGACGAAGCAACGCTCACGACTGGATGAGTATGACCGTGTGGCGGCGATCGACGCGCCTGAGGCGGAGCTGGTGATGGACTTGATCATCCCGCCGGCATCTGCGCTGGCGAACACGATCATCGATGCGGTGGAGATCGGTGCGCACATCAATGACCGGTGGTTGTTCAGTCATCTGAATCTGAGCTTTGAAGCGGGGACGTGCACGGGAATCATCGGCCGCAATGGATTGGGCAAGACGACGCTGCTGCGGATGCTGATGGGGCAGCAGGCACCGAACGAAGGGAAGGTCACGATTGGCAAGCGCACGGTGTTTAACTATGTGGACCAGCAGCGACTGCTGCTGAACCCGGAGAACAGCGTGATGGAGGAGGTGGCGGGGCCGATGTCTGAGTTTGTGCAGTTTGGGCCGGAGAAGATGCATGTGCGCACTTACCTGCGGCGATTCCTTTTCACGGATGAACGTGTGACGATGCGAGTGAAGGAACTGAGCGGTGGCGAGCAGAGCCGTGTGCTACTGGCGAAGATCCTGCGGCGGGGTGGCAACTTTTTGATTCTGGATGAGCCGACGAATGATCTGGATCTGCAGACGATGCGGGTGCTGGAGGAAGCGATTCTTTCCTTCAAGGGATGTGTGCTGGTGGTGAGCCATGACCGGTACTTCCTGGACCGTGTGTGCGACCGCATCCTTGCCTTTGAAGGCCAGGGGCGCATCCATGAGTGCGCGGGGAACTACAGCTACTACCAGGAGAAGCGGGCGGCCAAAGCGGCTGCGGAACTGGCGATGGTGAACGCGGCGGTGAAGAAGGAGAAGGTGGTGGCTGCGGCCAGCAATGCGAATGCGCCGAAGGCGAAGAAGATGTCGCAGAAGGAGCAGCGTGAGCTGGCGGAGTGCGAAGCGGCGATCACGAGTCTGGAGAGCGAAATCGCGGCGATGGAGGGTGAGCTGAGCAACCCGGAGACGTTTGTGAAGCTGGGAGCGGGGACGAATGACTTTATTGCGAAGCTCGATGCGAAGAAGCATGAGCTGGAGGGGAAGTTTTCGCGGTGGGCGGAGCTGGAAGAGGTGCGGGTGGCGTGTGCGGGGTAACTAAGACATGCGCCACGCTTGAGTCAATCTCCTTAACTTCGGCAGTGCTTGCGGATTCGCCTCACTGATTGCAATGGCCATGTTTGTTTCCGCGGCAGGCGAATCACCCGCAAGATGGGAGGCGACGGCAGCCTTGGCAAACATCTTACTGCGGACGAATTCGGCGGCGACTTCCTCCCAAGTCTTTAGCTTGTTCAACCAAGGCAAGGCGTATTCCGAAATGTCGCCAGACACTTCATGCATCAATTCCTCTGGGTCGGAACCAGAGGTGACTTCCCACCATTTATCGTTCTTGTTCGGAAGCAGGGAGCCAATTCTGGTCCGCAGCTCACAATCATATTCTTTGAGTGCTCCCTCCACGGCCGGGGTGCCCCAGGCCGATCTCAAAGAAGGTATCGAGATTCCAATGTTGATTGTGAATTTCGCTTCTTCAGCACTGTTAAAGCTGGAGAGCTGGATGTTGATCACCTGAGGCCACTCAAGTGATCGAATCCAAGTCGTGCCGGTTTTACCAAATCCAAGCCCCTTCAGGTGCTCTTTATGCAGCGATGATGCCATCGCCTTGATGATGTCTTGGGGTTTTGACATGAGCGAAATGCTAGAAGGTGCTTACTCGAGCACCTTGATCTTCAGATTGCGGTAGTAGACGGGGGCCTGGGCTTTGCCGTGGAGGCCTTGGAGGCCGATGGGGCCGGTGCGGGCGTAGTCTTTGAGGGCTTTTTTGAACTTGTTGGGGGTGCCGTCGGGGTTTTTGCCGGCTTCGGACCATTTGTCGAGGTCGGCGTTGATGACTTCCTCGCCGTTGAAGACGACGCTGACGAGGGGGCCTTTGCAGGTGATGGTGAAGTGATTCCACTCGCCGACGGGTTTGGCCATGCTCTTGCTGGGGGGCATGGCGTCATATATGGCGGCGACCATGCCGTACTTGCTGCCGTCTGCGGAGTCGTGGACCTGGATTTCGAGGGCGGAGAGGACGTCTTTGATATTGCCGGAGCGGAGGAAGATGCCGCTGTTGGATTCCTTTTCGACTTTGAAGTCGAGATCGAGGATGAAGTTGCCGTAGGATTCTTTGGTCCAGAGGGTGTCGTGGGTGGTGGCGACGAGTTCATCGCCTTTTATGACCCAGCCTGCGGGGGCGACCGCGTTGGAGAAGTCGGAGGGGAAGAGGTCCTTCCAGCCGGTGGTGTCAGGGGGATCGACGGCCAGGGAGAGGGAGGCGGTGGCGAGAAGAGCGAGGAGGGTGTGTTTCATGGGTGGTGAGTGGTAACGTGGAGGGGATGAGGAAGATTCCAAGTCGAGGGTGGAAAGTTTGGCTTTGTGCTGCCCGCCGGAGGGGGAGGCCCCCTCGCGTTTAGGTGGATTCGGCGTGAAAGTGTTCGGGGTGATGGATTTATAGGATTGCTTTTTTCTCCGGCTTGGCCAATTCTCCATAAAATAACCCGCCAGCACTCATATTATCCGTTCCATGAAATCCGCTCACTCCTTGGTCATCCTCTCGGTTCTTGCTGCTTTGTCCCTTACTTCCTGTGGTCATGATTGGAGCTGGGGCAGTGGTGGCTACAGGCGCATCGCCCCGGGTGGCACCTACTACGGCAGCAACTTCAACGGAGCGCCGAGCTTCGGCGGACATGGCGGTGGCTATGGCAATGGCTACAGCGTCTGGCCACAGCCGACGATCAACTACGGTGAGAACTTCGCGAACGAAGACGATCCGAACAATGTGGGCAACAGCTGGGACCACGGCGGCTATGCGCTGCCTTCAACGAGACTGATTCAAGCTCCCCAGCAGGCAACGTACCAGACCGTCCGCACCTCCGGCAAATAAGCCCTTACCGTCAAAGGTGATGGTGGTCTGGAGTGGCAGGATGCCTCCAGAGGAAAAGGATTTCACTGAGCCGCCGCTGGCGTCCCACAGGCGTGCCTGATTGTCGCGCCCGGCGCTGAGGAGTTCTCCTTTGGGGCCGAAGGCGAGGGCTAGTACGCCATTGGGGATCTTGCCATAAGAGCCCTGTGGGCGCTCTGGAGGGTGGGCATTGGTTTTGGTGATGGCGGGCCAGCCGTCCTTGGCGTCCCACCAGATGAGAAGGCCGTCTTCGCCGCCGCTGGCGAGCATTTTGCTGTCGCTGCGCCAGGCGAGGGCGCGGACGGAGGCTTTGTGCTCGGAGAGGGAGAGGAGGATGCCGCCGCCGGTGGGGTCCCAGAGATGGATGCCGCCAGCGCGGTCTGAACTGGCGAGTTTTTTGCCATCTGGGCTGAAGGCGAGAGCGGTGATCCAGTCGGTGTGCTTGGTGAGCTTGTGGCGGAGTTTGCCATCGGCGGTGCCGTAAATTTTGACGATCTTGCCGGAGCCGCCGAGGGCGACGAACTGCTGATCGGGGCTGAGATCTGCGGCGAGGACGGCGTCGGTTTCATCGCCGATGGTGGTGAGGCGTTTGCCGGTTTTCACGTCGAAGAGGACGACGCTGCCGGACTGGACGGGTTTGCCACCGGCGACCATGAGGACGCGGCCATCGGCGCTGAAGCGGATGACGTTGGGCTGGCCTTCGGGGAAGGTGAGGGCGCCGATCTCGCGCTGGGTGGTGGCATCGAGGAAACGCACGTGTTCGTGACCGGCGACGGCGATGAGCGGCGCGCGCGGACTGGCGGCCATGGCGACGATGGGGAGCGGGCGCTTCAACGCGGGGGGCGTGAAGGGAGGCAGGGACTCGGGCATCGGCGGGGGGCCGTCGAGTTTAATGTCGGTGGTGGGGGTGAAAGTGGTGTCGCGCTCGGCGATGAGGGATTTGCTGGCGGAGGATTCGCGCAGGCCGCCCTGAATCCACTCGCGGATAAGTTCTATCTGCGGAGCGGGAATGGCGGCTTTTTTGGGCGGCATGCGCTCGGCGTCGTCTTCGGCGGTGATGGCGGTGAAGAGGAGGCTTTGGCTGGCGCGGCCGGCGATGACGGCTTTGTCGCCGCTGCCGCCTTTGAGGACGGCGGTGAAATTGGCGAGGTTGAGATCGGCCTTCTGCTCGTCGTCGCCGTGGCATTTGAGGCAGTGCTCCCGGAAGATGGGTTTGATGTGCTCGTCGTAGGTGATGACGGCATCGGCGGCGTGCGCGGATGTGAGCAGGAATGGAAGAAGCAAGAAGGCGCGCATGGATCAATGATTGAAGAGGAACTCGGTGGAATTGAGGAGGCTCCAGAAGATGTCCTGGTAGGGCTTGCGGTCTTTGGTGTCGCTGCCGACGAGTTCGAGGAGGGCTTTGAGTTCTTCGGGCTTGGGTTTGCGGCTGAGGGAGCGGAGGTAGAGATTTTCGATGATGGTTTCGGGCGGTGTGCTGGTCTTGAGCTGTTTTTCAATGACCTGGCCGAAACCGACCTGGCTCTGCACGGTGTCACCGGCGACCATGTGGAGGGTTTGTGAGAGGGTGGGCTCAAGCTTGGTGTCGCAGGCGCAGACACTGGCGCGTCCGGCGCGGCCGAAGGTTTCGAAGAAGGGATCTCCGGTCATCGCGTGGGTGGTGTCTCCAGGGGTGCGCGGGTAGTGCTGGACGGCCTTGGTTCCTTTCGGGAAATAGACGAAGCCGCGCTCGCCATCGGTGGCTTTGACGATGGCATCGAGCAGGACATCGGCGCGCAGACGGCGGAGCTGAGAGCGGGAGAACTGGCGGGTGTCACCGGCGTTGGTCTTGTTGGGCTGCGCGGAGAGCTGGTAGGTGCGCGAGGTGGTGATGTCGCGAATGAAGGCGCGGAGATTGAACTTGGAGTCGGCGAGGTGCTGAGCGAGGGCATCGAGCAGGGGGCCGTTGGTGGGCGGGTTGCTGACGCGCATGTCGTCGAGAGGCTCCACGAGACCGCGGCCCATGAAGTGCGCCCAGATGCGGTTGGCGAGGTTGCGGGTGAAGAGCTCGTTCTTTGGGGAAGTGAGCCAGGCGGCAAGGGCCTGACGTGGATCTTTGCCTTTGGGCACGCTGCTTTCGCCACCGAGAACGGTGGGGAGCATGGGGCGCTCATCGACTAGGTGTTTGGCGGGCGCGGCGGAGAGGTCGTTGAAAACATAGAACTCGCGCGGCTCGACGCCGAGCTTGCGCTGGATGCCGGTGAAGAAGCTGACCCAGCCGTAGTAGTCGTCCATGGTCCAGCGATCGAAGGGATGGTTGTGGCATTCGGCGCACTGGATGCGCACGCCGGTGAAGAGCTGGGAGAAGTCGGCGGCGAGGTTCTTGGGCGTAACCTTCACGTCATGCACGAGCATGGTGTAGAGATTGGCGGGGCCGCTGTTGAGGTTGCTGCCGGTGCCGGTGATTTGATCGGCCACGAATTCATTGAGCGGACGGTTTTCTGCCATCTGATCGTGGATCCATTCGTAGTAGACGTCGGCGGCTTTGACATCGGTGGCGGACGGTGCGTAGCCGCCGCCTTTGACGCGGAGCATTTCGGCCCAGAGGTCCGTCCAGAGATCGGTGAAGCCATCGCTTTTTAGAAGGCGGTCGATGAGAGTGGTGCGCTTGTCTTTGGACGTGTCCGCCATGAACTCTTGATAGTCCTTGGTGGTGGGCAGAGCGCCGCTGAGATCCAGGAAGACGCGGCGGAGGAAGGTTTCGTCATCGCAGATTTCTGAAGGCAGCAGGCGAAGCTTTTGCAGACGGTCGTGGATGATTTCGTCGATGTAGTTGTTCGCGACGGGATTCGTCCATTGGTAGTTTTTGTCCTGCGGGAGGACGATGACTTCGGAGCCGATGGTGAAGCGGTTGAAGCGGGCGAAGACGTGGGTGTCGCCCCGGCCGGTGGCGGAGACGAGGCCGTTTTTGTCGATCTTGGCGGTGGAGGGATTGTTGGAGGCGAAGAGGGCGAGATCGGTGACATCGCGCTTGGTGCCGTCTGAGTAGCGGGCGGTGACGGTGGTCTTTTGCGTGCCTTTGCCGCCTTCGAAAACGAGGCGGTCGGGGGCGAGGGTGATTTCGACGGGCTGTGGGACGGAGGCGGCATCGTCGGGGGCACCGGCGGCGATCCAGTTTAGCAGAGTCTGGTAGTATTGGGTATCAGGCTTGAAAAGTTCGCCACCAGTGTGAGGCACCTTGCCGATGGCCTTCAGCAGCAGCAGGCTCTGCTCAGGCACCGCAAGATTCACACGTCGCCCCACCATCTCCTGCGTGATGCGGTAGTAGTCGCCCTTCGCATCGTAGCCGAAGAGGGAGAGCATGAAGCCGTCCTTGCCGCGGGCGGAGCCATGGCAGGTGCCCTGGTTACAGCCCGAACGAAAGAGGATGGGCATCACATCACGGCGGAAGCTGGGAGCTTCTTCAGCGCAGACGGAAACCACGCACAAGAGAGAGACGATCAAAGAGCGGAGCATTAGCGGGAAGTGCTGGAGGTTTGAATCAGGGCGGGGTCGACGCGGAGGATGGCTTTGCCGGTGCGCTGGCGGATTTGCTGGTTGCTTTCGGTGACGGTGATTTCGCAGCTGAGTTCTTTGTATTGGCCGAGGAGGGCTTCGGGGGTGGCGGAGATTTCGAAGGTGAGGTGTTTGTCGCCAGACTTGAGTTTGGGGGTGTTGATGACGGTGACGCCTTTGGGGAGGCCGAGGAGGGTGGCGGTGGCTTCGCCTTCGAAGGGTTTTTTGTGTTCGATGTCCCAGATGACCTGCGCTTTTTCGCCGCGACGGACGGCGGTGGGATTGCTCTTCAGGGCGATGTAGGGCTGGGCGATGGTGATGTCGATGAAAGCGCTGGAGGCGCGGATGCGACCTGCGCCGAGGTAGTAGGAGCCGCCTGCGGTGGAGGCGGTCATGGCGAGGCGATAGGTCCCCGGCGCGGCGGAGGTGCTGGCACTGAGGCGCAGGGTGCCTTCGTTTTTACCCGCAGGGATGGTGAGTGTGGGCTCGCCTTCGACACCGGGTGGTACCCAGTCGAACTGATGCTCGATGGCTTCATCAAAGCCGGGCTTGCGGATGATTTTAACCGGCAGCGTGAGTTCACCATTTTGCGAAAGAGGGATGGCCGGCTGTTCGACATCGATTTGATAGGGGGCCGGCTCCGTGACGGCAAAGGCGTAGTCATTGACGACGAAGGAATGCCAGGCGTGACCACCGCTGTGGCCGAGGAAGGGAAAGGACTGCTGCGAGCGACTGAGCAGGGGTGTGCCATCGGTGGCTTTGCAGGTGATGGAGATGAGGGCGGTCTGTGGCTTGGTGCCAGCGTCCGCAATGAACTGAACCGGCACCTGACGCTGACCGGCAACCACACGCGGAGCGATCATGCGTACGCCTTTGGGCAAGCCATGCACGACGAGGTCGAGTTCGCCTTTGTAGCGAGTGCCGGGGGCATCAATGAGATTCACATTCACCGTCCAGCGGCCGCCCTGTGGCACAGCGATGCTGGTGAGGCGCGGACATTCGACCATGTCGATGACGCGCGCCTGGATGAAGGTGTTGATCTCATCGCGGACGGGCTCGACCTCGATGCGGTAAACGGAAGTTGGATCGCCGAGGCCGCGCATGTCGGTGATGTTGATGAGGTAATCGCCGTCGGTTTTTGGTTCCCAAATGACCGCAGGGTCCATGAGCTCTTTGCGCTGAATCTGACGGGACATGGCCCAGAGATCGCGATCTGGAAGTGCGGAATCATCAGCGGTGACGTCGTCGGTTTCGGCGTCGGCTTTGCGGATGGTGAGGCGTGGATCTAGAGGTGTGCCGAATGACCGTGCAAACACGCGCACGCGCCAGCGATCACCTGCTTTGGCTTTGACGCGGAAGCTGTCGGCATCATTGGCGGCTTCGATGCGGCCATTCAAAGCGGCAGGGAGGGCGCTGACGGTGGTTGACTCGGCCTCTTTAGCTTCGAGCACATTGGGGAACTCGCTCACGCGCATCACCAGCGGCGAGGGCATGGTGTCGTTGAAGGCGAAGTCGCCGGTTTGTGCGGGGAGCGTGACGTGGATGGCTTCATCTCCTGCGGGATCGCCGAGAAGAGTGGTGACCAGTTTTTCGCCTTTCATGCCACCGGCGGGATACACGGCCAGGGGACGATGATTCGAGCCGATGTGCGCGAGGTAGTAGCAGTTGCCGCCCGAATTGAAGACGCGCTGTTTGACCTCGACGCGGTATTCGCCGTCGGCAGGAAGAATGGTGCTGAGCACGGGGTCCTGCAGATGCAGGGCGCTGTCGTCATTGCGGGCGAGTTCTTTGCCGGTCGGATCCAGAATGCGCGCGGTGAGATCGAACTCGGACCCGGCGTAAAACTTCTCGGTGAGCCACACGGAATCGACTTCCACGGAAAGGTGCTCGCCTTTGCGACCGGCGACGCGGTAGACATCGACATCACCGACTTGATTTGTGTCCATGCGGCCGAGCACTGCGCTATTCATCGGCACGGGCTGGTCTTCCTGTGCTTCTTTGACGATGGGAAAGCGAGTCACCGCGAAGGTGGTGAGCGTGGTGAGCTCGGTGGCGGTGCGCAGCTTGAAAGGGTGCAGTCCGAGCGGGCAGTCGGCGTCGATCTGAAGCTTCGCCTGCACGCTGTCCTCAATGAAACCGCCGTGGATCGTGCTGCGTGGCTGCGGCAGCGAAGGCAGACTTTTGAGTTCGATGCAGCGGATGCCGGGACGATAGAAGAGGATCTCCCGTGCCTCTTTGATGAAGGCACCTTCAATGGTGACCTCGACCATGGTGCCGCGCTGGCCTGCGCGGGGCGTGACATACTCGATGTGATGCACCATCGGTCCTGCGAAAGCCGAGGTGAGCAGACATGCTGAACCCGTGAGAGCGGTGAAAAGTCGCATGGCGATTAGGAGATGATGCCTTTGACGACTTTGCCGTCTTTGACGATTTCGATAGGGCGGGTACCGCCGAAGGCCATGAGCTCTTCGTTGGAGTCGATGCCGAGCTGGTTGTAGACGGTGGCGAGGAAGTCTTCGAGTTTCACTTCGTCGCGAGCGGGTTCGGCGGAGGTGGCGTCGGAGGCGCCGTAGATCTGGCCGCGGGTGATGCCGCCGCCGGCGAGGAGCATGGAGTAGACGCGGGCCCAGTGGTCGCGGCCGTTGCTCATGTTGACCTTTGGCGTGCGGCCGAACTCGGTGGTGACCATGACGAGGGTGCTGTCGAGCATGCCGCGTTGATCGAGGTCGGTGATGAGGCCGGAGATGGCGTGGTCAAGTGCGGGCATGAACTCGGTGCAGGTGCCTTTGATGTCCACGTGGGAGTCCCAGGAGCCGTAGTTCACACTGACGAAGCGCACGCCGGACTCCACAAGTCGGCGAGCAAGGAGGAGGCGCTCGCCGACGGCGGCGGGAGCGCGTTGTTTCAATTCGTAGCCGCGGCCGTAGAGATCGCGCGTTGCGTCGTTTTCGTCGGCGAGGGAGAAGGCTTTGCGGGCGGAGTCGGAGGTGAGGAGGGAGTAGGCGCTTTTGTAGAAGTCATCCATCGTGTTCACCTTGTCGATGTCGGCGTCCAGTTTGCGGAGCTGGCCTTCGACGATGTCGCGTGCGGCTTTGCGGCGTTCGAACTGCTGCATGGAGACGCCATCGGGGATGCTGAAGTCGCGTACTTTGAACTCGCCTTTGGCACCGGGGTCGGCGTTGAGCTGGAAGGGGCCGTATTTGCTGCTGAGGAAGCCGGTGCCGCCTTCAAAGCCGCGCATGGAGGGGATGGCGACGTAGGGGGGCATGCCTTGGCGCACGCCCATGAGATGGGAGACGACGCTGCCCATCTGCGGGTAGTCGATGACGGTGGTCGGGGTGTAGCCGGTGTAGAGGTGGTAGGTGGCCTGCTGGTGATCGGGGATCTTGCCGGTGACGGAGCGGACGATGGTGAGCTTGTCGGCGATTTTTGAGAGGCGGGTGAAGTTCTCGCTGAAGACCTCGCCGGTCTTGGTCTTGGCCACGCCGAAGGCACCGCGATATTCGGTGGGGGCTTCGGGCTTGGGGTCCCAGGATTCCTGCTGGGCCATGCCGCCGGGGAGGTGGAGATGGATGATGCTTTTGGCTTTGCCTTCTTTGAAGAAGCCGGGCTCGACAGTGGCGCGGGCTTCGTGTTTCAGGAGATCGGCCATGCTGAGGCCGAGGGCGCTGCAGAAGCCGATGCGCATGGCTTCGCGGCGCTGGAGATTCATCTGGCGGAAGCCGGAGCAGCCGGAGGGGGCGGGGAGTTTCATGTGGCTGGGAAGGGATTGCGGGGAAAGGTGCGGTTAGGATTTACTGATTGAGACGGGGGTTCCTTGCGGGACCCCGAGAACTCGGGGGGGAGCATTGATGCGTGTGAGAGGTTTGGTTTTTGGCAAAGGAATGAAGGAGCAAGGGAATGGGACGGAACTGATTCTGGCTGGAGGGTCTCAACAAGCCGCCTGCACTTAAAGACACGCTCCGAGAAGCGCAGCGACATTGCTCTCAGGTTTCGCGGGGAGTGGTGGAAGGTGGCACGTTGCTGGCATGCCTCCGGCATGCGCCCTGCAGAAAAAAAGGAGCGGCCTGTCTTCCAGGGGGCTGCGCCCCCTGGCTTGTCTCTATATTTCCCCATCCTTGAAGAGATAGAGCCGTCGCGATAGCGATGGCCAAGGACTCGGAATGGGAACAGACACCAGTAGACCGCCC
>JAPLUN010000687.1 GCA_026397715.1 Verrucomicrobiota bacterium
TCGGAGCCACTTCCACCAGGTCCAGACCACGCTCTTTGGCGATGCGGATGGCCTGCGAAGTCGGGATGACGCCGAGCTGATGATGACCATCTTCCTCGACGACGCGCACTTTCGGCGCACGAATGCGCTCATTGACACGGGTTTGATCCACAAAACGTCCATTGGGTCGGTCACGACCGCCTGGACGATTGCCACCACCACCGGGACGAAACGCTCCACTGGAACCTTGGTAGCCTCCTGCTGGACGGGCCGGTCCGGTGGGCCTTGGTGCTCCTAGGGCGGGTCCAGCGGGTCCCGCTGGGCGCGGTCCCGCTGCTGGTCCGGGTGCTGAATTGGCGGGGCCGGCTGGACCCGCAGGCCTCGGTGGGCCGCCTGTGCCTTGGTTTTGCTGGGGACGTGGCGCAAAATTGCCGCCGCTCAACTGCTGGAATGGATTGCTTATAGGATACCTCCGGGTGTGTTCGAAACTCCAGGCCGCCTTGTGGCAGGCACCTGGAAAATTAGTGGGGAAAGGCGCGCTGAAAAAATCATATCAGCACGGACTCGATTCCGACATGCACGCGCCTGCTCCTGCCCGATCATGCGGGGTGTGTGGACGCGACAAAGAAAAAATCATGCGGAGAAAGTCAGTAGAAAAAGCGCTTTCATTAGAAAGCCGCTGGCGGAGCCGTGGACTCAAACGCTGGACATAAGTAACGACTTTCAAGAGATTCAGCAAGCCGATTTATTTTCCTACGTCAAATCTCAGGGAAACACTGATAAAAGCAAGGCTTGGAAAAAAGCTCTTTCCCCAACTCCAACCCGCCGCCCCCTCTGCGTTGCAGGGACAGCAGCAGGAAATCAACGACGCGGCGTCTCCGCTGTACTCTATGAAGGGAGCCCGGTGAGCACCAGCCTGATAGTTTCGTTCTCAAATCAGTGGTCTTTCCCACAGACCCGGCAGGCGAAGCGGTTTCCCCGGTGAGGAATTTCGTAGCTTTTCCCGCCGCAGAACGGGCAGCTCACCGCCACGCAATTCCTCACAAACCGGCGCGTGATCATGCCCACCACCAGCCCTCCCACCAGCATCGTCACCAGCGGGGAGATGTGGTGGCGCTCCAGCCAGCCCCAGAGAAGCAAAATGAATCCGCAAAAGACTCCGCCAGCGACGACAGGCCCAAAAAAACTGAGAACAAAATGGCGCGAGGAACTCATGCGACCACGTACTATGTCACTCCATCACGGCTTTCTGCAAGCCTGCACGCATGACTTCCAGCGGGGCCGGACGGTCAAACCAGTGCTCAAAAGAGATCCCCCCTTGGTGCAGCAGCAGAGTGAGCCCGTCCACAGTCCGGGCCCCAGCCTGCCTTGCATCCGCCAGCAACGGAGTCTCACCCCCAGCACGATAAACCATGTCAAAGACGAGGTGCCGTGCATGCAGCGCATCCGCTGGCAGCAGCTTGGCATCGGCAGGCTTCATGCCTAATGATGTGGCATTCACGATCAGGTCGGTGTTTGCCAGCGCGTCTTTCAGAGCATCATCATCCCACGGCACCACGCTCACATCAGGACAGCCACCAAGCGCCTGAATCTCACTGGCTACGGTTTCAGCCTTGGCTTGGGAACGATTCACGAGCTGTAGTTTCTGGCATCCGCTGAGGGCGCTTTGCACCGCCACCGCACGCCCTGCGCCACCGCCCGCGCCGAGGATCAGCACCCGCAGTTCTTTCACGTCCGCGCCAAATGCCTCCTTCACGCTCCGCAAAAAGCCGGGTCCGTCGCTGTTGTAGCCATGCAACCGGCCATCGCGGATCGCCAGCGTGTTCACAGCACCGAGCTGACGCGCCAGTGGATCGAGCTCATCCACCGCATCCAGGGCTTCAAATTTGTGCGGGATGGTGATGTTCACGCCGAGAAAGCCGCATTTGGCAAACTGCCGAAACGCCTCGGCCACACGCCCCACCGGCACCTGCACACGAATGTACTGAGCGTCTATGCCACAGGCTTGCAGCGCCGGATTGTGCATCTGCGGACTGCGCGAGTGCCCGATCGGATCACCGATCACCGCCAGCCGCGCCGGCGGTGTGAAGCGCCCGGACACGGCATCCCAGCCCATCAAATCTTCGAATGATAAAAAATCTCCCACGCTCCAGACATGCCGCAGAACCACGGACTGTCAAAGCTGCCCGCAATTTTCCCGCTCGACATCCCGTTCCATCCACGCTGCAATCAGCACCTCCGTTCCCAAACAAGCCTCCAACCCATGCGACTCTTCTTCCCCCTGCTCACCCTCGCCGTTTCTGCGGCCCTCTTCCTCGCCCAGGCCGCCGACACCGCCGTCAAGCCACTGCGCGTCCTCATCGTCGCCGGAGGCTGCTGCCACGAGTATGACAAGCAGCACCTCGTGCTCAAAGAAGGCATCGAGTCCCGCATCAACGCCATCGTCGATGTCGCCTACAACCCCGACAAGACCACCAAGGCCACCTTTGAAATCTACAAGGCCAAGGATTGGGCCAAGGACTTCGACGTCATCATCCACGACGAATGCAGCGCCGATGTGACGGATCCCGCCTACGTCGCCGCCATTCTCGATGCCCACAAGGCCGGCAAGCCCGCCATCAATCTCCACTGCGCCATGCACAGTTACCGCTGGGGCAACTTCCGTGAGCCGGTGAAAGCCGGTGCCGACAATGCCGGCTGGTATGAAATGATCGGCCTGCAATCGACCGGCCACGGCCCGCAGCAGCCCATCGCCATCACCTTCACCGACAAAACCCACCCGATCACTCAAGGGCTCGAAAACTGGACAACCATCAACGAAGAGCTCTACAACAACATCCAGATCCTCACCGGCAAGCCCCTCGCCTCTGGCGTGCAGATCGTGCCACCAAAGGCCAAGAAAGGCGAAACCCTGCCCCCTGACGCCAAAGCCACGGAAGCCACCAGCGTCGTCGCTTGGACGAACGAATACGGCCCGAACAAAACGAAGATCTTCTCCACCACCATCGGCCATAACACCGCCACCGTCGGTGATGCCCGCTACCTCGACCTGATCACCCGCGGCATCCTCTGGACCACCGGCCACATCAACGAAAACGGCAAGGCACAGCCAGGATACGGGAAGTAATCAACCCGCGAAAATGAACTCCTTCGCTTCCCATGCCTGATTACCCATATCAAGACGCATGGGAGCGAAAGCGTTTTTGGAATCATCTGGGCTGGTTCTTGATCGTTTTTATTCTGGTCCTGGCCTTTGCAGGCGTCTCCTCGGGATGGTTTTTTTGGAGCGTCCTCATCCTGTATGCTGGCGTGGCTATTGGCATAACGCCTGGCGAGGGAAATGCCATCACTGTGATCTTCCTGAATGGGGCGGTTCCACCTTTGAAAAACAGCCTCCCTCTGATCGTAGTCATCCCAACTGATTCTATTGCCCCTCATGCGTCACATCTTTCTCATTCTTCTCACGGCGATCCCCTCTTTCCACGCCTACGGCGACCCCGGCCATTCCGCCAATGGCGAAGCCTTCAATGAAGGCCCGCGCCAGGCGGCGGTGTTCATTCCCGGCTGCGGCGATGCGGTAAACTTCCCCATCAGCTCCAAGAAGCCGGAGGCGCAGAAGTTCTTCACCCAAGGCGTCGGCCAGCTTCATGGCTTCTGGTATTATGAGGCCGAGCGCTCCTTCCGTCAGGTGGCCGCCATCGACCCTGAATGTGCCATGGCCTACTGGGGCATGAGCATGGCCAACGTGAACAACGAGAAACGCGCCAAAGCCTTCATCAAAAAAGCCATCCCGCTCAAAGCCAAGGCAACGCCGCGTGAGCAAAAGTGGATCTCCACCCTCGAAAATCTCTACCGCGACCCCGACAAGCGCGACAAAAAACAGAAGAGCCTCGACTGCATCAAGGACTTTGAAACGCTGGTGCAGGACGACCCCAAGGACATCGAAGCCAAGGCTTTCCTCGTCTGGCGCATCTGGTTCTCCCGTGAGGAAGCTCCCATGTCCAGCCTCTTGGCCGTTGATGCCCTGCTGGATCAAATCTTCGCCGCCGTGCCGAATCACCCCGCGCACCACTACCGCATCCATTTGTGGGATCAGACCAAACCCATCTTTGCCCTCAAGTCCGGTGCACTGTGCGGGCAGGCGGCCCCAGGCATCGCCCACATGTGGCACATGCCCGGTCATACATTCTCCAAATTGAAGCGCCCCGACGATGCCGCCTGGCAGCAGGAGGCCAGCACCCGCGTCGATCACGCCTACATGATCCGCACCTACATTTTGCCGGATCAGATCCACAACTACGCGCACAACGAGGAATGGCTCACCCGCACTTTCAACGACCTCGGCCGCGCCAAAGACGCCGCCGCTCTGGCACGCAGCCTCATCACCATTCCTCGCCATCCCACCTACAACACCCTCGACAAGCCCTCCACTTCCGCCAGCTACGGCCGCACCCGCTTGATCGAAACCCTTCTCAAGTGGGAAAATTGGAATGAGGTCAAAGCCTTCACGCAGGTTCCCGCAGGCCAGGCCACGCATGACATCACGCGTCTCCACGCGCTTGGGCTCGCCAGCTTTCAACTTGGTGACATTCCCGCCCTAGCCGCTGCCTTGAAGGATCTCGAAGCCCTCGTCATCCCTGCCAAGACCGCAAAGACGGAGGACAGCAAAACGACTGCCGAACCGAAAAAATCAGACGCCAAGGAAGCCTCCACGGACACCAAGGCGAAGAAAACTCTAAAACCCGAGGTAAAGGCCAAAGCCAACGCGATCGCCGAACTCAAGGCGCTGGTCGCCCTGGGCACCAAGGATGGGTCCGTCCGCCGTGCCGAAACTCACAAGCTCCTGTCAGACCTCAAGCCACTCGACATCCCCAAAGAACGTCTCGCCCGCTACTGGCTCAAATTCGACGACAAAGTCCAGGCTGCCGAACTCACCAAGAACTTCACTCAGGATCTCGTCAGCCTCGCCATCAAAACGGAGGTCCTGCAGGCCTGCGGAAAAACCGAAGAGGCTAAAAAAGCCTTCGAGGAAACCCGCAAGCTGGCCTTCGCCATGGATCGCGATCTGCCCATCGCCAAACGCCTCGACACCCTCGCCAAAACCTTCGGCATTCAGGGCGACTGGCCAGCCGCCACCCCCAAGCGCACGGACAGCGGCATCCGCCCTGAAATCGCCTCCCTCGGCCCCGTCCATTGGAGCGCCCCCAAGGCTCCGGTTTTTGAAGCCCTCACGCTGGAAGGAAAGACCGTCAAAAGCACCGACTTCACCGATAAGAAACCCACCCTCTTCCTTTTCTACCTCGGCCATGACTGCGGACATTGCGTCGAGCAGATCCAGGCCTTCGCCAAAGCCACCGCCGACTTTGAAAAGGCGGGCATTCAACTCGTGGCCGTCACGCTCGAAACCTCGAAGGTCGCTGAAGGCATCCGCCCCAAGCTCAATCTCAAAGCCGACCAGCCCCTCCCCTTCCCCATCCTGAGCGACAGCAGCCTTGCAGCCTTCAAAAAAGTGCGCGCCCACGATGACTTCGAAAACGAAAATCTGCACGCCACCATCCTCGTCGACACCCAGGGCAAGCAGCGCTGGCAAGACATCAGCTGGGAACCCTTCAAGGACGCCAAGTTCGCGCTGGAGGAATCCAAACGCCTGCTACAACTCGACACCCCAGCCGCTTCCACCGCCCAGGTCAGCAAATAAGCCGCACTCGGATTTCGCTGATCCGTGACGTTGCCGCGTGCGGCATTCGCCGTTATGACTGCGCATGGTTTTCCCACGCGCTTTTCTTCGGACCACGGCTGCATTCGCAGCGCTCATTCTAGCCTCGTGCGAGCTGCCTGCGCCGCAGCAGGCGTATCAGCCACAGGCTGCTCAGGCAGGGCCGTTCATGCTCGGCATTGATGTCCTGGCTTCACGCAACTTTGATCTCATTCAGGGCAAGCGGGTCGGCCTAATCACGAACCAGACCAGTATGACGGGACGCGGCGAGCGCACACGCACCGCCATGCAGCGTGCACTGGGTCGGAACCTCGTCGCGCTGTATGCGCCGGAGCATGGCATCGACGGCACCATCGGCGCCGGCGTTCACGTCAGTACTCGGCGCGACAGCGTGACCGGGCTCATCGTCTATTCGCTCTACGGCCCCACGCGCAAGCCGACCCCGGCGATGCTCGCCCCTATCGACGTGCTGGTGTTTGATTTGCAGGACATCGGCTGCCGCAGCTACACCTACATCAGCACCATGATCGTGGCCATGGAGGCCGCCGCCGAATGCGGCAAGCAGTTCGTGGTTCTTGATCGCCCAAATCCTCTCGGAGGCTGGCGCGTGGAAGGACCGCCGCTGGAGTCAAAATGGAAATCCTTCGTCGGCCAGATCCCCGTCCCCTACGTGCATGGCATGACGGCGGGTGAACTCGCCATGATGGCAGGTGCACGAGGATGGATGGCCCACACACCACGCCTGAATGTGGTCAAAATGCAGGGCTGGAACCGTGGCATGGTTTGGCAGGATACCGGGCTGCATTGGTATCAAACCTCACCCAACATCCCGCACGCCACCTCTCCCTTCTACTACGTGGCCACCGGCATCCTTGGTGGAGCCACCTCCGTTGATATCGGCATCGGCACCGAGAACCCCTTTGGCTACGCCGGTGGCAGCGGCGTGAATCCGCAGGCGCTCTATGCGTATTGCCAGCGACTCAACACCCCGGGCGTCAGTTTTTCACCGTATTCCAAGAACGGCTTTGGTGGTGTCCGCATCAACATCTCGCCACGTGCCACCGCAGATATCACCGCACTCGATGTTCTTCTCCTCGCTGAAATCAACCGTCTCTCAGGCGGCAAGGTGATTGGACGAATGGGCGGCTCCAAACTGAACCTCTTCAACAAAGTTTACGGCAGTGAATCCCTCTACTCTGACCTGCGCCGCGGCGTCCCTGCCAACAGCATTGTGGCTCGCTGGCAGGGGCACAACCAGAGCTTCCGCTCCCAGCGGCAGCGCTTCCTGCTTTATCCCTGACCACGCCAGCGGTAGCCCACACCGCGCACGGTCTCGATGATCTCCTCGCTCTCACGCTCGATCTTCTTGCGCAGTTTGGCGATGTGCTGATCCAGTGTGCGGCTTTCCGGCATGTATTCCAGACCCCAGCAAACATCCAGCAGTGTGTCACGGCTCAGCACCTGTCCGGCGCGCTCGTGCAGCAGCTTGAGAATGGACACCTCACGCGGCGTGAGATCCATGCTGTCGGCTTCACGCTGCGCACGCAGTTCAGCAGGAAACACCCGCAGCGGGCCGAGTTGAAAGCTGTCCGATGTGGCTTTCACCACCTTGGTGCGCCGCAGTACTGACCCGATGCGTGCGATCAGTTCATGCTTGCCGAAAGGCTTTCGCACAAAATCATCCGCACCGAGTCGCAGTCCGACCACGACATCAATCTCCTCGCTCTTGGCTGAGAGAAACAGAATCGGCACGCCGGCATCCGCCGCACGCACACGACGGCAGACTTCGTAGCCATCCATGCCTGGCATCATGATGTCGAGGCACAGCAGGTCCGGCTTGTGCTTCTTCCAAAGTGTCAGCGCCTCCTCACCATCACGCGCCAGCAAGGTGCGGAAGCCTTCCGGCTGGAGACAGGCGGCAAGGCTTTCAAGAGTGACGGGATCATCGTCGGCGAGGAGAATGGTCATGAGTTGGTCAGAGCATCGAAACAAGGTCAATCATGCTTTTCGAGCGGTAGGCGGAACTCAAAGCTGGCGCCCTTTTCACTCGAAATCAATTGCAGCGAGCCGCCCATCCGCTGTGCCAGATCCCGGGCAATGCTCAGCCCCAGCCCCGTGCCGCTGACTCCGGCCTGCACCCGGTCATCCACACGGTAGAACGGCTCAAAGATCCGTCCTTCCTCGCTCGGGGCGATTCCCGGCCCCTCATCACTGACCGTGAGCGTGAACTCATTTTCGGTTCGTCGTGTGTGCACAGCAGCGGCGGTACCCGGTGCATATTTTTCGACGTTCGATAGCAGATTTGCGGTGATCTGCGCCAGAGCATCGGCATCCAGCACCGCCTCCTTTTGCGCACCTTCGTGAGTTCGCGCCAGCGTGATGCCTCGGCGCAGCAAAGCTGGCTCAAACTGCCGCACGATGCCGCTCACGATCTCCGCTGGCAGACAGGGACCAGCGCTCAGTTTCAAGCAGCC
>JAPLUN010000231.1 GCA_026397715.1 Verrucomicrobiota bacterium
TTCTGAGCTGTCAAACTGCGGGCCGATAACTCCCCAAACCTTGCCATTTCGCGTGAAAAACACCCCCTGCGTGTGGGGGGCAAGGCAACCAAGCCATTTATGAAAAGCTTCCTCCTGTTGCTGAGCCCATTGTCCGGGAACGCCCCCCTCAGGACCTTTTGCAGTCCAATGGATAAGTTCTTTCAGCATTTGGACCTTAGGCTTCCAATAGCCGCGTTTGGTAGAATGGTTTGGAGTCCCCATGGAGGTGTTTGATCGAGTTTTATAACCGACAATGTTATCTCCAATCCTTTGCAACAGCCAAGGTAGCAGCCCGCATCGCCTAACTCCGCCAATAATCCCTCAACTTCCGCCGAATATTGGCGACGACTGAAAGCCTGTCTTTGTCTGACGATTTCCCAAGCCGCTCCAAAACCTCCTTGGCAAGCTTGCGCAAACCAACATGGAACGGCTTTGTTGCAGGGCCATAACGTGCCACGAGAGTTTTAGATGCCTCTGAACCCCAGTCAGTAGCCTTTTGCGCCTCGGGCCGATGGAGCACCTCAGAATCCTTGCTGAACAGCGGCGGAATGGCGTTCAGGTCTTGCAGGCGTATAAGTGCGGCCCGTGCTTTGCTATAGGTGCCGCTGCTTCTGTTCGGACAGATGTTCAACAACGTCCCCAAAGGCAGAATGGTATGCGTCGAATTTTTCTGCGCTTCCTGAACCTGTTCCACCACGCTTTCGATGTCTGAAACACTCAAAAAGTCGGGGATTTCAGGCAACAACCAGCGGTCGGTGGCACGCAGTCCCATCGTCGTCCAATAGAAGATTTCTGAACCGGGGAAATCAATCAGCACGATGTCGAAATCATCCGCCAGCGGAGCGAGCGAGTCTTTCAGCACGTCGAGAAACTTCCAGCGCTCTGTCGGTTGGAGGCTGTTGATTTCTTCGGTGAATTTGCGCCAGTCGTCACGGTTCGTTGCCAGCACAGAGAGAGGGCCAAGCGGAACGGAACCTTTGCGCGGTTTGCCGCCAGACTCCCGAAGGAGCAGGCAGCTTTCTGCCTCTTCTTTGGAAACGCCCCCATTGCATGCCAGCCGCAAAAGCGTCGTGACTGAGCGCCCCTGTTTAAAAGCCTTTTCAATCGTGGCCTCAGGAATCAGCGCTTTGGACGTGCTGCCTTGCGGGTCCAGATCGACCACTAGAATGCGCTGCTCATGCTGTGACGATAGAAAGTCCGCCAAAAAGACCGTGAGGGCGCTTTTACCAACGCCACCCTTCATGTGAAAGATACCAACTGAAATCATAGGATTAGGGGCGCGGCAAATATGCCGCTGACAATTTTAGGACAGCAGCATCAAACCGATTTCATCTGCGTAGTCAAAGTCCCTTTGGTTATTTCCTGAATGTGGATTCTCTGAATGCCTCGATTAGCGTCATATCAGCGTCTCATAAGCGGTTAAAATCCGAGCCTTTTCCCCTCGGCATTCTCTCTGGTCATCCCAGTGCCCGTCGGGCTGTCTCTGCTCCCTCTGCCTCTCCGCTCCTCTGCGGCAAACTCGAAAGTCCCTGCGACATCCCAACACCAGAGTGATGATCCGACATCCGTGTATTCCGTGCAATTCGTGGTTCAACTCCGGTCCCCCTCTACCTCCGGCCATTCCATTGCGATTCTCAACGCGTCTTCAACACCAAAACACCGGCACCTCCCAAGAAGTGCCGGTGTAAATGAGGATGCCTCGCTCCGATCTCTCGGAGCCATCAATCAATCATCAACAACCACGCGGCTGATCACGCGATTGTCACCGTCCGTGATGTACTGCACGCTCACCGGATTGCCCACACGAACGCGTGTGTTCAGCATGTCCTGGGTGATGACCTTGCCGCTCTTGGTCACATAGACCACTTCCTTGCCATAGCGATAAGTCACCGGGCCGCTCTCCTCCTTCAGGATGAAGGTCGTCCCAGGCACATACTCCGTCAGAGTCCCGGTGCTCGTGGTCGTCTTGATGGTGGTTTGCGTGGACCCGTCCGCCTGGACAGTCGTTGTCTTGGTGGTGGTCGTATCCTGCGCGAGGACAGCGGATGAAGCGATGAGCGCGAAGGCGAGGCTGTAGATTTGGGTTTTCATAAGAAACGTTTGGGGTTGGTTAATTGCCCAATGTTTGAGAATTCATTCACTGGGCGAGCAACATCCTGCGCGAGATCCGCCACCCACGAAATGGGGTGAAACCCGCCTTTTAACCCTCAGGAAATGCAAAAATGCAGCCAGCCCCAAAATGGGGTCAGGATGCAAATTCTTGACAAAAGATTCGCCTCGCTCTGCCCCCGAGCTCCGGCCATTCCCGTTGCCAAAACCAAAACCCCACCTGCGCTCCCATGCGACCGCCTGACTCAATCCATCTCACTTCTTTCTCTGCTCCCTCTGCCTCTCTGCACCTCTGCGGCAAAATCGAACGTCCCTGCCATTTTCCAACACCCGGGCGATGATCCGACATCAGTGCATTCCGTGGTTCAACTCCGGCCCCCTCTGCTCCGCAGCCTCTCCCTCACCGCCTCCGCAATCTCCTCCGGCCTCGCACACGCCACCGGCTTCATCGCAGCCGCAGCCGCCCGGCCCTTGCAGTCCACATCGTACAAACTCGCCATCTGCCTCAGCGCCCTCAACCGCACCGACAGCATGGGCGCCGGCACCAGCGCAGCCCCCTCGTTCTCGCCAACCCCCGCCACCTCAGGAACCGCAAACGTCTCCATCACCGTCTCCCACAGCGCCACACTCACCCGTTCCCGCAGCGCCACCAAATCCCCCTCCGTTCGCGGAGCCAGCGACGGCAAAACCCGTTCCCGCTTCGGCGCCAGCGCCTCCCGCGCCGCACGGATTTCCCACCAGTGCTCCCGCACCTCCCCCAGGCCCACCCTCAGCACCTTCGCCACCTTCCGCAGCGCCAGCCCCCGGCGCACATGCAGCTCAAACACCAGCTCCGTCCCCGTCAGCCCTTTGATCCGCGCCCCCCTCACCCACCGCCGCAAACTCGCCATCTTCACCCGCCGACCCGCCCTCACCCCGCCACCGCGGGCCTTTTTGGAAGAAGAAACAGCCATGATCTGAGAAAAAGTAAGCTCCAATGGTAGAAACTGGTATTCATCACCCGCCCACCACATCATACCACAACCCTTGGGCCCGCTTTTTCAAATTCAACCCCTTTCTTCAAAGAACCTCAATCCCATCCAACACCATGCCTGAGCGGATGGATTGAAGTACGATAGACACTCCTGTCTGTCGGCCAGCGCATCGCAAGCACCCAGGACCCACGGACCAAGTCCTGCCTTCATTCGCAGAGTCCTCCCCCATGCCACTCTGCAACACCAAGCGCAGACGAATCACAGCACGACAGACACTCCTGTCTGTCGGCCAGCGCATCGCAAGCACCCAGGACCCACGGACCCCATCCACCGCTCTCACAGCGCAAACAGCCCCTCCCTCAAAGCCCACTTCAAAAACCATCTCTGCGGCGTTCCAGTCTCTGCGGTGAAAAATCCGTCCTCCCTTTCGCGCAGCGCTCCCTCAAAGCCTCACCTCCACCTCTGATCCGACTTCCGTGTATTCAGTGTATTCCGTGGTTCAACTCCGGTCCCTCCCTGCCTCCGGCCATTCCCTTGCTCCACATTCCCTTGCAAAAAATAACACGGCCAAATCACCCAAGACCACCGCAACAACAAAAAGCCCCAAGTCCCCTCCTCAGGAACTCAGGGCAAACCACTGTCAACAACGGTCAACCATCGTCAACAACCGTAAACTCTCACCTCAGATTCACCGCTCCCCCATCAATCGGGTACGAACTCCCCGTCACAAACGACGCCTCATCACTGCAAAGATACAGCGCCAGCGCCGCAATTTCCTCCGGCGCGCCACCATCAATCGGATAAGAACTCCCCGTCACAAACGACGCCTCATCACTGCACAGATACAACGCCAGCGCCGCAATCTCCTCCGGCTTCGCCATGCGCCCAATCGGCTGCGCCTCGCTCAGCTTCTGAAACATCTCCGCTTCCTGCCCCGGATACGTTTTGGCGAGGTACCCGTCCACAAACGGCGTATGCACCCGCGCCGGAGCGATGCAATTGCACCGGATCCCCTGCTTGATAAAATCTTTCGCGATCGAATACGTCATCATCAAGACCGCACCTTTCGTCATCGAATACGCAAAACGGTCCGCCAGCCCCATTTGCGCCGCGATCGAGCACATATTGAGGATAACGCCCTTGTTCACCGTCGTCATGTGCGCCAGCGCCGCCTGCGCGCACGCATGCACCCCCTTGATGTTCACCCGGTGCAGCCGGTCCATGTCCTCCTCCGCCGTCGTCAATGCCGTGCCGATGTGCGCGATGCCCGCGTTGTTCACCAGCACGTCGATCTTCCCATGCTTCGCCGCCACCTCATCAAACAGCGACTTCACCTCCGCATAGTTCCCCACATCACAGGCTGATCCCCGCGCACTGCCCCCGGCAGCCACAATCTGGTCCACCGTCGCCTGCGCCCCCTCCTGCTTCAAATCCAGCACCTCCACATGCGCCCCCTGCTTCGCAAAAAGAATGGCAATGGCCTGACCGATGCCCGATCCGGCTCCGGTGATGATAACGGTTTTATTGGCGAGTGAGAACATGAGCAGAAGTAAACAATGATTGGCAGCCCCTTTTTACGCACGTTCACCTTTTTCATCCAAACAATTCCGGATAATTTGGAGTGCGGTTGCGCAGCGAGGAACAAGCGCAGCTACCGCTTTCGACGGACACGCCGGCTAACGCACACCTAGACATGCCCAAAAGCGGGAGCCAGTGCATTTCCCCAAGCCACTCAGCTCACGCATGCCAGAGCCCCGTGGAAAGCACCCACTCCCGAGAGCGCCCCCTATTCCATCCTTCTTTTCCTGCCCCTTTTTTGCGCCTCTCCTGTCCTTCGTAGCTAAGCCAGCCCATAGAGGCCTGTCCTTCGTAGCTCGAAGAGCGAAGAAGGAAGCTTTAGCGAAGAACGGGCTACTTCTTCCCCTTCTTCTTCCCCGCCTCCGGATCCACCGGCAGAAACGCCGCAAACCGGCTCTCAAACCGCTTCGAAATCACACACTGAATTTCCGCCCGCCCCGTGTCGTAGTCCTCGCTCAGCATCTTCCCCTCCTGATGGATCAAAGCCACCAGATCCATGCGATCCAGCGGCAGGCTCAGCGTCAGGCGCACCACACGGTCGATCAAGAAGTCATGCAGCCGATGCAACAGGTCATCCATCCCCTGCCCCGTCTTCACCGAAATAACCACCGCCTCCGAAAACTCACGCCGCAGCTCCATCAGCCGCGCATCATCGATCAAATCCACCTTGTTCAGCACCAGCAGCACCTTCTTGTCCCCCGCCCCCAGCTCCGCCAGCACCTTCGACGTCGTCTGATAAAACTCCACCGCCTGCAGCGAGCTCGCATCAATGACGTGAATCAAAAAGTCCGCCTGAATGGCCTCCTCCAGCGTCGCCCGGAACGACTGCACCAGATCATGCGGCAGATTGCGAATGAACCCCACCGTGTCCGTCACCAGCAGTGGCTGCCCGTCCGGCAGCTCCATCCGCCGCGTCGTCGTGTCCAGCGTCGCAAACAATTTGTCCTCCACATACGCATCCGCCGCCGTCAGCTTGTTCAGCAGCGATGACTTCCCCGCATTCGTGTAGCCCACAATCGCCGCATGCGGCACCGGCGTGCGCAGGCGGTCCTTGCGCATCGTCTCCCGCTGCTTCTTCACCTCCTCCAGGTCCGCCTTCAGCTTGTCCAGCCGCTTGCTCGCCAACCGACGGTCCACTTCCAGCTGCGTTTCCCCCTCACCACGAGCCGCACCCGCCCCGCCCACACCACCGCCGGCGCCACCGCCCTGACGGTCCAAGTGAGCCCACATCCGCGTCAGCCGAGGAATCGAATACTCCATCTTAGCCAGCTCCACCTGCAGCCGCGCCTCACGCGTCTTCGCCCGCATGTTGAAAATATCCAAAATCACCTCATGGCGGTCGATCACACAAATATCGCCCTCGCTCTCCCACGCCCGCTGCTGCCCCGGACTCAGCTCATTGTCCCACACAATCACATCCGCCCCCACCTCCTTCGCCTGCTTCATCAGCTCCGCCGACCTCCCGCTGCCAATCAGGTAGCGCGCCGTGTGCTCCCGCGCAAAAACCAGCTCCTTGCCAATGATGTTGATCCCCAGCGTCCCCACCAGTTCGGCCAGCTCCTCCAGCAAATCAGTCGCTTCCTGCTTCTGCCGCCGGTCAAAGTACGCACCGACCAGAAACGCGTTCTCAACGGCATTGGGTTTTTCTCGAATGTCAAACATGGGGTTGCCAGTATGGAGCACGCCAGCGCATTGCCAAGCTGCGTATTCCATGCCATGAACACCCACATGACACGCCGCCTCCTCCTGCTCAGCCTCTGCCTCGCCGCCTGCGATTCCTCAGAAACCGCCCCCCTCCCGCTGAACCTCTATGAGTGCGATGCCGGCGAAGCCGCCGTCCGCCACCTCATCACCCTCCTGCCCGACATCAATCCCGGCGTCCCCAAAAGCTACTCCATCGTCCTCGGCGAAATCAACCGCGACGGCATGACCCCCGCCACCGACGAATTCACCAAACGCTTCGCCGACCTAAAGCTCAAATTCGTCAACGCCCAATTCCTCAAGGTCATCGAACCCGACCACACCATTGCCGAATCCGACACACGCCTCGCCGCCTTTGTCCTCCAACTCCGCAGCCTCCAGCCCACCAGCTCCACCACCTGGAACGCCGAAGCCGGCTGGAGCTACAAAAAGGAATACGCGCGCATCAAAATGCGCCTCGAAGTAAAAGATGGCAAAAACAGCGTGGTAAACGCCGAAAAAATCGAAGGCTCGTAGTCGTGGGCATCAATGCAGAGAGGCACCGCCATCCTCCACATTGTCCACGTCCATCTGCCGCACCCGCTTCCGATCCCGCTCATTTTGCACCGCCGTGCGCAGTTTTTCACGCACGTTCTCAATCCCCGGGATGGCACGCATGGCCAGCGTGGGAGTCGTGGCATCTGAGGTGATCAAGGTCATGTTGCCCAGACCGACCAATCGCAGCAAAAAGGGCTGGTCCATCGTGTAATCCCGCACCCGGAAAAGCTCCATTTCATCGGTCTTTTTGCTGAGAATTCCGGAACGAATGCGCAAACGTTGGGTAGTTAGCTCATAAGTAGTGCACTTCGTGGCCCACCAGCGGAAGACCCACATCAAAAACGGAATGATCAGCGCCAGATAACCCAGCGCTCCGATGCCAGCCGTTGCCAGACCAAACACCGTGGCCGCCACCGCAATGCCCGCAGCCAGCAGGACACAGAAGAAGTAATACCAGAAATGAACCCACTGGGAGGTGTGACCGGACCAGAGATTGGTTTCCGCAACGGCGGCAGGAATGGGAGCGTCTTCAGTAGGCATGATGTGCGAGTGGGTGTGAGTTTAGGAAGCGGTTGGAAAATCAGAGCATCGACTTGATCTCATCGAGCGCCTGCTTGGTACGCTTGATGCCTTCGATTTCAGTGTGCTTGTCGCCTTCGTATTCGATGCCGATGTAGCCATTGTAACCAGCCTTGACGACGATGTTGATCAAACGCTCGAAGTCGAGCGTCATCTCACGCCCTTCGCGGCGGTCTTCGGTGTAGAATTTGCCAGCACCCGTGTCCCAGTCATAGGCCTTGGCACTCATGCCTTTTTTCACCCAAGGCATGAACTCACGCAGTCCTTTGTAGGGGTTGTAGAGCTCACCTTTGACGCGGTCGGTGTAGAAATTGCCAAAGTCGGGCAGGATGCCGACGCGCGCGTGGTCTGCTGCTTTCATCACGCCAGTGAGCCAGAGGCCGTTGCTGGAGAGTCCACCATGATTTTCCACGACAACGTAGAGTCCGCGCTTGTCGCCTTCGACGCAGAGACGATGCAGGCCATCCGCAGCGAGTTTCATCTGCTCGTCCCAGCTCAGCTTGGGATCGCTGGCGGCATTCACGCGGATGCTGTGGCAGCCGAGGGTGGAAGCGGCATCGAGCCACTTGAGGTGATTTTCGACGGTCTTCGCACGCTTGGCTTCATCGGGATCGCCAAGATTGCCTTCGCGGTCGCACATGATGAGCAGGCCTTTCACGCCTTCGCCTTCCTGGCGCTTTTTCATTTCGCCGAGGTAGGCGGCGTCAGCCGCCTTGTCGAAGAACATCTGGTTCACATACTCGACGCCATCAATGCCCAGGCTGCGGGCGATCTTGCAGAAGTCGAGGTGCTCATGGCGCTCTGCGCTGCCTTTCCCAAAGATGCCTTTGTTCAGCGACCACTCAGCCAGCGAGATTTTGAACGGCGGCTCCTTGTCAGCGGCGAGGACTTGGCGTGAACCTGCAGCGGCAATGGCTGTAGTGACGAGTTGAAGAAAGTGGCGGCGGGAAGTCATGGGTGTGATAGCCCCCACTATGATGTGAGGAGCCCCCAAAGCTCCAGCAGAATTTTTGCCCCGACTTTGTAACCCGAAGGTTAGGCCGCCTTGCGTTCCACCCGCTTGCGCAGCATGGCGGCACGCTCGCCTTTGACGACGCCTTCGTTGATGGTGACGCCGCGCACGTCCATCCGGCTTGGCACGTCATACATGACGTCCAGCATGATGCGCTCGAAGATGCTGCGGAGTCCGCGTGCACCGGTGCCGCGTGTCACAGCCTCCTTGGACATGGCAAGCATGGCGTCACGCGTGATGGAAAGCTCCACGCCGTCCATGTTCATCAGTTTCGCGTACTGTTTGATCAAAGCGTTTTTCGGTTCGGTCAGCACACGTACGAGTTCTTGCTCAGTGAGGGACTCCAGCGAGCAAACCACCGGCAGACGGCCGATGAACTCCGGAATCAGGCCAAACGACAACAGATCCTCAGGTTCGACTTCGGCCCTGGATTTGGCCGTCTCGGGCTTCACAGCCTGAGAGTTAACAAAACCCATGGTCTTGCCCCCACGGCGCCTCTCCATCAGTTTATCGAGTCCGACGAAGGCTCCGCCGCAGATGAACAGAATGTTTTCTGTGTTCACCTGGATGTACTCCTGCTGCGGATGCTTGCGTCCGCCCTGCGGTGGCACATTGCACACCGTGCCTTCGATGATTTTCAGCAGCGCCTGCTGCACGCCTTCTCCTGAGACATCACGCGTGATGCTCACGTTCTCGGTTTTGCGACCGATCTTGTCGATCTCGTCAATGTACACGATGCCCATCTCGGCGCGAGCGACATCGTAATCCGCCGCCTGCAGGAGCCGCAGAACGATGTTTTCCACGTCTTCGCCGACATAGCCGGCCTCTGTCAGCGTGGTGGCATCTGCAATGCTGAAAGGCACGTTGAGAATGCGTGCGAGAGTCTTGGCGAGCAGCGTCTTGCCACAGCCCGTGGGGCCCATGAGAAGCACATTGCTTTTTTCGATCTCGACATCATTAGGGTCAGGCAGAGCGGTCGTCACTTTGCGAGGGGCTCCGCTGCCGGCACGCGTGGCCTGCTGCTGGGTGTGCAGGATGCGCTGGTAGTGGTTGTGCACCGCGACACTGAGCACCTTCTTCGCCTGCGCCTGGCCGATCACATGCTGATCCAGCAGCGCGGCGATGTCCGCCGGGCGTGGCACCAGCAGTGCCGGGCCACCCTCGGAATCGACCGAGGTTTCCTTGTCGAGGATGTTTTTACAGACGTGAATGCAGTTGTCGCAAATATACACCCCCGGACCTGCAATGAGTTTTTTGACCTCTGCATGGCTTTTGCCGCAGAAGGAGCAGAGAGTAACGTTGGAGCCGCGTGCCATGGTTTTTGGGGATAGTAGAATGTCGCACGGAAGCAGGATGCACGTCAAGGTGCCGCTTCAACAGAACGCAAAACAACCTGACCCGCATCATTCCGCCCATACCATACTTTAAGTACTACGCCTGAAGCCGGTCGAGAGGTCAAAATGCTGTTCTGCGAGAGAGACCGATTTGCGAGAACCAGCCCGTTTGGGTCTTGTATCTCCCACTCCTGTCCCCTCAATTGTGGGGTCTGCTCCCAAGACACCGCGTCCAAGCCCTGAATCACCGCTCCGGGTGGAACCTGAGCCGGGTCCATCAGCCATGCCTGCGGGACCAGAGATCGCAAAGCCATGAAGTGCTGCTGGCGCAATTCCTGGCTCCAAAATGAACGCAGCGCCGGCAGATGCAGCAGTGCCTGCTCCAGCGGAGAATGGGCGAGCGTTGCACTGCCCCCCGCGAGTTTCAGTTCCGTTTGATCCTGTGCATAATTGAATGACAACCAAAGATCTGAGTCAGCCTCCTTCACCGGGGCCAGCGACAGCCAGTGCGCCAAAAAATCACCCAATGGCCCTGCGATGCGGCCCTTGACTACGCGTGCCTGCAAGACTTCGCGTGCCGCCGTCCAGCGCATGATACGGTAGCCGGCAGAATCGACAGCTTCGCGCTGTAATCGGGGTAATGGTTCCAACAAGTCAGGTATCATGAGTTCTGCAGCCTCTGTCTAAATGCAGACAGTCACCCGTCAAAACGAGAGATTGCGGCGAAAAGATGTTTATGATAATTATATAACCCGTGTTGCGCATCTCCGCCAGCCCCCTACGTCCGCAACCCCAGCCGAAGAACTGGATGTCTGCGGGCTTTTCACTGCTGGAGTTGCTCGCGGTTATCTGCCTGGTCGGCATCTTCAGCAGTATTGCACTTGGCTGGTACGGCGGGAACCAAAGGGTTGTGATCGAGCGTGTGATCAACCAGCGGAACGCGCAGGAAATTGTTTCTCTCGGGGTCTATGCCACACTGGGCAGTGCGGATTTTGTGGTGCCAGGGGACAAACTGGCAACCGCAGCCAAGCTGATCGGCGGCGTCACCGGCAAGCAAGGGATGTGGAAGGACAAATTTTTCAGCCTCACCAACATGCGGCCCAGTGACCTGCCCGGGGCACTGACTTTTGTGAAGTTCGAGTCCGACCTGCTGCTCTATGACCCCGAAGGTCTGCAGCATTGATCCGCTGAACTAATCGACGCTCACTTCCACATTCAAAGTGGCGGGCAACTTCGATGCTTCGACTGCACTGGCCGCAGCCGGTTCATCAGGAAAAATCACCACGATCTCGCGGATGCCGCCCTGGTCTTGCGCTTTTTGCTCCTTGAGCACCCAATGCTGCACAAACTTGGCCACCGAGGTGCGGCTGGCCTCGCGCACGTGCTTGATCTTTCCTGGCACCGCCGCGCGTCGTTCCAACATTGGAGTCAATCCTTTCTCAAGTTCGGCCATGTTCTCCGCCGCATTGAACCTCAGCCAGCCCGCCTCGGACTTTTTTTCCATCGTTTCCGTACGGATCGCCGGTGGCAGTGAAGGCCGGATGGCGGGTGCGATCACCACGCAACGACCGTTTTCGACCGTGAGCTTCCACTCGTCGGACAGCTTCAAATGATAACGATAGACCACTAGCGCGCGGATCTCCGCCACGGTGGTGCCGAGGTAAACAGCGTCGTTGAACAAGGTCTTCGTGTCATACTTCGTGACCGTCTCCTCGGTTTCCATGGTGGCCAGCTCCAGCACGTCGCCCTGAGTCGAGGCGATGCGTTTCACATTTTCATGAAAACTATCGGTGATGGTCTGCTTCTGGAAATGCTCTACCAGCCACTTCATGCCAAAACCCGAATCCACCACCTTCCATGCGATGATGCCACCGATGACCACCACCGCCAGAAACGTCAGGGCCAGTGTGGAGAAGCATCCTGGCCCACGACGAGGCGCGGGTGCTGGAGCAGAATTTGGTTCAACCATGGAATAAAGAGTGAGTCAAAGACACCTGAACATGCCGCCTAAGGCTTCCTCTGCCAATTACGAATCTGGTAAAAACCTCGCCTTGACGATCTCCCGCAGCCCCTGCGAAACTGGCCACGCATGAAGCCCTCATTCCTCTCACGCATTGTACTGCTGGCCTGTCTGGCTGTTTTCTCCACCACTCAGGCTCAACAACCTGATGAAAAGACTGCGGCTGAGGAGGAGAAAAAGCTGCTGGATGACATGGAAAAGGTCGGCTGGGTGCGTGAAGGCGCAGGAGATCTCGGTGGCGTGGCCAAGATCGCCATTCCGAAGGGCTACCGTTTCACCCATGGCAGTGGTGCCAGCCGCGTGCTCGAATTGTTTGGCAATCTGCCGCAGCCCTCTGCTTCGGGCTTGCTCACCACCGAGGGGTTCGGCCCCTGGATCATCTTCGGCTATGACGATTCCGGCCACGTGAAAGATGATGAGAAAAACGACATCAATGCAGACGAACTGCTCGAGACCCGCCGCGCGGGACTGGCGGAGTCCAACAAAGTGCGCAAGGAACGCGGCATCCATGAACTGGCCATTCTTGGCTGGGCCATGCCGCCGCGCTTCAACGACACCACGAAGACCCTTGAATGGGCGGTGCGAATCCAAAGTCTGGATGGGACAGGCGGCGAGTCGGTGAACTATGAGACTCGGCTGCTGGGCCGTACGGGTTCCATGAAGGTGCAGCTCGTGTGTGACCCGGCGGAGTTTCAGCCGCTGCTGACCGAGTTTCAGAAAGTCATGGGTGGCTTCTCGTATGTCGAAGGTCAGCGCTACGCTGAATTCCGCGAAGGCGACAAGGTGGCAAAATACGGCCTGACTGCTCTCATTGCCGGCACCGGTGCCTTCGCCGCAGCCAAGATGGGTCTGTTTGGCAAACTCGGGCTGGTCTTCGCAAAGCTGGGCAAGGCGGCGATCCTGCTGGTGGTGGGTGCTCTGGCTGGCTTGAAAAAACTCTTCGGCAAAATCTTTGGCTCGCGTCAGCCCCCAGGCGAATAGCGCATGACCGACGGCCAGACGCTTCTCGCAGTCTTCGTGCTGCTTTATCTCATCGAGTGCCTGCGCCTCGTACCGTCCAATTCCTGGATGGCTGCGGGCACGAGCAAGTCGGGCTGGAGCCCGCTGCGGCCATGGATGCGACTGCAAATCGGCAATGGTTCGCCACTGCTGCTTTCTCCTCTGCCGCCCATGCAGGCGCATGCTCTGGCTCTGCCGTGGTTGTTTGTGCCTGAGCAGGATTCGCTGCGTGTGCGATTGACCGACAGCATGAGCGTCAGCATCGCATGGGACAAGCTGGCCCCGCGTGTCGAAGAAAGCACGCTGCACCTTGATACCGTTACCCGTGTGCGCCTGCCTTCCAAAATGCTGACTGAACTCTGGCAGCAGCGTCTCACCGAGTGGCGTGGCCTGACACCTGAGCAGCGCCGCAGCGCTTTCCTCAAGCACGCCCGCACGACACTCGACACGAAGTCTGCCAACACAACCGCCACGGCCACCTCGCAGCTCACCCGATCACTGCGGTTGTGTGCCACGATCCACTTCATGTGGTGCTTTGGCGTGATGAGTGTTTTGTATCATCGCTTTGGCGACAGTCTGATCGTGCTCGCGGCTGCGGGTGTGTTGCTGCTGCTGCAATTCATCCAGTCCTGGCTGTTTCTGCGCAGCACCCGGAAAAGCCGCGTCCTTATTCCTCATCGTCGCTGGCGCGCGCTCGGGGTTGCCTTTCTTCCTCAGCTGTCGATGCGTGCCTTTGATGTCGTGAATCTGACCACGGATGCCGAACCGCCACATCCGCTTGCCTGGCGTGGACTGATGGATGACAAGCGCTGGCTGGAAAGTGCGCGTCTGTTTTGGCGAGAGTCTCGTTATGTTCCTGGCTGGCCTCAAAACGAATCGCTCCCGATCGAAGCCGAGGCACTAGAAAAATTCTTCCGCCACGAAGGCGTCGCAGAAGCTGATTATGATCCGCCCGCGACGGCAAAACTTCCCACCTGCCCGCGGTGCAGTGCTGAATTCCAGAGCGGCATGACCTCCTGCTCTGACTGTGGTGGCGTGGAACTGCGGCAGCCGACGGCTTAGCTCTACTTTGATAAGTTAGCGAGATTTGGGAGCTGGCGGTACGTTGTCAGTGAGGCGGGGTGCCTTGCAGACGCTGCTGGTGGTCGTGGTATGTGGCGAAGGCGCTGGGTTTGCTTTCCCAAATCAGGTTGTACCCTCTGCCAGGGTAGCCTCGCTGAGGCTCGGCAACCCTTCGCTATGATGCGCAGTCCCGTTGGGACTGGTGTCAAGCGGAGTGGGATGACGAAAGACGGCGACAACCGGCCAATGGATTCTGTGCCCCCGATGACTTACCAAAGTAAAATTAGGCTGCCATCACTGAGGAACGTGGCGCAGCATCCATTCCGCCATTTCTGCGTAGATAGGAAAATCAGTGATCAGCACATTGTCGTGATCCGCACCGGGGATTTCAACCCAGCGTTTTTCGATGCCAGATGGCAACGCATCATAGAGACGACGTCCGCACTCAATGGGGATCACCCGGTCTGACGTCCCATGTGCGACAAGCACCGGGCATTTGAGCTGGGGAACCAGAGCAAGGGAGTTCGCCGCAGTGACTTCCATGTGTGCTTTTCTCTGATAAAACCAGCCCGTCATGTGGCTCCAAACTGAACCCAGCCATTCCCCCACCCAGCCGGAGGTCTGATGACGCAGCACGTGGTCCAATGAATCGAAGGTCGCAACCAGCACGGCCGCACGCCAAGGCGCGTCCTTCTCCACGGCTGAGCGGATGCTGACTGCGCCACCCATCGACAAGCCCATGATGCCTGCGGGTTGCGGATTGAAGCCGAACTTCGCCGCGGCCTCATGCAGCGCCATGGCTGGAAGGTGGGCCTCCCGCACGCCATAGCAGGCGGTTGTTCCCGGGTGATCGCCATGAGCAGGCATGTCGGGCAGAATGCAGCGAAAGCCCACGGCGCAGAAACGCTCTGCGACGAGCAAGTAGTCCTCCTTTCGACCGCGGCGGCCATGCACGAGCACCAGATTTCCCACCACGCTTCCTGGTACTGGCAAGGTGAGACCTTTAAGTGTGAGCTGCTCACGGATGACCTGCCCGCGCTTTCCAAGTGCGCCCTGAGGATCAGGCTCACACACGAGACATGGGGTACCATCGGCACAGGTGAAGGATTTCAAAGCCACGCCATGTGCCGCCGGATTGGACAGAAATTCATGATGATAATCCTGCAGCGGCCTGCGTGGCGGATGCGCCAGCTGATCTGCGGCCAGCCAGCCGGCCATGGGTGGCACCAGCAGAAGCGCGGCTCCCAGGATGGCTCGTTTTCTTTTCACTGGCCGATGATGAGCAAGATTGTGCCTAGTGACAATCTTGTTATGTTCGCAAAAGCAGAACATGAACTTTTCCGCACTTCTTCGATTCCTCGCCATTTCGGTGCCCGCTCTGCTGGCCAGCTGCGCCAAGCCCGCGTATGAGATGCGTGGATATGCCTCCTACATCGCGGATCAATATGCAGGCCATTACACCACCTCGGGGTCCATCTATCAGCCGCAGGGCTGGACCGCCGCGCACAACACCCTGCCCTTCGGCACGGTGGTCAAGGTGAAGAACAACACCAATGGACGGACTGTGAACGTGACGGTGACCGACCGCTTCCCCTATTACCCGAACCGCGTCATCAATCTCTCCCGCGCCGCTGCCGAATACATTCAGCTTCCCTATCGACAGCTCGGTGATGTCACGGTGACTGCCAAAACGATCGCCAATGGCGCAGCGCCAGCGTCAAACTACAGTGCGCCTCCAGCCAGCTACGGTCCTGCTCCAGCCAACTACAACACGTCGGCTCCGGTCAAACACAGCACACCGCCACGCACGGCTTACAAGGCACCCAAAACGTATCACGCTCCTCCAGCAGCCAGCAGCTACCGCAGGCCCACCACTGTGCCGCCTGCAGGGTATGGAACGGGGGCACCGCCCCCGGGGTATGGCACCACAGCCATGCCTGCAGGCATTCCGCCGCCACCGCCGGGATATGGAGGAAGGTGAGGCCGCTGGAAAAGCAGAAACATTTTTCTGCCACACTTTGGAATCGAGCGTCCATATCGATATTGCATGGCTCCCTCCACACCATCCGATACTCCGCAAGATGCCGCCCTCGCCCGACAGGTGGAAGCCGGTGACGACGCAGCGTTCCGTCTGCTGATGCAGCGGCATTTGCAGCCGCTGCGCGGCTATCTGGCGCTGCGGGCACCGGTGCCTGATTTGATCGACGAAGTGGCGCACGATGCCTTTGTCTTCGCCTATCAGAACATGAAGGACTTCACTGAGGGGTCCATGCAGCCGTGGCTGCGCACCATCGCCTACAATCAGCTGCGCGACCGGCTGAAGGCATATGCGCGTGATTTCTCCAAACACGAGCGCTACTCCGAGCAG
>JAPLUN010000553.1 GCA_026397715.1 Verrucomicrobiota bacterium
CGCCTGTGCGACGGAAGCGCTCGCCGGGACGTTCAAGAAACACCCGACAGAGCTTTGCGAGACGTGGGTCACGCATGGATTCGACGAAGGCGACGATGTCGGCGTAATCGGCTGACTGGCGTGCTGAAAGATCGGGATCTCCGAGAAGCAGCGTGCTGGCTTCGTCTTCAGCGAGCATGCGCATCTGCACCTGCCGTGGTTCAAGACCGTATTTGCCTTCCACCCACTGTCCCGCGAGCTGGATGAAAGCATTGCGCCCCAGTTTGGCCGCGTCATGGAACAGCGGATTGTTGTCAAAGACACGCCAGATGAACGAATCGGCGGCATCGACGAGTTTCACCTCGAAGAACGGGCTGCCAGAGCTGGTGGCTTTTTCGAGGCGTGATTCGACCTGCAAATGCAGCCGGTAAGGCTGCGGTGTTGGATTCGCGACCTGCCGCAGCTGGGTGATCGTGATGAGGTCGAGGTCGTCTGGCATTTGGTCGCTCATGGGGCGGAGTCTTTGGTGTGGCCGGGATTGTTTTGCCAGGGAGTGCCGGTGGTGTCTGAAAGCGGGGGGCGGCTTTGGGGTGCGTGACTGGCTGGAAGTTTGTCGTCTTCGCTGATGAGGAAAAACAACAGAATGCCGATGACAGGCGCGAAAGTGATGACCAAGAACCAGAGGATGCGCTCGTGGGTTCCAAAGCGTCTGCGGTTAAGCAGGTAGGCGAGAGTCACCCAGTAAATCAGAATATAAACGACCCAGGCTGCGATCCAGAGCGGTTCTGTGCTGGTGAATTTGAAGTCCGGCATGATGCCGCGAATTCAAGCGGCTGCGTCCAGAAAAGCAATAGTTATACCGAGGCTACATCACCGGCTGCCCGATCTCGCGCCACGGTCCCTGCTTAAGAACGATGTCCGGCACGAGGGACTGCCAGTTGAGATCACGGGCGTTGATCATGTTGCGCACTTCGGCGCTGGTGTGGAAGAGGAAGTCCTGGTTGGGCTCCTCCAGCGCCCGCACGCTCTGGGTTTCAATCAGGTAGCGAAGCAGATGTTTTTGCTCGGGAGTGACACGAACGTCGTTCACTCCGAGGATCTGGCCGTTCATCGGGTTGCCCATGGGATAGACATAGACACGCACCTGGTTTTTGAAGAGCCGACCAAAGGATTCGAGCAGGCCGCCTTCGAGATCTGTGCACCAGCGTTCGTTAAAGAGTTCTTGAAACAAAGGCAGGCCAAGCACGATGCCAATAGGGCACTGTGTGTGGCGCGCAAGGTAGCTGCTGACACGGTGGAACTCCGGGTATGTCGAAATGAGCACGTTTTTGCCAAGCGCCTGCAGCACATCTGCACGCGCGAGGAATTCGGTGTCCGGCACCTCGGCACCACTGGCGAGGAGATTGTGCATGGTGATTTCGAGAATCTCGATGTTGTCGCGGGCGGCCTCACCGAAATCTGCCTGAAATGCAGCCTGACCGCGCTCGATCATGTCGAGGTTGAGCTTGGTGATGGGATCAAAGCTGCCGCGCTTGAGGAAGACCGGCTTTTTGTAAAGCACATCCGAAGCCTGCCAGATTTCGCCATCGGCACCGAACAGGGCTGCGTCAGCCAGACCGAGGCGGACGAGTTTCAATGCCACGAGACGGTCCTGGAACTCCGATGCGGCGAAGGCAGGGCCGGTGAAGTCGATCATGTCGATTTCCACACGCTTGCGGCTGAGATCGTCGAGCAGGCTTTCGAGAAAAGTGGAGAGGTCATCCCGCAGATGGAAGGCGGCGTAGACGCGCACGGTATCGGCAAGGGTGAAGAAGGTGGTGGTGGCCCCCCGTTTGGCATTCAGCCGCTGAATGAGCATGGGATATTCATGCTCCAGCATGTCGCACATGCGCTGACGCGAGACGTAGCGGGAACACTTGCCGTAGATCTCGTCGCTGATGGTCATGTCATAGGCCGACATGGTCTTGGCCACGGTACCGGAGGCGCCGCCGGCGCGGAAGAACCAGTTGGCGATCTCCTGACCGGCGCCGATTTCAGCAAAGGTGCCGTAGATGGTGTGCGCGAGATTGATCTTGAGCGCTTTTTCAAGCGTGCCGGGGCGGTCGTTAACAGAATTCATGTGGGGTGATTTGATGATGCGCATGCCTGACGCCGATGCACGAAGCATTTGAAGGCAGTTCCGGCTCCATCGGTGTCGGTGAGCGCGGCTGGTGCAGAGTGTGAATGCAGAAATTCGGCCAAGGTCTGGCGCGAAGCCTGTGTGAGGCCCAGTTCAAGCAGCCAGGCGGCGTAGTCGGTAAAGTTGATGTCGGCGGTGATGTCCTGGAGGCCAGGATTGGCATAGATGTCGGCTCCGGTGAGTCTTTGATGCAGGAGATAAGCACGCAGCGTGCCGTGTGGCCGCCGATGGTAGAGCCGGGGGAATTCGTCGCCGTAGTCGATGGTGAGCATGGCGCCACCTTTCCAATGGGGTGTCCATTGGTAAAGCCAGTCTCGCACGCTGGGGTGGAGCTCGCAGCGCTGGCGGTCGGCAAAGGTGGTGTGACGCAACGCGCTGTAGTGGGCGGCGTCGAGAGCATGCGGATGGACCTGCTCCGGCACCCAGACCTCAAGCCAGCGCTGCTCGGCGACGCTCCATTGCATGAGTGTGGCGGGGAAGGCGTCGAGGAGTTCGTTGTGGTAGATGAGCGCGTGGCCTTGGGCAGCAGCGAGTGCGGATTCGAGATCTTGGTGCCATGCCACCTTGATGCCCAGTTTCTTTTTCTGCTCCTGCCGCAGCACCGGCGAGGTCTCGACGATGTGAAACGTGAAGCGACGGCGTGCCCACCAGCCTAGCGCCTTGTGCACCGCATGCATGAGTGATCCATCACCTGCGCCAACCTCGATGATGTGACGCACCTGCGGCTGCAAGCGGGATTCGGCTTTGAGCCAAGCTGCGACGGCTTGTCCCAAAGCGGGTGAGAGCGTGGCGGAGGTGGAGAAGTCGCCGCGTGCGCCGACGGTCTTGATGTGGCGGGTGTAGTAGCCGCGTTCGGGATCGAACAAGGCACGCGCCATGAAGGCGGAGAAGGGTTCAGAAACTGCGGATGATTTCATCAGCGATGATTTCCAAGCCTTCGCGCACGATGTGCTCCGGCTGCGAGTAGGTGAGACGCAGGCACTCATGCGGATGACGCCAATCCTTCTCCAGGCCGAAGGCGAAGTAATGCCCGGGGATGACGAGGACTTTGCGATCTTTAAGCCGGCGATACAGTTCTGCTGCGGGGATAGGCAGACCATTGACCCAGAGCCAGAGGAAGAAGGCCCCTTCCTGAGCATGCAGGGCCCACGGAACGCGATCTCCCAGTGCGGATGCGAGAACGGTTTTGGCGAAGTCGGAGCGTTCGCGGTAGAAGGGGCGAATGACCGAGGGGCCGAGTTTGACGAGGGTGTCGTCTTTAAGCAGCGGCATGAGGAGCGCCTGGCCAAGATTGCCATTCGCCAGCGAGACGATGGCGTTCATGTTCGAGAGCGCCTTCACGATGTGAGGATCGGCAACGATCATGGCGGTGCGCACTCCGGGCAGGCCTACTTTGCTCATGCTGATGCTGAAGATCATGCCAGGCTGCCACTGGGGCTGGAAGCCGTTGTGGATGACGCCGGGAAAAGGATGGCCGTAGGCGTTGTCGATGATGAGCGGGATGCCGTGCGCATCCGCCAGCGCGTGCAGGCTTTCGAACTCGTTTTGCGTGAGCACGTTGCCCGTTGGATTCGTGGGGCACGAGACACACATCGCGGCGATGTCGGGTGTGATGCGCAGCTGATCAAAATCGACGTGGTATTTGATTTCGTGCGGGGCGGTTTCGACAATGCGCGGGAGACAGGCGGTGAACTGGCCGGGGCATAGCGCCTGATTGGCATAGCCGATGTATTCAGGCAGCAGAGGGAAGAGGATGCGCTTCCTGGTGGTGCCCGTCTGACCGGCGAGAAGATTGAAGAGCAGGAAGAACGCGGACTGCGAACTGGGCATGACCGCGATGTTTTCATGGGTCACATTCCAGCCGCATTCGCGCTGGAGAAAGGCGGCGAAGGCTTCACGGAAGAGCGGATTGCCCCCGGGAGGATCGTAATTGAGCAAGGTGCGGTCAATGCTGCCGTCATCGAGCATGGCATGCATACGCGTGCGCCAAAGCTGCTGCACCTCGGGAATGGCGGCTGGCTGGCCGCCACCGAGCATGCGCATGTCCGGATGGGTGGTGAGCGCGGCTCCGCAGTCATCCATGAGTTCCTGGATGCCGCTGGGGCCCGCTAGGCGCTGGCCGATGTCTGAGAAGGTGGGTTGCATCAAGAGCCGACCGAGGTCTGCACCCAGTCGCGAATGCTGAAATCTGGCGCAGCTTTTTCAATCTGCCAGCGACCATCCGCATTCAGTCTGACACTGCCGAGCCAGCGCTGATGCCACTCTTCGGGGGAAATCATGCTGAGCTGGTGCCTGCCGGAGACTTCGTAGAGGTGATAAACCTCGCCACAGACAGGTTCAAAACCGAAGCTGCTTTCGTAGATGAGCTTGTTCCAGTTGAACGCGTCGATGACCTCCATGTAGCGCTCCTGGATTTCCACCATCTCCTGCTGAAGCACGCGCTCGACCCGGGAAACCCCACGGGATTTGAAATTGGAAAGATCCTGCGGGATGATTTTGGCAGCCAGGCGCGAAACCGGATACGGCAGGTAGTTGCCGCGGGGTTCAGGGGCTTGCAGAGCAGCGTCGATGGGGTCCAAAACAGGGGCGTGTTCTCTCATAAAATGGGCTGCGGGGGTGCGGTATGCAACGGCGCTTTGATTTGAAATGCCGCTGCGGGGGCTTAGAATGAGCCATGAATAACGTCTCGAAACTCCTCCAGGCCGCAGTGCTCTGTGGTCTTCTGACTTCATGTGCCAGCAGAACGATGGACAGCATTCCCACACTGGCAGATCTGAATGCCTACGAACAAGTGGTCCGTGCCAGATATCAGGTCATGTACGATGAACTTGAGAAAAAGCGTGCCAGCGGTGCGATCAGCAAAGCTGACTATGCGGAAGAAAAGCACCGGCTGGATTCCAAGGTGGCTGAGAGCGTCAATAACGCGGCATGGAACAAACACTACCTCGCAGAATCAGAGCGCAAATCCGACGGTGTTCCGACTCCGGATCAGCCAGTGGTCCTGCAATCGGGATTGGTGGGAGGAAATGGCATGAGCAGCGGCGTCTCATCCGGGGGGATGGGGTCGTTTTACCAACCCTCATACCAGAATTATGGTGCCGTTACTGGCATGGGAGGTTCCGCAGGCATGGGCAGCATGCGATCTGCCAATGAGCAGCTCAGCCAATCCAAGAGCATCCGCAATGATGCTGTGTCAGCCGGGGGCACCTATCTATCTGCGCCGCCTCCCGGTTCCGTTTACGATCAAGACGTGAAGCGTTAACCAGACTCATCCCTTTGCTTGGGCCGAGATCGCGGCAGAGTTCATCGAATTCAAAAATAAAGCCCTGTGAGGAGTGATCCCCACAGGGCTTTTGGCGGCGGATTGCTCCGCCACATTGACCTCCCTAGGAGGTCAATGCGTTACTTCTTCTTCGCAGCCTTCTTAGCGGCCTTCTTTGCGACTTTGACGGCTTTCTTTGCGGGCGCCTTTTTGGCGGCTTTCTTTGCAGCTTTCTTAGCCATGGTGTTTATCCTCTGTTTGTTGTTGGTTGCGTTGTTGTTTTGTTTTGCCACGGACGCGCTTTTGGCGCCTCCACGGACACTTTTTCCTGCGGCGGCCGAAGCGGCGGCGCGCTTTTCTTCGATCGCTGCCTGCGCTGCGGCAAGGCGTGCGACTGGGACCCGGAAAGGACTGCAACTCACATACGTGAGGCCTGCACGATGGCAGAATTTAACGCTCTCAGGATCGCCGCCGTGTTCACCGCAGATGCC
>JAPLUN010000592.1 GCA_026397715.1 Verrucomicrobiota bacterium
TCCTAGAAGGCATTGCTCGAGGCGAGCGTGCCATTGAAGAAGGGCGGGTTGTCACACATGCCGAAGCCAAGAAACGCATGTCACGATGGCTCAAATAATCTGGACTGAGCCGGCGCTGAACGACCTCGACACCATTGCCGATTACATCGCCCTCGACGATCCGCAGGCGGCACGCAATCTGGTTCGGAAAGTCTTTGAGCATGTCGAGCAGCTTGAAAAGCATCCCGACAGCGGCTCACGCCTGCCGGAGATGAGGCGGTCACGCTACCGCCAGATTGTCGAAGCTCCATGTCGTGTTTTATATCGTCACGATGGAGAGCGGGTTTTCATTCTTTACGTCATGCGTGGCGAAATGCTGTTCCGCAAAGCCAGGCTGGTGAAGCGAGACCGAGGCAGTCGGAGCGCTTAGTCCGTGCTTGAAAGCCTGCCCTTGGTAACAACAAGCACCTCACACCTTCGTCAACTGCCTGCGCAGACTCAACTCCACCGCGGCGATGATGAGCGACAGCGTAAACAGGATCACGATGCTGTTGATCCAAAGGGTGTTGTACTTGGTGCCCAGGTACATTTTCCGCGTGCCGAAGAACACATTCGGGCTGGTTTTGCGGCGGTAGTCCTCGCGTTCCATCTCGGCCTTGGTCACGAGGTCGAGCACCTTGCGGTTCACGTAGATTTCTTCGGCGCTGACACCGTCGTTTTGCTGCAGCATGCTGTCGAGCATCGGGGGCTCGATGCGGCCGCTGAGCACCGCATCGCGGATGGAGCCGAGGCGTTTGGAGATTTCGCGCGGGTTCTCGGCATAGAGGCCGGAAACGACCGCGAGGGACTGCTTGGTGAGTTCCAGTTCATGGCGCTGCCGGTCGTTCATGTCCGCCCCTGAAGGCGGCAGCAGCGACTGGATGCGTTCATCGAGGAAGTCCTGATTGCGCGTGAGCGGATTGAGCTTGGACTGCGAGATGACCATGCCCTCATATGACCAGCGCAATGGCATGAACTGGCAGATGAACGGCACCTTGAGCTTGCTGGCGTTTTCCTCGTCATTGCCGGATTTTTTGAGCCACTTGCCCACGGAATAGACAAGGTCGAGATTCTTGTTCATCTCCTCGTACTTGATCAGCGCACCACCGAGAATGATCTGCGGAATCAGGAGCAGCGGGATGGCATTCACCGCAGTGCGGTTGTCACTGACGATGCTGGAAATGAACAGCCCAAGGCAGACACCCGTGAGAGAAGTGAGGAACATCCACCAGAGGTGAATCAGGAACATGTCCCGGATCTCCAGCACCCAGTTGCCGATGAGCAAGTAAATCACACATTGGATGAGCGCGAAGGTGGAGAGCGAGATGATCTTGCCGCTGAGATAGTAAAACGTTCGCAGGTTGTGATTGCGCTCCCGGCTCAGGGTGTGGCGGTCACGGATGATTTCATCGGCGCTGTTGGTCAGCCCCAAAAACATCGCCACAACGAGGCTCATGAAGAGATAGGTCGGGATGTGGAAAGCAGTGGCAAAGGTGTAGTGCTCTTCCTCAGAGTACTTCAGCACGCTGGAAATGATCCAGGCCAGCAAGGGAGCCTCAAGCAGGGTCGTGAGCAGATTCGTACGGTTGCGCAGCTTGCTGAGGAAGGCGCGCTTCAGCAGGGTGAAGAAAAGAATGCTCTCCTCACGGAAGGTGTGCTTCGGCGGCTTGGGCGTGCTGCGCATGCGGCTGGCGCTATGGCTTTCATCCCGCTTGGGCCGGGCGATGAGGCTGGTGCTGCCCGGCGCGGACCGCTGCTTGGCCATGCTCTCCATGATGAGATGCCGCTGATAGGAGTCGCGCCAGAAGTTGGGCGGAAAGCGGCGCGCAGCCACGAGATGCCCGTCTGCACTGCGTTCATGAATGATGTCTCCGCTGATGTCTCGCAGCGGAGTTTCCAGCACGTCGAAGACGAAGTCCGGCGTGAGCTTGTCTGGCGGCTGAGCATCGGCATCCCCAGCCTGACCAGTCTCCGTGTGATACACGCGCCAGAAGTACTCGATCATGCCCTGCGGCGTGCCGAAGTAGGCCAGCTTGCCGCCTTTGTCCAAAAGCAGGGCCTTGTCGAACATCTGCAGCAGTCGTGAGCTGGGCTGATGAATGGAGGTGATGACGATCTTGTTGCGCGCCAGACTGCGGATGATTTCGAGCACATGCTCGCTATCCTTGGATGAGAGGCCGGAAGTCGGCTCATCAAAGAGGTACACGTCGGAGATGCCGATCATGTCGAGCCCCGCATTGAGACGCTTGCGCTCGCCGCCGCTGAGAAATTTTTGCTGCGGCGTGCCTGCCAGCCGGTCACGCAGATCGGCCAGGCCGAGTTCCGCCAGCTTCGCATCCACGCGTTTGCGCCGCTCCTCGGTTTTCAGATGCGGACAGCGCACCGCCACCGAGAAGTCGAGATTTTCCTGCACCTTCAGCAAGGGATCAAAGGCATCCTCCTGCGGAATGTAGGCGATGTAAGGCGTGAGATTGTGCAGGTTGTCATACAGCGCCATGCCGTTCATCAGCACTTCACCCCCCTTGGGTTTGAGCTGCCCGCCGAGAATGCGCAGCAGCGTACTCTTGCCGCAGCCGCTGGGACCCATGACACAGATCATCTCACCACGGCGCGCGATGAAGCTCACGCCGTCCTGCGCGGTGTCGCGGCCATCGAAACGATGACTGAGTTCTCGCACCTCGATCTGACGCACAGTGTTGCGCTCCTCTTCGATGATGCGATCAGCAAAGTGGCAGCGCAGGTACTGTCCCTCTCCCAGCGTGATGGTGTCACCGTCATTGAGGGTGATCCGATCGCGCACCGGAATCAGACCAATGTAGAGCGGACGCGAAGAGCGCAGCACTTCGAGCACGCCAGTCTTCTGCGCGTAGTTGCACTCAATGCGCAGCAGAATTTCGCCATCGGTATCTTCGGAGAGCAGAATGTCCCCCTCATCCAACAGCTCAGGCTTGTTCGAGACGAGGTAGGTGTTGCGGCTGCCTTCCAACCGGAACTGCCCGCCAAACTCCTGCGCACGCACGCGCAAGTCGCGCAGCGCGATTTCCACTTCGCCATGGGCAATGATGCTGTCCTCGATGCTGGCCTCCACCACAGTGCCGCTGCTGAGCACCACGCCATTAAGGGTGGCTTTGGTGGTCCGCAGAGCTTCCACCGTGACGCCCAGTCCAAAGCTGAGCCGCAGATTCGTGCCGCGCGTGCGTTGCGGGGCGATTTCTGCACTACCATTTTCCGTGAGGGTCAGGTAGATCTGCGTGCCTGACAGAGTCTTTTTAGAATTGAAGTAGGTGATCAGGTCATTGTAGTCCAGCGTCACGTCCTCCATCACCACGCGCTCGCCGGGATAAAGCCGCGAGAACTCTCCCGGCGGCTGACGGCGACTGCGGACCAGGATGGAAATGCTGCCGGTGTTTTTCAGCAGCACCAAGTTTTGAAAACGGAACGCCACCACGGAGCAGTCATCCGAAAGGGAGCGCAGCAGCACGTCGCAATTCTTCGTGGCACCGATTCGCAGCGTGTCCAGCGGCTGGCCACCCTTGGTGGAAAACCCCTCTTCCGGCGGTTTGTCCCCTGCATTGAGCTGATAGACGATGTCGATGGCCTGGGCGGCGATGCCCAGATTCGTCATGAAGAGGTAAAACTCCACCATCTGCCGCTGATTCTGCTGCGCACGCGAGATGAGCAGGTACAACTGCACGCCAAGCAGGATCTTTTGTTCCTGGGTGAGTTTCTGGCTCAGCTCCTTCGCACGCTGCGTCAGGTCCTGCGGCTCCTGCAGGGCCTCAAAATAGAGACGACGCATGTCGGCGTAGATCGCCTCCGGATAGTCATAGCGCAGGTAGCCGAGACTGGATTCGACTTCCTCCTCCTCGATGTTGCCGTCCAGCTTGCTGAAAGCCGCGAAGACTTCGATCAGCACCGGCAGCATGGTGTTGGCCGTGGCGGCCGAAGCTGCTGACACCTGCGGCTGGCCATTCCAAAGGTGCGCCCACCGGTCTGGCGACCACCATGGCAGCTCCGCCGGTCCATGAACTCCGTTCGCAGAAGACTGCGCTTTTGAGTTCAACATTTTGGCGAGTTTTTTGACCAAGCTCATGCGGTGGATTTCGTGGCAGCCCGTGCGGGGCTGCTGGCGGCGGCGCGACTATGGAGTTCGTTTGCACAAACACAACTCACGAGACGCGAATGCCACCTGCAATTGCGCAAAAAAAAGCGGCCCGGTTTACCCGGGCCGCCATGCCATGATTTCCGGCACTCGCATACGTCACACGCTCCGATCACGCGGTGGGCCTTCGTGGCCACGCTCCTGATTCATCGGCGGCGGGCCATGCGGTCCTTCCTGACCCCGGTGAAAAGGCGGGGCAAAACGCGGGCCGCCGTCACGCGGCGATGGACTGGGACCCCGGTCTCCGCCGCGCATGCCATCCTGCTGGGGCTGATGCATTGGCCGATCGAAGTGCTGGGGACCTTCGCCACGATGTTCTCCACCTCGTTGCTGCCCAAACTGCTGCGGGCCGGGGCCGCGACGCTGGTCAAACTGTGGAGCTGGACCACGCGGACCGCCAAATCTCGAATCTCCACGAGGACTGCCGAAATTCTGAGACTGCTGCCGACCTCCGAAGCGATGGCCCCTGCCACGCCCCATTCTGCCCTGAGGGCCACGACCGCGATGCATCTGCCCGCCCTGATCGCCACCCTGTGGCGCTCTAAAATCTTCACCACCGCGCTGCGCGAAAGACTGCGGACCACGGCCTTCGGCGCGAGGGCGGAAGCCGCCCTGTTCATTCCCACGCTGCCCTGAAGGCTGTCTGAAATGGTCCTGACGCCCCGCATGTTCCTGCCCCCGATTACCTTCGTGCTGCGGGTTGTTCATCGGGCCACGGTTGCCCTGCGCCTGCGGCTCACCGCGCTGATGCTCGCCACCCTGCTGGTCATCCATGGGGGGACGGCGGAAGCCCTCGCGGCCATTTCCAGGGCCCTGATCGGGGTTGCGATTGCCAGCATTGGGAAGATTCATGGGTCCGGGCCCGCTGCCCTGCGGAGGATTCACTGGTCCACGCTGCCCATCCCGCTGGGGCTGTGCGTCACGCTGAGGCTGAGCGCCATCACGCGGACCGGCCCCATCCGGGCGGCGCTGCGGTTCACGCAGGGTGTTAGGACGGGGACCATTCCCTTCCCGCGGTTCTCCGATGCGCGGCAGGTCACGTGGTGCTGCTGGAGGCGGAGCATCCAATTTGGGTGCTGCGGGAGGAAGTGGCGCAGCGACGGGTGGTTGGCCTGCAGGCTTGGTATCCTGGGCTTGCAATGAAGCGACGCTGAGCGCGAGAGCACCGCAAAGCCAGGAGAGTCGGTTGGTTTTGGATTTCATGTGAGTGTGCTGGTTGGATTGACTGCGGGTGAAGAAACACTCGTAGAAACCAAGAGTTGCGATCCTCCAGTGCGGACCCGGTAAATCCCCCACTTTTAGCACCGCCTGCAAGACGCAGAAGGGGCATCAAAGACCATCCTATCAAGCTCTTGCAGCACTTGCATTGGAGGCTCCATCATGCCCCCAAAAGCCTCCATTCTCTTTTTTGAGAATCTTAAATTGACGCAATCCTGAGAAACGTTTAGCCTATTTAACAATCAACCATGCCTCTCACTTCACGAAAATAATATGGCTAAACTAGTAATCATAGACGACGAAGCCGCCATCCTGGAACTCATGACCAAGCTTTGCAAAGCTGCGGGTCACCAAGTTTTTGGCTGTACCACCGGCATCGACGGCATTGCGGCCATCCGTTCCAACCAGCCTGACCTCGTCATTGTGGACCTTCGCATCGGCGATGTGAACGGCCTCGATCTCGTCAGCATGTGCAAGGATCAGTTCCCCAGCACCGCCGTCATCATGGTCACCGGTCATGGCAGCGTGGAAACCGCCGTGGAAGCCATGCGTCTGGGTGCCTTTGACTACCTCACCAAGCCCTTCGATCTGGGAGATCTGATCAAGACGGTGAATCAGGCCCTGCAGCGCAACGGCATCGCCGCCGCCACCCCCACGAGCATCCCCAGCGCGACGCTGCGCTCCTCCTCCGCATCGAAGCTCATCGGTCACAGCGATGCCATCCAGCGCATTTTTGATATTGTGCGCCGCGTGGCCAACAACGACAGCCCCGTCCTTCTCGAAGGCGAATTCGGCGTCGGCAAGCACATGGTCGCCCGCGCCCTCCACGAGGCCAGCCGCCGCAACAACGCACCTTATAAGGAACTGCAGTGCAGCGCCATGCCGGAAGACGCCCTCGAAACCGAGCTCTTCGGCCAGACCGCCATCTTCAATCGCGTTTCCGGCGGCACCATCCATCTGGCGGAGGTCAATCAGCTCCCGGCCCGCATCCAGGCCCAGCTGAACACCTTCCTGGATGAAGCGCAGTCAAAGAAAGGCTGGGGCAACGGCTCCAGTGGTGCGGATTTCCGCCTCGTGGTCTCCAGCACCACGTCTCTCGAAGACGCCGTGAAGGTGGGCAAGTTCCGCGAAGACTTGTACTACAAGCTCTCCGTCGTCCCCCTCAAGATCCCGCCGCTGCGTGAGCGCCGCGTGGACGTGCGCCCTCTTGTCGAGCATTTCCTCAAAGACCTCGCCGACCACACTGACTCCAAGCCCAAGACCATCGACGCCGGGGCCATCGAATTCCTGGAGAAGTACAACTGGCCTGGCAACGTCAGCGAGCTGCGCAACGCCATCGAACGCGCCTGCGCCTTCGCCGAAAACGACCGCGTCCGCCCCTCCGACCTGCCGGCCAAAGTCACCCAGCAGATCGAGATTCCCACCCCTTCCACCACCGAGGGCATCACCAAGCTGCCCATCGGCTCCACGCTCGATGACTTCATCAAGGGGCAGGAGCGCGCCTTCATTCAGGAAACCCTCAAGTACAATAGCGGCTCCCGCGAAAAGACCGCCAGCATGCTCGGCGTCTCCATCGCCACGCTCTACCGCAAAATGGGCCTCAACGTTGAGCGCAAGACCACCTCATAGGCCTTCGTACAAATCGACTCGCGCTCATCCACAAAGTCGGCCTCGCGCCGACTTTGTGCTTTAGGCCTAAATTTGCCATGCCCGCCTTCGCCGGTGTTGCGTAGTACGCCACCTGAGCCCACACTGATCTCCACCTTTTTCGCGCCCTTTTGAGCACCCCTGCCACCATCCTCTACTGCCGCTGCGCCTACGCCCAGGTTGTTCCCACCGGCGTGAAAAACGAAGTCCTGCAGAAGCTCTGCGACTCGAACGCCAGCTTTGAAACCGTCTCCGATCTCTGCGAGATGGCCGCGCATCGCGATCCCCGCCTACAGGCCATCGCCGCCTGTGGCAAGCTCCGCATCGCCGCCTGCTATCCACGCGCCGTGAAAGGCCTCTTCCAGCAGGCCGGTTTCCCCCTCCCCGCCGACACCGAGATCCTCAACATGCGCACCCAGACCGCGCAGGAAATCGCCGACGCTCTCCTCAACGCCGAGCCAGCAACTTCTGCCTGACCCTTCATTCGTCATTCGGGCTTCGTCATTTATCTCCCCATGATCACCCACACTCACCGCCCGCTCCGCGTCGTCCTCTACGAAGGAAATGGCAGCATCCAGCTTCCCGCCGAGTCTCGTGCCAAGGTCATGATGGCCCTGCTCGACAAAGGCTACACCGTCACCCGCAGCAGTCTCGGCGCGCCCGCTATGCCGCATGATGAGCGCAACCTCCTCGTGCTCGGCGCCTTTGAAGGCAAAGCCCCCGCGCTGGAAGACGCCACCGGCAAGATCACCATCGACACCTGCGACATCACCGGCTTGGAACCCGACGCCATTGTCGCGCTGGTGGACAAATCCCGCGGCGAGAAAACCATGAACGAACCCGGCAAATGGAAGCCTTGGTTCCCCGTCATCGACTACTCCCGCTGCACCAACTGCATGCAGTGCCTCAGCTTCTGCCTCTTCGACGTCTATGGCGTCAGCGACGACAACAAGATCCAGGTGCAGAACAACGACAACTGCAAGACCAACTGCCCCGCCTGCTCCCGCGTCTGCCCCGAAGTCGCCATCATGTTCCCCAAGTATCAGGCGGGACCGATCAACGGCGACGAGATCAACGAGCACGAAGCTGGTCGCGAAAAGATCAAAGTGGACATCTCCTCCCTCCTCGGCGGCGACATCTACTCCGCCCTCAAAGACCGCAGCGCCGCCGCCAAATCCCGCTTCAGCAAAGAACGCAGCCCCGACAAGGCGCTGGATGAACGCAAAAAGTGCCTCACCAAGCTCGTGGGCGATGGGTTCATCCCGGCGGATGTGCTGGCGAGCCTGCCGAGCACGGAAGAGATTTTGAAGAAGGCGGAGATCGCGAAGGCGAGAGCTGCTGCGGCGCTGGCGGCGCAGTAATGATTCTTTGGAAACTGGGAGATTAAATCATCCCCCAGCATTCGCGAATGCCATGTGCCCGCTGAAAGAGCTGATCAACGAGGCAGAGTCAGCCCTGCCCTTCGTGACTGAAACGGTGCAGAAGCATCCCGGTCGTTGTGTCATGCATCCCGCCTCTGCTGAAGCATCAGAGGTACTGCATCGCACGCAGGTAACAACGCGCTCGCCCATGGGAGCCATCGCCTACCACACGGGCGGAATTGCGGTTCTCAATGGCTGGATCCGGATTCTTGGCTCAGGCAGCACCGCGATTCCTCGGACTCTGCCAGACTGGAACCAAGACAGGGCGGATGGATTCTACTTGGTGGCAGATGATGCGTTCGGCGGATTTTTCGCTCTGAACGGTGGGTCTCTCGGGAACGATGGAAACCTAATGTATTACTTCTCACCCCGTAGTCTCAGGTGGGAGGCATTGGAGTGCACCTACACACAGTTCTTGATCTGGGCCTGCACGGACTTCAAAGACTTTTACGAAGACCTGGCTTGGCCGGGGTGCGAAGAGGTCATCTCGCGCCTGCCACCGGACCGCTGCCTCTTTTTCTATCCGCCCCTTTGGACGGCTGAGCGCGTCCTGCCACCAGCGAATATCCGCGACGTACCAATCGCAGAGACATGGGCGCTTCAGTTGGACACGGCACGTCAGCTAGATGGTCAAGGGCCGTCAGCTCGGGTGACTTCCGCATTTGACCTTTGGAAGAAGTTCTCGAAGCTCCTCAAGCTTTAGCGCCTGAATGAAACGCAAACCTGTATTCCCGATGCAGCTGGCGGAATTGGAGTCGTTGCCCACGCGGCAGTTGCTGGCACGGCTCAGGAGATTGCACGAGTGCGAGCAGTCACTAGGCGGTGTTTGAAAACCCTCAATTGCCCAAGGGGAGTGTTTGTGGCATGAGAAAAAACCGATGAAAACACAACGCTTTGCCTGGTGGGAGCCGCTCAAAAAGCGGCTCAAAAAAATGGTGTCTTAAACATTGGCGGTC
>JAPLUN010000276.1 GCA_026397715.1 Verrucomicrobiota bacterium
CTTGCCGAGGAGGGAGTAAATCTTGCGCACGTTTTGGTAGATGCGGAAGACGCCGTCGATGGGGAAGATGGAGTCTTTGTCGGTATTGACGATGAGGAGCGGGCGCGGTGCGGCGAGGGCGACCATGCGATCGAAATTCCAGCGGTAGGTGTTCAGGAAGAACATGCAGTCGCAGTGGCCTTCGACGCAGCCGTCGATGACCTGATTCTGCATATCCGTGACGCCAGCGGTGGGGGCGCTGGCTTTGATGCGCTCATCCAGCGCGGTGATCCACCAGGAGTAGGCACCGCCGCCGCTGCGGCCGGTGACGCCAAAGCGTGTCTTGTCCACTTCCTTGCGGGTTTCGAGGTAGTCGAGCGCGCGGATGCAGCTCCAGGCCTCCAGCCCGGCGGGGGTGTAGCCACGGGAGAACCACCACCAGCGGCCTTTGCTGTAGGTGCCGTGGTGCTCGCCACGGATCTCGCCGAGCTGCACGGTGTCGATGATCATGCAGGCATAGCCATGGCGTGCGTACCAGACGCCGTGGTGCTCGTAACCGGCCTTGTTGCCGAGGCTGACGCCGTCCTTGACCACCACGGCATGGCCGCAGACGTAGAGGATGGTGGGCAGTGGCTTGTCCACCTTCTCTGGCAGGTAGAGATTCGCTGTGACGTAGAGTCCGGGCATGGACTGGAAGTGCATTTTTTCCACGATGTAGCCGTCGCCTTTGAGCTCTCCGGTCTTGGTGGGCTGCAGCGGGGTTTTCTCTGGGAGGGGATCGAGGCCGAGCATTTCAAAGAGCTGGCGGCGGTATTCGGGGGCCTTGGCCTCCCAGTCTGAGGCGGTGGTGATCTGCGCGAGGCCGTTGTCTGCGGTGATCTCGCGCGTCTGCTCGGCGAAGTAGCGGTCGATGAGTCTGTTTCCCGGCGTGTCAGGGGTCTTTTCAGGGTAGGGCGAGGCCGCGAGCAGGAGGGACGGCAGCAGGCAGAGGAGCAGGGAAGTGCGCATTAGATGGGATGACAGCCAAAACGTTCCCCGATGGCAAGAGTGATCGTCTTTTGCATCGGTGCATAAAAGTGCACGAAAATGCAAAACAGTGGTTGCATAAAAACTCAGGCGTCTATATTCGCGGCCCCTGTTTTTCACACCTGCTCGGGTGGCGGAATTGGTATACGCGCAAGACTAAGGATCTTGTGCCGAAAGGCTTAAGGGTTCGAGTCCCTTCCCGAGCACCACTCTTTGAAGTACAAAGAGTTACCGAAACATCGGGGTGAGATTTTTAATGGGTCTCAATTTTTCCGCTGATCATTGTCCAGCGCCGATTTCGCCTTGTTTCATCTGCCGAAACTTGTGAGCTGATGCATCGGCCTTTTGCTCCACCTAGCGGCGTGGTTTGGAGAAACGCATCGCTGCCGGAAAAGTGTGAGAATTGCAGGCTTCGAAGCCCACGGCCACAGAGCGAAGAATTATGGGGGAGGAACTAGGGAAGGGTGGTGAGCCCTCATTTTACCCGCAGCGATTGAAGCGGAATCACGGCGAGTTCGGCGCTGTTGTGGTTGCCACGGCGACCGCCGCCGTTGGAGTAGCCGATGTAGAGCTTGCCTTCGTGCTCGGTGGCGCAGGGATAGGAGAGGGAGGCATTGTCAGCGACATCGCCGGGGCCCTGGGGGAAGACGGAGGGGCGGATGATGAAGACCTGGCTGAGCACGGATGAGCCGGGCTTGCTGACAGCGATGGTCAATGGCGTGCGGCGTCCGCCACTGTCTGCGGTGGTGGTGCAAACGAGGTAGCGCTGGCCGGTGCTGAGCATGCCGGCGGAGGGCTTGGAGGTGGCCATGGGAAGATTGCTCGGGGCGGTGGTGCTCCAGGTGCGGCCATAATCTTTGCTGACGGAGATGAGTGCCTGCGGCTTGGCACCGTAGCGGGCGATGTTGGTGATGTTTGCGCCATCGACAATGACGGTGGATTCGCCCCACATGTTGAGCCCTTCGGCGGCGGGGATGACGACGAGATCCCACTTCGTGAAATCTGCGCCCTGGCTGATGGCGACGGCGGCGTGGTGGCCGTGACCGACGCTGATGCCGGACATGATCCAGTTGCCGTCGGTCATTTTCACCGGCTCCTGCAAAGGCCAGAAGCCGCCTTCGATCACGGTGCCCTGGCTTTCCCATTTGCCTGTCGATTCATTGAGCCGGTAGGCGCGGGTGTGGACTTTGCTGCTGTCAATGTCGGTGAGGTGGTGGCCGAAGAAGGAGCCGTGGAAGGCCCAGAGTGCGCCTTCGTGAGAGAGGAAGACGCCGTGGCTGACGGCGTGGTCGTCTGACTCGCCGGCACCGATGGTGAAGGTGTCTGCCCAGGTCTGGCCGCCATCGCTGCTGACGCGTCCGCGTGCCTGCTCGCCGGGGGTGTTTTCCTCGCCTTTGTTGTGACCGAAGGAGGCGTACAGCCTGCCTTTGTGCCAGCCGAGGCCGACGCCGTGCAGCCAGATGTAGCCGTCTTTTTCGGGGGCATGTGGTTGGATAACATGAAATACCACGCCATCCAGCACGGGTGCCTCGGCGGCTTTGGGCAGCTTTGCGGTGGCATCCCACAAAGGGGTCTCGGAAGGGGCGATGGGCTTGGGAACTTCCTGCGTGGCGGTGACGGGCTTGTAGGTTTTGGCGATCTCTGCGGCGGTGAGGACGCGGGAGATGTAGCGTGCGTCATCCACCGCACCGTGAAGCTGCTGGGTGAGGCGGTCGCCATCCCGTACACCGCCGAGGGTGATGGGGGCCTGCGTGGCGGGCAGAGGTTTGCTCAGCGGTGTCTCGCCGACGGGCTGGCCATTGAGATAGAGCACGGCCTGGGTGGCGGAGACGGTGAGGGCCACGTGGTGCCAGTGGCCGGCCTGCAGCAGGGGCTTGGCGGTGATGGGGTGCCACTTGTCCTGCTGAAGGTAGGCGCGAAGGATGCCGCCCTCCTCGACAGCGAGGCTCCACTGACGCTCTTTGAGTGAGTAGCGGTTCTTGGCGGCGATGAGTTGCTGGCCGGCATCGAGCACATGGGGATTCAGCCAGACGGAGAAGGTGAAGCCGTTTTCGCCATTGAGGGTGGCGGTGTCCTTGAGTTCGATGACGGATTTGCCATCGAGCACGAGTGATTTGCCATGCGCACCGGGGACCACTTTGGGCCTGCCGCCGTGGACCTGAATGGGGGCATCCACGGCATCGAGCGGCCAAGATTGTGCGAAGAGGGGGGCTTTGTTCGCCAGCACGCTGGCATCAGCGGCATGCAGCGCTGGCATGAGGAGCGGCACGCAGAAGCAGAAGGCGGAGAAACGGATCATGAAAGGAGGAACTGGTGGCAGGCAGGGCGAGTGAATGCGGCGCGGGATCGTGGCGCATGGAGGTAGAACGCCTGTACTGCCATGCCGCTTGCACTTGGTTACGTGAGGAGGTGATGTCTGCACGAGCTTGTCATGAGCAAGACGCTCCTATGTGCAGGAGGCTAATCGATGAAATCCGCGACGAACTCATTCATCGGATGATCGCGAAGCTGCTGGGGTGAACCTATTTGTTGGATGGCTTCTTTGTACAGAAAAACTACGCGAGGCAGCCCGGGGCGTGGACGCACCGGGCTGCCTATAAAGACGTTCCCGGTAACGGGGGTTAGAGATTCGGGGCGTAGGACTGCAGCTGGCGGTAGCGTGCGAGGATGGTTTTGACGGCGACGACGGTGGCAGAAACCTGCAGGGGCATCGGCGCCAGAGAGGGAGTTTCAAAGACAATCTCCAGGGCTGAGGAAGACTGGCCGGGAGGTGCGGTGAGCATGCCGAGATAGCCCTCGCGAATGATGCCCTTGTCGGCGAGGAAGCCGTCGATGACCTGGGAGTCATTGCGCGGAAGGATCTTGGAAGCGGCGCGAAGTGCGGGCTTCAGCAGATGCTCGCTGAGGAATGAACCGCCGACAAAGCCGTAGACGCCATCGCTGTCTGAATCTGAATGCAGCGAGATGATGCCGTCGTATTTTTCACGGCGCAGCTCGCCTTCGAGGTACTGGATTTCAGGCTCGTCGGATTCATTCCAGAACTGACGGTTCAGATCAATGCCGCTGCCGGAGTGCCGGGTGCGGGAGCGGCGCCCGGTGG
>JAPLUN010000550.1 GCA_026397715.1 Verrucomicrobiota bacterium
CCTGTCATTGCTGAAATCGCGAAAAACACCGGTGCTCTGGTGCTCGTCGTCGCCACCATGCCGTTCAGCTTCGAAGGCCGCCGCCGTCTGGCCCAGGCTGAAGAGGCGCTCGAACTGCTGCAAAAGCGTGCGGATGCCCTCGTGCTGTTTGAAAACAACCGCATGGGCGAGCTCATCCTGCCCAAGGATGGCATTCAGAAAGCCTTCAATCAGGCGGACCAGCTCATTGCCCAGAGCCTGCGCGCCATTTCCACCATCACCACGACACCAGGATTGGTGAAACTTGGTCTCGACGACCTCACCTCCGCGCTTGCCAATGCCAACGGCCGCTGCCTCTTTGGCTTCGGCGAAGCACGCGGCCAGAACCGCGGTACCGAGGCGCTCAAGAAAGCGCTCAAGAGCCCGCTCATCGACTCCGGCCGCCTCCTGCACCAGACGAAGAACCTGCTGGTCCACGTCGCCGGCGGCGATTCGCTCACCTTGGTCGAAGTCGAGGGTGTCATGAAGCAGCTTGGACGTCACGTGCCGGATCAAACCCACATTCTCTTCGGCCTCGGTGTCGATGCGAAGCTGGGAGACGCCGTCGCCGTCACTCTCATCAGTTCGCTGGGACTCAATCAGCTCAACGCTCACGCCACCGCAGCACCGCCTTCGGAAATGCTCCAGCCCCGCGCTGAGCTGCCCGCACCTGTCGCAGCCCCTGCCCCGGCTCCCAAACGCGAGATCGCTGCCAAGAAGGCTCCATCACCGTATGCACCGCCAGCCCCCGTGGCATCGCCCCCTGATCTGCTCTTCAAGTCCGAGGAGTTCGCCTCCGTCCCTGCCGTCGGTGAGGCATTTCCTTTGACCAGCCTTCATGCGGAGGCAGCCAAATTGCCGCCCGTGGAACAGCCAGTGGCCCATGTGGAAGAGCCGCCTGCCTTCGAGGCTTTTGAATCCTTTGAGGCTTTCGAAGAGCCCTCCGCCCCAGTGATCGTTTCCACTCCGGAAACGGCACGCATTCCAGTGCGCACCCCTGCCGCAAAGGAACTCGCCGATGCCGCACGCAGCAGCAAGGAATCGACCCTCGCCGCCGTCGTGGCCCGCAGCGTCACCTTGCAGACCGAAGCCGCTTCCGCGCAGGACGATCTCATTTCATTCGACGAACCCGAGCCCGAGTCTTCAACGATCAGCGCCACCGCCGTCCTCACCCGCAAGGCCACTGCCACGGCTGAAAGCCAGCAGACCTTCAGCCTCGGCGAAGAAGACCGCGGCCGCTTCAAGGACACCGAACCTTCGATCGTGCAAGGTGAGGACCTCGACGTCCCGACCTGGATGCGCCTGAAGAAAAAGCTTCGCCGCTAAAACCCCGGCTAAGGCGCGTTTGTTCCCACAGATGAACGCTCCTTTCACACGCCGTCGCCTGCTTCAAACGCTACCCCTTGCTGCCTGCGCGGGCAGTTTCAACATCCTCGCTCGTTCGCAGGAGGCGAAAAAGTCATGGATCACTGGCAATCCGGCCATCGACAAGCCGCGCGAAATCGCCCTCGGCCTGCTGAAGCCCACGCAGGCGCAGATTGACCACGCATGGGAGCTGCATTTCGGCTCGGTCGTCTTTGAAAGCTACGGCTTCGCACCACGCTGCGCTGTCGA
>JAPLUN010000411.1 GCA_026397715.1 Verrucomicrobiota bacterium
GCCACTCATCCCACCGATGTGAACGCCACGGACCGCGTGAAAAAATACGTTCGTCACGGCTCCTCACCACGCGGTGCCCAGACCATCCTCGCCGCCGCTCGCGTGCGTGCACTGCTCGATGGCCGCTACCACGTCGCCCGTGAAGACATCGCCAAAGCCGCCACCCCCGCTCTCCGTCATCGCATTCTCCTCTCCTTTGAAGGCGAGGCCGAAGGCGTGAAGACCGACGAAGTCATCGCTGACGTGATCGAAAAGGTGAAGGCATGACCCTGACCGATCCAGCCTTCATCCGCCGCCTCGAATCCCTCTACTTGCTCGCACGCAAGATCTTGGGCGGTTCGTTGCAGTCGGATCGTCGCAGCACGAAAAAAGGCGCAGGCATCACCTTCGCCGACTACGCCCAGTATTCCCTCGGAGACGATTATCGCAGCATCGATTGGCGCGTTTACGCCAAGTTCGAGTCCCTGCTCATCAAGCTCTTCGAACTGGAGGAAGACGCCACCATCTACCTCCTTGTCGATTGCAGCCCCTCCATGGCCTCCAAGCACGCCTACGCCAAACAGCTCGCCGCCGCTTTGGGTTACATCGCGCTCAATACCCTGGATCGTCTCGCCGTTTACGGCCTCGCTGATCGCCTGCAGCCCTTGTTTGAACCTTCACGCGGCCGCAATCAAGTCATCCCGCTTTTGCGCTCGCTGGAGGCTGCGCAAACCTTCGGTGGCAACACCGATCTCAACGCCTGCGCCCGTGAGTTTGAAGCACGCCACCGCCGCAAAGGCCTCGTCTGCGTCATCTCAGATTTCCTCCTGCCCGGTGGCTACGAGGAAGGCCTCAGCCGCCTGCAATGGCACAAGCACGAAGTCTTCTGCCTGCAAACACTCGACGACAACGACCTCCGCTGTGAGTGGAAAGGGGACGTCACCCTCGAATGCGTCGAGACAGGCCGCAGCGAACGCGTCACCATCTCACCGCGCGAAGCCAAACTCTACGAAGACGCCATGGCCGAATGGAACCTCGGCCTGAAACAAACCTGCGCCAAACGCGGACTCGGCTTCCTCTCCACCAACACCGACGTGTCGTTTGAGTCCGTCATCACAGACCTGCTGCGTCGCGGAGGTCTCGTCACATGACCTTCCTCGCCCCGGCATTTCTCTGGACCCTGGCTGCCCTCGCCCCGCTGGCGGCCATCTATTTCCTCAAGGTTCGCCCGCGCAAAAAGCCGGTCACCGCCTTCTTCCTCTGGCAGAAGATTTTCACCGAGAAGAAAGCCTCCGCTCTTTTCAAACGCCTGCGCGATGTCTTCTCCCTGCTGCTCATGGCCCTCGCCTTTGCCGCCATCGCTTTCGCCTTGGCGGAGCCGGACTTAGCCGGAGATGAACGCAAGGACCTCCTCATCGTCGTGGATCATTCCGCTTCCATGTCCGCCAAAGACGGCACCACCACGCGCCTCGAAAAAGCCAAACAACGTGCCCGTGATCTCATCGCCGGCATGAACGGCACCCAGCGCGCCGCCGTGGCCTCCTTTGCCGAAGTGACGCGCATGCTCGAGCATCCCACCCGTCATCGCAAAGCCCTGCTGGAAGCCGTTAACTCCATCCAGCCCACAGAACTCCCATCCCGCGTCGAAGCCCTGCGTGCCCTCCAACCCGGCGACGAATGGATGAAGGACACTCGCGTGCTGCTCATCACAGACGGCTGCCTCGATGCCCCCGACCGTCTTCCCAACGTCGAAGTGCTCCGCATCACCGATGCCGCAAAAAACATCGGCATCGCCCGCGCCGATCTCCGCAGCGTCCCCGGCGGTCCCGCGCGTCTCGGTCTCTTCATCCTGCCCGTCTCCTCCTTCACCGACCCGGTGAAAACCGACATCACCCTCATGCATGTCGATTCCAACAAGCTGGTAAAAATCATCCCTGTGACTTTGCTGCCCGGCGAAAACGCCGCCGTCACCCTCACGCTGGATGATGCCCCCTCCGGCCGCTGGAAAGCCACACTCGGTCTCGATGACGCTCTGGAAAGTGACAACTCCGCCTTCCTCTATGTCCCCCCCCGCCAGCCCGTGCCCGTCGGTGTCCTGGCCGATGATCCCTTCTTCTTCCAAAATGCCGTCAGCGCCTTTGAGCGCAGCGATCAACTCCTCGCACTCGCGGAAGACACCAAGACCGCCCAACTCATGCTCAGCAAAGGCAAGGTGCCCACCGACATCAGCACCGTGGTGTTTCAACCAGCCGGCGAATCCACCGTATGGTCCAAAGTCGGGGGTGAAATCACCGCACCAGTCCCCAAAGTCCTCGCAAAAGATCACCCCCTCCTGCGCTACCTGGATGCCGAAACCATGACCTTCGCCGGCGCCCGCCAAATCACCGCCCCCACCGGCGCAGTCGTGCTCGTCGCTGACGAATCCGGCCCTCCCTTGATCTATCTCATGCGCCAGGGCGCCCAAACCGTCTGCGTCGTGAATCTCGATCCACTTGCCGCTCAGTTCTATCTCAGCGCCTGGTTCCCCGTGCTCATCCACAACGCCGCCGCGCATCTCACCCATCGCGAAGACATGCCCCCCGCCACGCTGCCCACCGGCTCCAGCGCACGCGTCCCCGGTCGCGCCGATCCCACTCCCTACGGCCCTATGCTGACCTCCGGTTTCCACGAAACCGACTCATGGACCTTCGCCACCTCACTCGTCTCCCCCGAAGAAAGCCTCCTGAAAAACGACACCCTCAAAGAAAGCGTCAAGCCCATCGCCAGCGGTGAAGCCCCCAGCTACTGGCTCCTCGTCCTCGCCCTCGGTGTCCTCGTCGGTGAATCCATCCTTTACGACAGGAGGAAGGTAGGATGAGTGGGAAGTTTGACATTCAGCCTGGAACAGAGCACAGTCTGCCTCATGGTCACAGGTCCGGACGCTCTCCGCAAAGTGCGCTTGAATCAGCGCAAGCTTACCTATCTGGAGTTTCTCTCCCAGATGGAGCGGAACCATCCGGAGAACGCGAAACTTTACGCCGAGTTCAGGCACAGGCACTCGTTGAATCCTCTCGACAAGCCGGGGACCATTTCCCTTTCGGCTCACCTTGTGAGTGGCGTGACCGGTTAAATTCAACCCAGGTGGCGTTTGGCCGTGAACACCGGACATGGAAGCACGCAGACTTCAGCCGGATCTACAAGTACACCTACCCGAATCAGTTTGGGCGCACTGCTTTCTATGGCAGCGGAGGACTCGGAAATACGGACGCCCTGCCTTTTGAATACCTGACTCGAATGGCCTTGCACAACAAGGTCTTCGGCGACGATGTGCTTGTTGAAGCAACATTCGAAGACGAGCAGGGCCGCATCATCTTGGTTATCTCGCAAACCTTCATCGAGGGCGATCATCCGAACCAGCAGCAGATTGATGCCTACATGACCGCTGAAGGGTTTGTGAAGACTCGCTCTAACGATTGGCATCGTTCCAGCGATGACTTGGCCGCCTTCGACGCGCACCCTGGAAATTTCATTGCCACACCAGATGACCAGGTCGTGCCGATCGATCTGGTTCCCATTCGTCATCCTGACGCGGATCATCTCTACATGATGGGGGTGCGCAAGCCATGAGCTTCACCACCTTCACTCCGCTCCTCTGGCTCCTCCTGCTCTTCGTCGCAGGCTGGGGCTACTGGCGCTCTCTCGTTGATCGCCCCTCAGGCCTGAAGATCACCTCATTCGCCCTCCGCGTGCTCGGCGTCATACTCCTCGCGCTCGCTTTGTGCCAGCCTTACGCAGGCGAGGAGACAGACGAAGCACACGTCGTCTTCCTCATGGATGTCTCCCAGTCCGTCGATCTCGAATCCGCCAAAGACGCGCTCAAACAAATCGAAGCCGGTGTGAAAGTCCTGCGTCCTCAAGACACCCACTCCCTCTTCGCCATGGCCAACGGTCTGCGCGACAAGCAGCTCCCGGACTTCACCAAGATGCTCGACGACTGGACCAAAGGCGTCGCCGATGATGCCTTCCGTTCCCACACGCGCCTCGGTGATTCCTTGCTCGCCGCCCGCCTCGCATTTCCAGCAGGCAAAGCCAAGCGCCTCATCATCTTCAGCGATGGTATCGACACCGAAAACGGCGTGGACGCAGCACTCGAACAACTCCGCCATGAAGGCGTGGATGTGAAGTTCGCCTCCCTCAAAACCTTGAGCGAACCCGAGGCCGCATTGGTAAGTCTTGAAAGCACCTCCCCCTTCGCGTTCCATGGCGAAGTCCTGCGCCTCACCGCACGCGTCATGGCCAATCAGCCCATGAAATCCCGCGTGCGCCTCCTTAACAAAGGCGTGGCCGTTCAGGAGAAAACTGTCGCATTGAAACCCGGCGAAGACGCCAAGGTCTGGTTCGACACCGAAATGACCACCCCCGGCCCCAGCGTCTGGAGCGCCGAGATCATCCCCGAGCGCGATCACTTTCCCATCAACAATCAGGCCACCGCCACCATCACCGTCCGTGGCAAGCCCCGCATCCTAGTCATCCATCAGGACGAGAAAAAAATGCGCCCCTTCATCCGCGCGCTCAAGGAGCAGGACTTCGATGTCGATCTTCGCGGCAAACGCGGCCTCCCAGAAGGTATGGAGGACATGCTCTCCTTCGACGCCATCGTGCTCGCCAACATGTCCGCCACCGACATGACCCCGCGCCAGATGAGCCTGCTGCGCAGCTACGTCTCCGACTTCGGCGGCGGCCTCGTGATGACCGGCAGCGAAAACAGCTTCGGCCTCGGCGGCTATTACAAATCCCCCGTCGAAGAAGTCCTCCCACTCGTCTCACGCTTCGAAAAAGAAAAAGAGAAACCCTCCTTGGCAATGGCCTTGGTCATCGACAAAAGCGGATCCATGTCCGGTCTCCCATTGCAAATGGCACGACAGGCCGCCAAGAGCGCTGCCGAACTCCTCGGCCCTCAGGATCAGATCGCCGTCGTAGCCTTCGATGGCGATGCCCAAATCGTCTGCGAGATGACCCCTGCCTCACAGCAGGGCACCATCCAGGCCGCCATCGACTCCATCGCCGAAGGCGGCGGAACCTTCATGTACACCGGCATGGTCGCCGCCAAGGATATGCTGGAACGCACCACCGCCAAAGTGAAGCACATGATCTGCCTCACCGACGGCCAGACCCAGGAGGCGGATCACATGGGCCTTGTTCAGCAGATGGTGGACAGCGGTATGACCGTTTCCACCGTGGGTCTTGGTGATGGCGCGGCACGTGAACTCCTCCAGCAAATCGCCGAAGCCGGCAAAGGCCGCTATTACGAAAGCAACGATCCCGCCACACTCCCGCAGATCTTCACCAAAGAGACCACGCAGGCTTCCAAGAGCGCCGTGCAGGAAGGCGTCTTCACGCACATCGGCATCACCGAGCATCCCATGCTCGCCGGCTACGAAGCCGAAGGACTTCCCGTCGTGCTCGGCTACGTCATGACGGAAGCCAAACCCGCAGCCCAGGTGCTCCTCGGCGCAGAGAACGGCGATCCTCTTCTTGCCGTCGGCCGCTTCGGCCTCGGCATCGGTCTCGCCTACACCGGCGATCTCACCGAAATCTGGGGCGGCGAATGGCTCGCCTGGGACGGCTGCGGCCGCTTCTGGGCTCAGGTGCTGCGTGGCGCGCTACGCAAGGCAGATGTCGAAGGCATGGAGTCACGCGGCGAAATCCGCGACGGCGCATGGATCATGAATATCGAGCGTCGCGGCGACGATGGCGCGCCAATCTCCGGCATCCATTGGAACGCACAGTCGCTCGATGAAAACGGCAACACCCAGGACGTCACCATCCGCGAAACCGGTCTCGGTCGCTACGAGGCCCGCATCCCCATCGGCACACGCAAGCACCTCAGCCTCCGCATGCATGACCGCGATCACGACAAGCTCGAAGTAAAACACTACCACGCACCCTATCCCGCCGAATACCGCCTCAATGGCAAGACACCGGAAAGCCTGACCGCTCTGCCCAAATACGACACCGCCGCCATCATCGCCGGACTCGCGCCCGCCAAACAGTTGCAGCCCATCGGCCACTGGTTTGCCTGGAGCGCTCTGGGCATGCTCCTCGGAGGAGTGCTCCTGCGACGAATTTGAGTGGAGCGCCGCCAAATCGTCGGCATAGACTCACTCACCCATGAAAATCGTTCTTCTCGACGCCCACACCGCAAATCCTGGCGACCTCTCCTGGCAGCCTCTCGAAGCCATCGCCGCCTGTGAAGTGCATCCACGTACGCCGCTGGATCAAACCGTCGCGCGCTGTGCCGGCGCAGAGATCGTCATCACCAACAAAGCCCCGCTCACACGTGAAATCATCGCCGCGCTGCCAGATTTGAAATACATCGGCGTCACCGCCACCGGCTTCAATATCGTCGATGTTGTCGCAGCCAAAGAGCTCGGCATCGTCGTCACCAATGTCCCTGGCTACAGTACCCCCGCCGTCGCGCAGCATGTCATCGCACTCATGCTGGAAATGACCAATCACGTCGGCCACGCATCAAAGAGCGTGGAAGCCGGAGGCTGGGTCAAATGCCCCGATTTCGCCTATTGGGATCACCCCATCATCGAGCTCTCCGGCCGCACCCTCGGCATCATCGGCTACGGCGAAATCGGCAGCGCCGTCGCGCGCATTGCCGTCGCCTTCGGCATGAAAGTCCTCGCCTCCAAGCGCACTTGGAAAGAAGCCCCTCCTGCCGGTGTAGAAGCCGCCGAAATCGACGACATCTTCCGCCAGTCCGACGTCATCAGCCTTCACTGCCCGCTCACCGATGCCACCAAGCACCTCGTCGGCGAACGCACGCTCAATCTCATGAAACGCGAAGCCATGATCATCAACACCGGCCGCGGCCCTCTCGTCGATGAACCCGCCCTCGCCAAAGCCCTCAACGAAGGCCGCATCGCCGGTGCAGGACTCGACGTCCTCTCCGTTGAGCCAGCCAAGGCCGAAAACCCACTCCTCACTGCCAAAAACTCCGTCATCACCCCCCACGTCGCCTGGGCCAGCCGCGAATCCCGCGCTCGCCTCATCGACATCACCGCCGCAAACCTGCAAGCTTTCCTGGCTGGCAAGCCGGTGAACGTGGTGAACGGATAGTACGATGGACACTCCTGTCCGTCGATCAGCGCTCTCGCCTCGCCCCCGACGAACGAAGACCCATGTTCAACAAAACAGCGAAGCCATTCCGACGCACGGCATGGTCACCTGCCAACGGTTGGAGCATGGAATTGATGATGACAAAAACCGGGTGTTTGCATTAAAATCGTTACCGAAACGTTACAGAGATGTCACGGTGCGTTGACTCAGGATTCCGTGCTCCGGGCAGGGTGGTTTGTCTTCCAACTCAAACCATCAACTCATCGCATCATCCATGAAAACGCAGTTCATTCTCTCCATCCTATGCGTGGGCGGCCTGCTGGCCGCTCCCGCATCAGCCGCCGATCCGGTCGAAGTTCGCGTCGATCTCGCGCATCCCAAGATCCCGGCTCAAAAACAGTACAAGACCTATCTGAAGGTTGGTTTGGTCGGGCTGCAGCAAAAGGAAAAACCCGCAAGACCGCCGGTGAATGTCACCATCGTGCTGGATCGCTCGGGCTCCATGTCCGGACCCAAAATGGAACATGCACGCCAGGCAGCCGTGGAAGCCCTGCAGCGCCTGGGTGGCGACGACATTGTGTCAGTCGTGACTTTTGACGATGGCGCGGAATCCGTCGTGCCGGCTACCAAGATGACCAATCGCGATGACATCGTGGCCGCCATCCAGAAGATCACCCCGCGTGGCCGCACCGCCTTGTTTGCCGGTGTCAGCCGGGCGGCGGAAGAACTGCGCAAGTTCAAGACACCACAGATGGTGAATCGCATCGTGCTTCTCTCTGACGGCATGGCCAACATCGGCCCTTCATCAGCAGATGAAATGGGGCGCTACGGCGTATCCTTGGCGAAAGAAAGCATCTCGGTGACCACTCTCGGCCTCGGCTTGGACTACAATGAAAAGCTCCTCGCGCAACTCGCGCAGCACAGCGATGGCAATCACGCCTTCATCAAAGAACCCGGCGAACTCGCCGCCGTTTTCACCGAGGAATTCGGCGACATCCTCTCCGTCGTCGCGCAGGAGATGCAGGTGAAGATCACCTGCCCAGAAGGCGTGCGTCCAGTGCGCGTGCTTGGGCGGGATGCCAGCATCCGCGGCAGCACCGTGGAGGTGGCCATGAACCAGCTTCGGGCCGGGCAGGAGAAATACGTGCTGCTTGAGGTGGATGTGCCCGCTGGCACAGGCAGCGTCCCGCAGCTCATCGGCGACGTGGAGGTGAGCTATCGCCGCAATGACGCGAGCGCACCGAAGCAAGTAGTTGCCCACAGCCTGGCAACACGGGTGACCGATGACAGGGCGGTGGAGTCTTCCGCCAGCACACCCATTCTGGTGGAGGTGGCGAAACAAATCGGTGTGGAGAAACAGATGATCGCCGTGAAGCTCACTGACGAAGGAAAGACCAAGGAGGCGGAGAAGGTCTTCCTCGAAAATGCCGGCACCTTGCAGATGCTTGGGCAGAAGTACCGCTCACCTGATTTGTACATTCAGGGAAATGCCAACGTCACGCTCGGTCTCAACACCACGAGCAGCTCATGGCAGACATACCGAAACGCCGGTCAGACCATGGCCAACTTAACAATGACGCAGAATGGTTCAGCCAATAACGCTTCAAATGTCAATGACTTGAACGGCGGACAAGCGGTCAATGTGCCAGCGTTGGAATCCATGTTCAATCGTCCTTCTCAGCCTTCGGAGTTAAGTATCAAACTCGGTGCTCCTCCCTCCACCATCATCATGAGCATGCCTCAGTCCTCCAGCGGCACCATCATCCTCAAATCTTCCGGAGGGAGGTGATCCCGATTTCTATTGCCACATGAGAAGCCGTATTGTCATCCTGCTATTGGCCCTGGTGGTGCTGCCACTGGGGCTGGTCGGATGGCTGGGACGGCTCTTCTGGCAGCGGGAATCAGCCGACTGGCAGTTGCGGCAAAAGGCTCAGGCCATTCAGGAATTGCAGGTGCGTCAGCAAAGTTTGAGCGATGTGATTCATGCAATCGAAGTGCGCTCGCACGACTTGTTGAATTCCATCGGCAGCGATCAGGCGGCCCTGCGCAACGCATCCTCCAAGCAACCCTTGATCAGAGCGGCTTTCCTGGTGGAAAAATCAGGGAAACTCAAAATTCCTGATCCTCTCAATCCCGATCAGTTGTCCGATGACGACCGGGAGTTTTTGCAGCGCACGGCTTCGATTTGGAGTCGCGGTACATTGTTGGGTGTCCAGCGCCAGGATGAATCGAACGGTCAATCCAGCGCGAAAGCAGACGCAACTCATGGCTGGCATACGTGGTATCATCAGGACGGCCCTCACTGGTTGTACTGGCAGCGCAATTCAGATGAATCCATCGCCGGCTTCGAAATAGAACGCATGGCCTTCCTAAGCCGCCTGGTCGGTGGCTTGAAGTCTTCCGATGTTTCAGGTTGTGTCCGCTTGGTCTCCGCTGATGGCGAGATCTGGATGCAGCAAGGCAGCTTCCATCCCGAGTCAGACATGCCTTCCCTGTCCACACTCCCATGTGCAGTTCCCATGCAGCACTGGCACTGTCAGTTCTTTGCAGAACCAGAATCAGGACAAGGTCCAGAGATCTGAAGAGCACACGTCTAGGGAAAGAGTGTCGCGAAGCCTCTCAACGCGTCAGCTTCGTCAATCAAGTCTCACATGAGCTCAAAACCCCGCTGACCAACATCCGTCTCTACGTGGACTTGGCTCGCGAGTCAGCAGGTGTTGAAGGCAACTCCTTGCTCGATGTCGTGGAAGAGGAAACCAGCCGCCTCAGCCGCATGATTCACAACGTGCTGACCTTCGCGCGTCATGAAAAGAAAGCCCTCGAACTTCATCCGACCTCGGGTGATCTAGGCGCAGTGGTCGCACGTGCCGTGGAAATTTGGCGTCCCTTGCTCGCACGCAAGAACATCGCCATCACCATTGAAAACACCCTCAATCAGCCAGCTTGTTTCGACGCGGACGCTGTCGAGCAGATCCTCGGCAACATGCTTTCCAACGTCGAAAAATACGCAGCCTCCGCCACCCAGGTGCAGATCAAAATCAGCGCACAGCAGGGTCGCGTGGAGTTGCGTGTTCAGGACGACGGCCCCGGCATTCCAAAGCAGGAGCTGCCGCATGTGTTTGACGCCTTTTATCGGTCAAGAAACGATCTCACCGAAGGCGTGTCAGGCACAGGTCTGGGACTCAGCATCGCACGCGCTCTTGCAGTGGCTCAAGGCGGCAGCCTCGACGTGGTTGAAATCAAACGCGGCGCTTGTTTCGTGCTCATCCTGCCGTTGTTGGAAACAAACTCGAACGTCACGCCTGCCGCATGAACATCTTGATCGCTGAAGACGATGCCCGCACCCGTGAAGGCCTTCGCCTGGCATTGGTGCGCGCCGGTCATCATGTGACCACGGCTGCAGACGGCAGGCTGGCCCTCGAAGCCTTTCAAAATGACGAGCCCGACATCGTCTGCCTGGACATCATGATGCCCAAAATGAGCGGCTACGATGTCTGCCGCGCCATTCGCAAGGTGGACAAGCGCGTACCCGTGCTCTTCCTCAGTGCGAAGTCCGAAGAGGTGGACCGCGTCCTCGGTCTCGAACTCGGCGCGGACGATTTCTTGAGCAAGCCCTTCGGTGTCCCTGAACTTCTCGCTCGCATAGCAGCCATCGTCAGGCGCTGCGCATGGCTGCTGGAGTCACCCACAAACCAGCAGCCCTTCGAGTTGCATGATCTGCGCGTCGTCCCCACCGAACTGCGTGCCTATCGTGGCGGGAAGGCCATCAAGCTGATGGCACGAGACGTCAAAGTCCTCCGCATCTTCCACGAGCGCCGCGGACAGGTCGTGGATCGCAACACCATCTGCGACGAAGCCTGGGGCGTCGATTTCTTCCCCAACAGCCGCGCCCTCGACCAGCACATCTCACTGCTCCGTCGGAAGATCGAGCAAGATCCACTCGAACCGAAAATCATCACCACTGTGCGCGGCGCGGGCTATCGTTTCGAGTAAAAAAAACGCACCGGCGGCAAGCTGCCAGCCGGTGCGAAATGTGACGGCGGAGCCGCTGAGATCACAGCGCCGCAATAATCGCTTCGCCAATCTCCTTCGTGTTCACCTTTTTCGTGCCCGGAGCACCACTGAAGATGTCACCAGTACGCAAACCGCTGTCGATGACCTTCTTCACTGCCGACTCAATGCTCGCCGCTTCGGCTTCCAGCCCAAGCGAGAAGCGCAGCAGCAGCGCAACCGAAAGAATCTGCGCGATCGGATTCGCAATGCCCATGCCTGCGATGTCCGGGGCGGTGCCACCGGAAGGCTCAAACAGGCCAAAGTAAAGGCCATCACCCTTCGGCTTGCCCAGGCTGGCGCTCGCCAGCATGCCCAGCGAGCCCGCGATCATCGCCATCTCATCGCTGAGAATGTCACCAAAGAGGTTTTCCGTCACCATCACGTCAAAGCTGCGCGGAGCCTTGATCAGCTGCATCGCGGCGTTGTCCACATAGAGGTGGGCCAGCGTCACATCCGGATATTCCTTGGCCACTTCCACCATCGTTTCGCGCCAGAGCACGGAATTCGTCAGCACATTGGCCTTGTCCACGCTGGTCACATGCTTGCTGCGCAGTTGCGCAGCTTTGAAGGCCACATGGCCGATCCGCACGATCTCGCTTTTCTTATAAACCATCGTGTCGATCACCTCGATGTCGCCATCCGGTAGCGTCGTACGGCTTTTCGGCTGGCCAAAGTACATGCCGCCGGTCAGTTCACGCACACAAAGCACATCAAAACCGCCTTCGACAAGGTCGGGGCGGATCGGTGAAGAAGAAGTCAGGGCAGGGTAGCAGATCCCAGGACGCAGATTGGCAAACAGGCCAAAGTGCTTGCGCAGGGGCAGCAGCGCACCGCGCTCAGGCTGCTCATTGGGCGGCAGCTTTTCCCATTTAGGACCCCCGACAGAGCCAAACAGGATGGCGTCACTCGCTTCACATGCGGCGATGGTCTCTGCTGGCAGAGCCTTGCCCACGGCATCAATGGCTGCACCACCGACAAGCTGATGGTTGTATTTAAATTCAAGGCCGGAGCGGGCTGCGACGGCGTCGAGGACTTTGAGTGCTTCGGCCATGACTTCAGGGCCGATACCGTCTCCGGGGAGGACTGCGAGGTTGTACGTACGTGACATGTGGGTGGGGAAGGGGGGGGCTTTTAGTGGATGCGAATGCCGCTTCTGGCAAGTGGCCGGAAAATACCGCCTCCCAAATTATGGAAATTCAAATGCCCTTCGCGGCTCTCTTCCCCAGCCCTTCCAGCTCCGACCAACCACCGTCAACAATAGTCAACCACTGTAAACAACCGTAAACTCCCCCATTTCCGGCAAACAATTGCCAACAACCGCCAACCATTGCAAACTCCTCAATCTCGCAAACTTCCTCTTGCCAAAAAGAGCGTTTATGGTTCCTTCGCGGCCCCACATCCTAGAACACACACCGCCTGACAAGTTGTCCGGCCATTCAAACGAACCATGAGCGAAGCAACCACCATCGATTCCACCTCCTTCAAGATCCACGAAAAAGACACCGGCAGCGCCGACGTCCAGGTGGCCCTCTTGACGAAGCGAATCAACGATCTGACGCAGCACCTCGGCACGCATCAGAAAGATCACTCCACACGTCGCGGCCTCCTTCAGATGGTCGCACGTCGTCGCAAGCTTCTTGACTATCTCAAGCTGACCGCCAACGAGCGCTACCAGAAGCTGCTCAAGAGCCTCAGTCTCCGCCGCTAACAGAATTTTTGCGAGGGGTGATGCCACGTGCATCGCCCCTTTTTTCTGTTGCAGGCTTCTACACGCATGTCGGCAAAGCCGATGTTCATGCTGCATGGTACGTATTGCCGTACCACCGCCGGGCCGAAGCCTGGAATCTATTTTCACCCAAACCAAACAAACAACACAAGCCAACCTATGGCCATTCATACACAAAAAATCCAGCTCGGTGCTGGTACCCTCGAAATCGAAACCGGCAAGTTTGCCAAGCTTGCTGACGGCGCCGTTACCGTGCGTCTCGGCGACACCATCGTCCTCGTCACCGCTGTCTCCGCCACGAAAGTCAAAGACGGCCAGGACTTCTTCCCCCTCTCCGTTGAGTACAAGGAAAAAGCCTCCGCAGCAGGCCGCTTCCCCGGCGGCTACTTCAAGCGCGAAGGCCGCCCTACGGAAAAGGAAATCCTTACCTGCCGTATGACGGACCGCCCACTGCGTCCGCTCTTCCCGAAAGGCTACTATTACGACACCCAGGTCGTCGCCATCCTCCTCAGCGCTGACGGCGAAAACGATCCGGATATCTGCGCCATGAACGGCGCTTCCGCCGCTCTATGCGTGTCGGACATCCCGTTCGCAGGCCCAGTCGGTGCCGTCCGCATCGGTCGCATCAACGGTGAGTTCGTCGTGAACCCCACCCAGAGCCAGCGCCTCGACAGCGACCTCGACCTCGTCTACGTCGGCAACAAGACCGAAGTCGTCATGATCGAAGGCGCCGCCAACGAAATCCCGGAAGCGGAATTCGTCAAAGCCCTCCACTTCGCCCAAAACGAAGTCGCCAAGCTCGTCGTCGCCCAAGAAGAACTCACCAAGCTCGCCGGTAAGGCCAAGCGCGAAGTTCCTCTCATGCTCGTGAAAGACGAACTCCTCGAAATCGCCTACGCCGTTGCTGGCGATCGCATCGAAGGCGCTCTCTACACCCCTTCCAAGGTGGCTCGTGGCAAAGCCGTTGGCGCTCTGAAAGACGAAGTCGCTGAAGCCATCAAGGCCAAGTTCCCAGAAGCCACCGGCTTCGAAGTCAGCCAGGCCTTCGACTACCTCCAGAAGAAAGCCTTCCGCATCTCCATCCTCGACAAGAAGAACCGTTGCGACGGCCGCGGCATCGATCAGCTCCGCCAGCTTTCCGGCGAAGCCTCCGTGCTTCCCCGCACCCACGGCTCCGCCAGCTTCACCCGCGGTGAAACGATGGCTCTCTCCATCGCCACCCTCGCTCCAGCAGACGAAGCTCAGGAAATGGACACCTACGCAGGTGGCCCTGACTCCAAGCGCTTCATCCTTCATTACAACTTCCCTCCGTTCTCCGTCGGTGAAACCGGCCGCTTCGGTGGTCAGAACCGTCGTGAAATCGGTCACGGTGCCCTCGCAGAGCGCTCCATCGAGCCAGTCATTCCAGCCAAGGAAATCTTCCCTTACGCCATCCGTGTGAGCAGCGAAGTCATGGAGTCCAACGGCTCCACCTCCATGGCCTCCGTTTGCTCCGGCGTCATGGCCCTCCTCGATGCAGGCGTGCCTCTCAAGCGCCCAGTTGGCGGTATCAGCGTCGGTCTCGTTACCGAGTTCGAAGGCGACAACATGAAGCGCTACCTCACGATGCTCGACATCATCGGCAGCGAAGACCACTTCGGCGACATGGACTTCAAGCTTTGCGGTACCTCCGAAGGCGTCACCGGCTACCAGCTTGACCTCAAGCTCCCCGGCCTGCCCCTGAGCATCCTCGAAGAAGCCATCGTCAAGGCCAAGGAAGGCCGCACCCAGGTTCTCTCCGCCATGGCTCAGGCCATCGCTGAAGTGAAGCCTCTCAGCCCATATGCTCCTCGCATCGAGATCGTGAAGATCAACCCAGACAAGATCGGTGAGCTCATCGGTCCTGGCGGCAAGAACATCAAGGCCATCCAGGCTGAGTCCGGCGCTGAAATCAGCATCGAAGACGACGGCACCGTCTACATCTATGCTTCCCGCAAGGAAAGCCTCGAGCGCGCAGTCGAAATGATCAGCGGCACCTCCCAGGAAATCGAAGTCGGCAAGATCTACACAGGCAAAGTCGTCAGCACCACAAACTTCGGTGCCTTCATGAACCTCGGTGGCAAGAAAGACGGCCTCATCCACATCAGCGAACTCGCCGACTTCCGCGTCAACCGCACCGAAGACGTCGTCAAGACCGGCGACATCGTCTCCGCCAAGTGCATTGGCATCGACGACAAGGGCCGCATCAAGATGAGCCGCAAGGCCGCCATGAAAGACAAGGACGCAGCCGCTGCCGCAGGCGACGCCGCCCCTGCCGAAGACGTGGGCTAAGCCTCATCCGCTCAATACTCAAAACCACGAAGAGGCCGCAGCAATGCGGCCTCTTTTTGTGCTGCGGTAGCCTGAATATAAAAGCAGGATTTATCGAAGGAGTTGCAGCCAGCGCTTCGTTCTGGCAAAACATCCAGCTTCCAACCTGCACCATCCATGACTTCCCGCCGTTCCTTCATCACCCAGTCCGCGCTCGCCTTCACCGCCCTCTCAGCCAGTCGCGTGCTCGGCGCGAACAACACCATCCGCATCGCTTCCATCGGTCTCGGCGGCCAGGGCCTTGGAAATGCTGGCCGCATGGCCAAGGTCCCCGGCGTGGAAATCGCTTACCTCTGTGATCCCGACACGGCAGCTTTGGACAAAGCCAAAAAGGTTTTCCCAAACGCCAAGACCACCCAGGACCTCCGCAAGGTCATGGAGGACAAGAGTATCGATGCCGTCGTCGTCTCCACCGGCAATCACTGGCACGTCCTCGCCTCCATCTGGGCCATGCAGGCAGGCAAGGATGTCTATGTCGAGAAGCCCGTCTCTCACAACATCTGGGAAGGCCGTAAACTCGTCGAAGCAGCACGTAAGTACAATCGCATCGTCCAAGGCGGCACCCAGCAGCGCAGCGATCCATTGCAGGAGGAAATCAAAGCCTTCCTCGATGCCGAAACCATGGGGAAGATCAAATACGTCCGCTGCAATCACTACAGCATGCGCGCCTCCATCGGCAAACGCGCGGAGCCACTCACGCCGCCCGCCACCGTGGACTACAATCTCTGGCTTGGCCCGGCCAAGGATGAGTCCATCTACCGCGAAAAATTCCACTACGACTGGCACTGGAACTGGAACACCGGCAACGGTGAAATGGGCAACTGGGGCCCGCACATCCTCGATGACCTCCGCAATGTCGTCTTCCGTGACAAGGTCGCTCTGCCCAAGCGTGTCATTGCCGGCGGCGGACGTTTCGCCTGGGATGATGCCGGCGAATCGCCCAACACCCACTTCGCCTACATGGACACCGGCACCATTCCGGTCATCGTGGATTTCCACAATCTGCCACGCCAAAAAGGAGTGAAGGCTCCCGATGTGTATCTGCGTCGCCGCACCGGCGCCTTCCTCATCATCGAATGCGAAGGCGGCTACTACACCGGCAGCCGCGGTGGTGGCACCGCCTTTGATGCCGAAGGCAAAAAGCTCCACATCTTCAAAGGAGACGGCGGTAAAAACCACGCCGCCAATTTCATCGACGCCATTCGCAGCCGTAAATCCGAGGACCTGAAGGGGGAAGTTGAAAAAATCCACTTCTCCAGCGCTTGGTGCCACCTCGCCAACAACTCCTTCCGCCTCGGTCAGAAATACAATCGCGAACAAGCCGAGGCTGCCGTGAAAGACTTCCAGCCTTGGAATGACGTCATCGCCGACTTCCACCAGCACCTCGTCAAAAACGAACTCGATGCCTCCAAGCTCGACATCAAGATGGGCCCCATGCTGGAAATCGATGTCGCCAAGGAAACCTTCATCGGTGACACCGCCACCCCAGAAGCCCTCGCCCTCCTCACCCGCGAATACCGATCAGGATACGTCGTGCCACAGACGGTGTGATCCCCACATAAAAAGAGCGTCAGGAGAAATCCCCTGACGCTCTCGCGTGATTCATGCTGAAGTGCCGATCATTTCGGCACTGCAGGCGCTGCCGGCGGCGTGGCCGGAGCGGCAGGAGGCGCTGGCACAGCCGGAACTGCGGGAGCCGCAGGTGCCGGTGTCAGTGCTGCCTTGGCTTTCGCAGCGGCTTCTTCCACGGCCTTGGCCGCTTCAGCAGCTTTCTTTTCCGCTGCTTCCTTGAGTGCGGTGGCTTCCTTTTCTGCCGCCACTTTCAATTCATTGGCCTTCTTTTCGGCAGCAATCTTCATTTCAGTCGCCTTCTGTTCAGCAGCAATTTTGGCCGCTTCCAGTTCCTTCGCCGCAACGTCAGCGTTGGATTTGACGGCCTCCTTGACGGCTTCAGCCGCCTTCTTGGTGTCTTCAGCGGCTTTGGCACCTTCGGGTGATTTTTTGTCGCATGAGGTGATGCTGCCCGCGAGCAGCCCGATGAGCAAAAGATGTGTGTATTTCATAATGTGGACGTGCAGCGTCTGTGATGCAGAAGACTTTACAAGCTTTATAGCAAAAAAGACTAGATTGGCGCATTACTTCGCATCCAGAGTCAACTCAGTAGGCGCATTGGCTTTGATCTCCACTTCCTGTTCGGCCTTTTTGCCGCCCTCGCTGCGCACCACCAGCACCTTGCCTGCGGGAATGAAGAGCTTCGCCTCGGCATCATACGAGTAAGTGAGCTTTTTCCGGTTACCTTCACCATCCTTCGGACCGTAAATGTCCCAGCTGCCGGGCGTGCTCGAACTGAGCTTCAAGGTTCCCGCATTGAGGTTCAGCGCCTTGGTGGTCATCTTGCCCGCCTGCACTTCCATTTCCATCTTAGCCACAGCGGCACCACGGGTCGCCACCACGAGGTATTTGCCGGCGGTGAGGTGGAGTTTAGGCTGCGCATCGTAGCTGTAGCTCGCCTTGGGGCGTTCTCCTTCAGCATTGGCTTCGCCAAACACATCCCAGTTGATTCCCTCAGGCGCAGGGTCCGCTCCTTCGGTCATGACAGCGCTCAGGGCCACTGTGCCGGCATTGATGATGATCGGGACCTCCTTGAACTTGCCCGCCACGACTTCGACCTCCTGCTTCGCCTTGGCGCTGCCCCATTCCACCTGCACCAGGTATTTTCCCGCAGGCAGACTGAGAGTGGGCACGGTATCATAGCTGTATCCAGCCTTGGTCCGGTTTCCTTCGGCATCAGCAGCGCCAAAAACCTCCCACGTCACATCTTTGGAAAGCGCCTCCGCACCTTCAGTGGTGAGTGCAGAGAGTTTGATCTTGCCGGCCCCCAGAGACACCACCTTTTCCAGCGTGGCTCCGGCCTTGATCTCCACCATCACCTTGCCCTTGGCATTTCCCACTTCGACCTCCACCTGGTACTTCCCTGCTGGCAGTGAAAGGGTGGGCTGCGCATCGTAGCTGTTCGCGATCTTGGGTCGGTTGCCCTCGGCATCGGCTTCGCCAAAGACATCCCAGGCCACATCCTTCGTCAAAGCAGTGCCGCCTTCCTCCAGGATGACCGAAAGCTTCAATTTGCCACTGCCAATCAAGACCACAATATCCTGCGTCTCTCCCGCTTTGACTTCGATCTCTCTTTGCCCTTTGGCGTTGCCATAAGTGGCCACGATAAGACACGGGCCGGAGGGCAGGGTCATCTTGGGCTGGGCCTCGTAGCTGAAGCCCAGCTTCTTGCGCTGGCCCTCGGCGTCGGGTGGGGAGAAGAGGTCCCAACTCACGTCTTTGGCGATGGGCGGCTGGCCTTCGGCGTTGATGGCGCTGAGTTTGAGATTGCCGCTGCCAAGAATGACCTTCACCTCCTGCGGTGTGCCTTCTTTCACAGTCACCTCCACACTGGCGCTGGCGTTGCCGCGCGTGGCTGTCAGCAGGTAGCTGCCCGGAGCCACCTGCAGAAATGGTTTCGCTTCATAGCTAAAGGAAACCTTCGCCCGGTTTCCCTCCGCATCAGCTGGTCCGTACAGATCCCAGCTCACCTCCCTTTCAAACACGACGCCACCCTCTTTGTCGTACGCCACGGCCTTGATCCCCGTCTCCGCAAAGACAACCTCCTTGGTCACGGTTTCGCCGTCCTTCACCGACACATCGAGTTCCATCGACTTCGCCCCCAGCTTGGCGCTGAGGGTGTACTTGCCCGCTTTCGGAAGAGCGGTGCTCCAGTGTCCGCCGCTTCCCGTGGCGATCGCGTTTTCACCGCCGCCTTCCGCAAAGACCTGAAAACTCACGCCTTCGATCAAGGCGCCACCCGAGGACTTTTTGGCTTCCACCACCAGCGTGGTCACCGGCTTCGCCACCTGCTTCATCGCGGCTTCGAGCGACGACTTCAGCGACGCGGCGTCCTTGGCCGCAAGGTACATGCCACCGGTCTTTTTCGCCAGACACTCAAGCCCGGATGACTCACCCGGCTTGAGGTCAAAACCGATCACATGACAGGTGAAGTCCACACCCAGGCGCTCCAGTTCCTCCGCAGCCATGCAGGGATCTTTGTCACAGGTCTCCACCCCGTCGCTGACCAGGATCACCGACACCTTCGACTCCTCAAATTTCAAATACTTGGCCGCCTGAATCACAGCCGCTGTGAGAGGCGTCTTACCTTTCGGTTCCAAACCGGACACTGCTTTTAAGATCGCTGCCGAACTCCCAGTCTGCGGCGGCACCAGCAGTTCAATGTCCTCGCAGTCGCCCTTTTTGCGATGTCCATAGGCCATGAGGCCGAGTTCCATCGCCGGATCAATGGAGCCGACGATGTCGCTCACCACCTTCTTCGCGATGTCTATTTTCACACCTCCCGGCACTTGGCCGTACATGCTCCCCGAGGCGTCAAAGACGATGATCGCCCTGGAGGCGGGCGCTGGTTGTTGGGCCAAAATACCCGATGTTCCGATGAGCAACGCCCATCCCGTCAACACACACTTAAGGCAGCGATTCATGCGATGATTTCCTTGGTTCCGTGAAACAGACCCCAAGTATTCGCATGTCGTTCACAGAATAATGTCTAAAACTGAAAAAAATGAGCTGTGGTCTAAATCAAAGTTTTCAGATCCCGCAACGCATCGGCGCTGGCCGCAAAAGCCCCATGTTCCGTCACTAACGCCGTGACCAGAGACGCGGGCGTCACGTCAAAGCCATCATTGCGCGCCTGAGTTCCCGCCGGGGTGATCAGCACCTCCTCACGCATTCCTGCCGCATTCAATCCGGGCATGTGCGTCACCTCACGTGCGCTGCGCTGTTCGATGGGGATCTCACGGATTCCGTCAGTGATCGTCCAGTCAATGGTGCTGACCGGTGTGGCCACATAAAACGGCACGTCATGCGCTTTGGCCGCCAGCGCCTTGAGATAGGTGCCGATTTTGTTCGCCACATCCCCACGCGCCGTAACGCGGTCCGTGCCCACGATGACCACGTCCACCAGCCCGCGCTGCAGCAGGTGTCCCGCATTGTTATCGACAATCAAAGTATAAGGCACCCCATGCTCTTTAAGTTCAAAGGCGGTCAGCGAAGCCCCCTGTCCACGCGGCCGCGTCTCACTCACCCACACATGCACATTCATGCCCTCATCATGCGCTTGATATATCGGTGAAATCGCCGTGCCCCAGTCCACCGTGGCCAGCCATCCGGCGTTGCAGTGCGTCATCACATTCAGCGGCGCAGAGGCATCCGCCTTATTCGCTTGAATCGCTCGAAACAATTCCAGCCCATGTTTGCCGATGGCGTGATTCGTCCGCACATCATCCTCACAGATGGCCAGTGCCTCATTCCACGCCGCTTCGGCGCGTTGTTCCACATCGAGGGTTGCCACGACACGCTTCACCCGGTCCAGCGCCCAGCGCAGATTGATCGCCGTGGGACGCGTGGCATGCAGAACTTCATAGGCCCGTTGCAGCGCCGCATCCGTGGCATCATCCCGCAACGCAAAGTGCAAACCAAACGCAGCCGTCGCACCAATCAGCGGCGCACCACGCACGCGCATCACTTGGATGGCCTCGGCCGCATCTTCCATCGTCTCCAGATCTCGCCACTCCACATGGTGCGGCAGAAAGGTTTGGTCAATGATTCGCGCCGTCTGGGTGGCGTGATCGGCTTCAATGGAGCGGTGCGGCTGGCCGTTGATGTTCATGCGATGGTGATGTGAACGTTTTGTAAAGCAGATGCCAGCACAAAGTTCAGCTGAAAGACTGTCACGCTCCCGACCCGTAAAAATATATGCATATGATCTTCACACGCCGCGCCGCTTTCACTTGTGCTGGCCTCGTCACACTTGGTGCCTCGCTCGGCGCGGAGGCGAGGCCGGAAACGTCATCCGGTGGCGATCATCGGCTAAATGTCCGTTCATTTGGTGCGAAGGCGGATCAGACGACCGATGACACGGCGGCGTTTCAGACCGCGATTGATGCTGCTTCGGCGGCGGGAGGCTGCATGGTGTTTGTGCCAGCGGGAACCTATCGACTCAATGGCAGACTCATCATCAGGCGCAACGTGACCCTGGAGGGCATCTTCACCGCACCGCCGACTATTCCATGGACGGCGGACTCTCTGGGGAAGGGCGCGCCGAATGGCTCGGTGTTGCTCGCTTTCAGTGGCAAGGGTGACTCGGCCGGTGCGCCGTTCATCCAGCTCGACTACAACGCGACGCTGAAAGGGGTCGCAGTATTTTATCCTGAGCAAACGGACACGAATCCGCCCATCGCCTATCCTTGGACGATCAGCTCACTTCTCAGCGGCGCGGACAACTGCTCCATCATCGATGTTTTGCTCGTGAACCCGTATCAAGCGGTGGACTTCGGCGGCAGGCATACAGGCCGTCACTTCATCCGCAACCTCAATGCCGCTCCACTGTACCGCGGGCTGTTCATTGATCACTGCATTGACGTGGGCCGTGTGGAAAACGTCCACTTTTGGCCCTTCTGGGGCGCGACGGGTGCTGCGGCGGAGTTTCGCCGAAAGGAGGGCAAGGCTTTCATCATCGGGCGCTCAGACTGGCAGCATCTGACCAACTGCTTCTGCATCGACTACGAGACCGGTTTCCAGTTCATCCGCTGCAGCAGCGATGCACCGGCTTATCAGGGGGGCGGCAATGCGCACGTCATCGGCGGTGGTGCGGATGGCTGCAATCGTGCCGTGCATGTAGTGGAGCTGCAAAGTCACAGTGGCGCACGGTTCACCAACTCCCAGATCTACGGCGATATCATCGTGGAGGCTGGCAACCATGGCCCGCTCACTTTCAGCGCCTGCGGATTGTTTGGCAGCATGTGGGCAGCGAATGGCGTCGCCATCGCCCGCATCGAAGGCGGTGGCAAAGTCAGCTTCACCGACTGCCACATCCACTGCCTCGACCCCCGCAACACCCTCCGCCCGCTCATCCACGCCAAAGCCGGTCGCCTGCAAGTGCGCGGCTGCGACTTCCTCGACGGCCCTGCCGCCCGTGATCATGTGCTGCTCGATGAAGACGTGCTCTCTGCGAACATCAGCGACAACACCTCCAGATCGGTCTTCACGGTAATCAATCATGCCAGCGGCAGGACCGTGGTGCGGGACAACCTTGGCGAAACATGAAGTCCTGTCATTATTTGGTCGCCTTGCTCTTGGCTCTCTTCGTCCCTTGCGGCCTGACCGCCGAAAAAAAGGCCCGTTTAATATTCTCCATCGACCAAGGCTTCGGCAATGGCGTCGTGGCGAATGCTAATTTGGAGGCACTGACAAAGATGGTGCAGGCCCTGGAGCCGCTGCGAATCAGCTATGAAGTCAGCGTACTGCTGAATCCGATGATCAAGGACAAGCAGCGCCTGAAGCTGATGCTGGACACGCTGGTGGCGCAGAAAATGCCATTTGTGTTCGATGTGTATTCTTCGGACACCTTCACGCTTGGAGCAAACGGTCCGGCAAATGCACCCTTTGATTCCAGTCATGGGCAGTCCATTTCCGTGGATCAGCTCGCGGCCTTCAAGGCATCGTATGCCGCTTCGCTCGTGGGCCTGCGCTTCATGGAGATCTTCGGCCAGGACTACGGCATCCGCGCCATGAAAACCACGAATCCCGAGTTGAAACGCCCGGGCGACAAACTGCCCGGCGACAATTTCTTCCGACCTGATCTTGCTGAGGGTTTCATCCGCTTTGCCGGGCAGCACGCGATGTTTGTCCAGTGGGCTGACTTTGGCTGGATGCCCTTTTCTCCATGGGATTCCGAGATGCCCAAATACACCGAGCAGGTCAAAGCCCTGCTGCGCAAACATCCGGGTGTCGTGACCGTGACCTACAACAACAATGAGCCTAATGAAGCCTCGCTCCCGCGCCTCGGCACCTGGCACACAGCGGTGGAGCAGTTCTCCAAGCAAGGAGCCGCCGGCTTCGGCCTCTCAAATCAAAGCTGGCTGCACAACTTCACCTACATGGACACGAAGCCCGCGGAAATCATCGCGTGGACTCGAAGCGCGCTCGATAACAAATGCCGTCTGATCCAATTCGAGCCTGCATGGTATTTCTTCAATCTCCCGCCAGCCACCTTTGGCCATGGGGACTCCACCCATGTCCCCTCTGGAACGATGCCCGGCGAGGCAAAGGAGAGCTTGAAGCAGTTGATCGCTTTTCTGCTGGCAGCGCAATCTTCAACAAACAAGCCGTAGCAGGCTTGCCATCCCCTCACTTGCTCATGCATCCTATGAAGTCCCGGTACATGCTCATCATTCTCACGGGCTTGCTTGCCAGTGGCGCGCTTGCTCAAACCACTTCGTGGGATGTCGTCAGCGCCGGGGCCAGGGCCGACGGCGCAACGGACAACACCGCCATCTTCCAGCGCTTGCTTGATGCAGCGGGAAAAGCAGGAGGTGGCGTGGTCACGGTGCCTGCGGGTTCGTTTCGGATCGCCGGGAACCTGACCATTCCGGCGAATGTGACGCTGCAAGGCATCTACCGCGTGCCACCCACTGTGCGCTCGGGAAAAACGGCAGAGCTGACGGGTTCGGTTTTACAAGCGATGGCCGGACGCGGATCGAATGAAGGTGCGCCATTCATCAATCTGGCGGGCACAAATGCGGCCATCGCGGGCTTCATCATCACCTACCCGGAGTGGAAACAGACGGACGTGCCCCCGGTGCCGTACCCGCCGTGCATCGCGTCGCAGGGCACGGAGAATGTGGGCATCAGCGAATGCCTGCTGCTCAATCCGTATGAAGGCATTCGCTTTGTTCTGGCGCATCGGCCGCTGGTGCGGAACATCACGGGGTATCCATCCTGGCGCGGCTTGTATGTGACGGAGTGCATGGACATTGGCCACATCGAGAACGTCCACTTTTGGCCATTCGGTGTGACATATGATCCGAACAATCCTTTTTGCCAATGGGTGAACTTGAACGGTACGGCCTTTGAGATCGCGCATACGGACTGGCTGTATGTGCTGAACACGTTCTGCTTTGGCTACGGCGTGGGCTACAAATTTACCGCGACGGACAAAGGCAGCGCGAATGGCAACTTCGTGGGCCTCGGTGCGGATTCGTGCCAGCGAGCGGTCTTGGTGGAGCAGGCGCAGGCACCGGGACTGCTCATCACGAATGGCGAGTTCGTCGGACGCTGGGGCAGTTCGGACAGTGTGGGAATGGAGATCGGCCCGGCGGTGAAAGGGAAGGTCAGTCTCGTCAATTGTGCGTTCTGGGGGCCGCTGGATCGTTGCGTGTGGATGCGCGGTGCGGAGGGCCAGTTCACCGCTGGCGCCTGCAACTTCGTCAATTGGGACATTGCTCACCTCGACTCACCCGCCATCCAGATCGATGCGGGCAAGACCATCGTCCAAGGCAGCACTTTTGGCGAAGATCATCTGCATGTGCGTGTGGGCAAAGCTGTGTCCAGCGCCATCGTCACAGCGAATCAAGCGGTGGGCGGCTTCCGCATCGATAACCAAGCTGGCAGGCGCACGCAATCGTCCTTGAACGAAAGTGATAGCATCGAGTGGACTGATGAAGCGCGATCACATTATCGCATCGCGATGGGCGAGGCAGGAAGCGGACGCTATCTCCTCGGCTGGCACGGCGCAGAGGTTGGCGCACGCTGGTCCATGCCGGGCAGTTCGATGGTCCTGCCCGTAACTCCAGGCAAATCCTGCATCGTCACGCTGAAACTCATGGCTCCGCCGCAGGCCATCACCGCCGAGGCTGGTTTGTACAGCAGTGTGGAAGTGCGTGCAACTGGTGCGGGGGAAAAGGTCTTTGATGCCAACTTAGGCGACTGGTCAAAATAGTTGGCGTATCGTCACTGCAGCATCAACTCATCGAAGGATTGGATGGCAGGGTGATCGTGCGGCGGTGCCGGCTTGTTTCCAGGCCGGACCGCGAGTGCCGTGAACATGCCAGCGTTTCGCGCCGCATTCAATTCCTCCACCACATCGCTGATGAAGAGAATTTGCTCCGCTGGCAGGTCGCAATCCGCCGCGATCGCACTGTAGCTGGCGCTTTCGCGTTTGGAACCTGTCGTGGTGTCGTAGTAGCCTGTGAAGTGCGGGTTGAGATCCCCGCGCTTCGTGTGCGCGAAGAAGAGCTTCTGTGCGTGAACACTGCCGGAGGAGTAGATGCGGATTTCCCGGCCCTTCTGACACCAGCACGCCAGCGCCGGCGGCACATCATCAAAGATGAGGCTGCGCAGCTCGCCATTGCGAAATCCCTCTTCCCAGATCAGGCCCTGAAGCTGCTTCAGCCCGGTCACCTTGGCGTCCGCTTCCATCAGCCGATGCACCGCCGCCTCGGCCTCGGCAGGAGAAGCAAAGGCCTCGCCACCTGCATCTCGTGCCAGTTGTGAAATCAGCGCCGTCCCCCAATACCTGACGAGATAAGTTCCCGCATGCTGCCGCGCATACGGAAACATCACGTCATGCACAAACGCCAGTGGCGAGACAGTACCCTCGATGTCCAGCAGGATCAGTTTGCCCCCAAACGTGATCATGCGGCGATGGCCGCAGCCTGCTCAATACGGAAACCCTTGGTTGCGATGGGATTGGGCCCAAAGCACAGCGGCTGATACCCGCTCGCAATCGCGTCACCGGTGTACAGCGGCGTCCATCCAGCCTTTTCGCGGAAGAGGCGTATCGCACGGATGGTGCGGTCGGCACACAGATCAAACCAGTGCTTCGTGCCCGCAGGCACATTGATGAGGTCTCCCTCCTCGATCTCGATGGAAAACACTGGGTCCCCATTCTCCGGATTGATGTAAAAGATGCCGTGCCCTTTGACGATGAAGCGCACCTCATCCTCCGCATGGCGGTGCTCCTGGTTAAACTTGTTCAGCATCTCCTGCAGATTGGGCACATCCGGGGTCACGTTCACCACATCCGCAGTGATGTAGCCGCCGCTCTTCTTCAGAGCTTCCACCTCGGGCGCATATGCCGCCAGAATTTCCTCCTGCGTGGCATCGCGGTCGATCCGCCCTGCCACCGGCCAGCGTTCGTAATGAATGCCGTGGGGCAGGAGAAAACGGCGGATGCTGTCCGCATCGTCGATGACTCGGTCTGCGGAAGGAATGCGGAGGTAGGCCATGGCAGGAGTGCTCGTTAAAACGAGCCGAAGAGCAAACGCTTCTGTGTGACGACTTCGAAGAGAAACTCCAGCACCTCAATCTGCCGCCGCGCAGCCGCGATGTTCTCCCCCCATGTGTAGAGGCCGTGGCCCGCCATCAGAAAGCCATGGCGCAGCACGCTCGCAGGATCTTGCAGTCGTGCATCAATCACCGCCGCCAGCGCAGCAATGTCCTGCGTGTTGGGATAGATCTCGATCCATGCCTCAGCCTCATGCGTGCTGATTCCAGCGAGCCCCTTCAGCATTTCATAGCCCGCAATCCGCAGCCCACCGTCCTTCAGAAAATGCTCGCTCAGTACCGTGGCCGCCACCGAGTGGGTGTGCAGCACCGCTCCCGCGCCGTGTTTCGCCAGCACCGTGTGCAGCAGCGCCTCGGCGGAGGGCTTCGGAAAATCCCCGTCTAAAGCCTGCGCGTTTTCATCCACCATGACAAACTGGTCTGGCTGCAGGCGTCCTTTGTCGAAACCACTCCCCGTCATCAGCAGCGTCAGTGGTTCACGCTCAATCACCACGCTGTAATTGCTGCTCGTCCCCAGCGACCAGCCGCGATGATGAAAATCTCTCCCGCACTCAATGAGTTCACTCATCAAATGGTTGATCTGGCCGGTGGCGGAGGGAGGGGGGGCTTCTGTGGGCATTGAGTGTGATGATTCGAGCCTTGGCGGCCATGTCAATCGGGGCGATGTGGCAGAATCTCCTCATAACGCCGTTCTCACTGCATGCTGGACTTCTCAAATGTCGTTGGTTACTTTTCCCTATGAGTACTCCCACGAATGGCGATCACGATCTCGACATAGCCAAGGTCAACCAGCGCGCGCAGGAGATCGAAACCAAGCTGCCCAAGCTCTAAAAAGTGTTCGTACAAACGTAGATCATGCTCAGCATGGTGTAGGTCTACTGGGCGGGATCCTACCGCGAGATA
>JAPLUN010000447.1 GCA_026397715.1 Verrucomicrobiota bacterium
GCCGCCACTGACACTGCCGTCCTTCGCCGGCGGACTGCTGGGCTGCTTCGTCTCACCCTGTTGGGCCACTTTCCGGACGTTGCCCTCCCGGATCTCCGGCGGCATGCCCCACCGCTTCTCCATCAGCATCTTTGCCTTCTGCCGGATCTCGCGCTGTTCCGGCGCTCTCTCCGCATTCGCCAGCGTCTCACTGCTGGCAGCGGCACTGCCGCCCTTCGTCCGTTCCGTCAGATGAATACTGAGGACGAATCCCATGCCCCCCTCTTCTTCCGGCTTGAGCAAAGGAATCACATCCGCAGGTATCGGCGGGAACTTCGCATCTTGGATCGCCTTCACGGTGAATCGGGTCAGGATCGGGTCTGTCTCCTGGTTATTCCTGACGTGGATGCGTTCCACCTGGCCATTCGGGCTGACATAATAGTCCACCTTCAGACTTCCGTAGGCCTTTTCATTCGGACGCTGCTCACTGTAGATTTTCCACTTCTTCAGGATCACTTCGTTCACCCACCTGCCATAGCGGTCTTTTGGCGTCTCCTTGGCATCGTCCACCACCCCGCCCTCCTTCGGCGGCGCACTGCACGCAGAGAGCATGCCCACCAGAAGCATCCCCGCCCCCAACAGCCCCATCCACGTCCCCATCCTCCCACCAGCGGCACCCAGCGTACCCGGAACCTCGCACCCATGGTCGCAGCCCTCACTGGCAGGCAGGTCAGTAGATGATGACATTGTATTCGATTTTAAAGCGGCCATTGTCCTCATCCGGCAGCATCGGAAGCACATCGGGCGGTATGGGCGGAAGATTCGCATCCTCGATCGCCCGTATGGTCACTTCATTCAGCAGAGGAATGGACTCCTTGTCATCGATGACCCGCAGTCCCTCCACCTTGCCCTTTTGGTTGACGTAAAACACCAGGTTCAAGCGGGCAAAAGTTTGGGCATCCGCCCGCAGGCGCAGGTAGATGTGCCATTTGTTATCCACCAGTTCTCGCACCTTGCGCTCGTAGACCCCCAGCGGCGTCATCTTCGCATCCACAGCCTCCTCGCTCCCACGGTTGGAAATGGAGCCCTTCGTCGCCGCCTTGCGCGTGTGCGGAGTGAAGGCGCTCGCGTCCTGGTTCCGCGTCGTGCGCGTCACCGCCTCCGTCAGGCGTCTTCTCCATCGGCTCGGGTTTCTTCACCTCCAGCGGCAGCCGGTTCAGGTCCACCTTTGCCAGCTCCTTGTCCGCCTCCTCCATCATCTTCCTCAGCGGCGTCTTGTCAGGCTCCACATTCGCCAACTTCGGCGTCTCCACAGGCTTCTCAGGTTCTGGCGTTGTCGTCTCCGGTTTCGGCGTCAGCACCGTCTGCGGCTTGGGCGGCTGCGGCGGTGCGGCGTCCTTCGGTTTCAGGATCGAAGGCGGGGCCTGAGGCGTGGGCGGGGCCGGCGGCTTCGGGGCCAGCATCGCCACCTCAGGCGGCTTCGTCATCGGCCGCGCATTGTCCTTCAGGTCTCCGTTGTGAAAATCACGATTCGCCAGCTCAAGAACGGGGTACTTGATTCCATCCATCGTGGGCAGCGGCACTGTCGAGTCCGGAGACGGTGCCTTCACCGTCGCTGCATTCGTGTTCCGGTCGGAGATGAACGCCGGATTCTTCGGCGCCATGTCCGCGCTCTCGTTCTGCGTCGTGCGGATGTACACCTGACGCTCCGGCTTCAGTTTCGGCGGTGGTGGTGGCGTCAGGAACTGCTCAGGAAACAGCAGCACCTCCTCCTCCTTTTTCTCCTCCTTCGGCGGCTGGTGCGCCTCCAGCCACATCCGGTGCGCCGCCTCGCTCGCAAACATCATCGCCAGCAGCACCAGCAAAAGCGCATGCACCACCACCGTGCCGGTGATGGCAATGCGCAGGTTGCTGCTGCGTTGGTTATCGATGGGATAAAATTCAGTCACAATGCCGGGCAAATGCGGGGAGTAACGCCTCCCCCAATATAGTGCTCTCCCAGCCTTGAGAATCAAATGCTGATTGAGCAGGCTCATACCCCACCTCCCCCTCTCCTCCTCGACCAAATCACCCAGCCATCCGCCAGCACCCCACAGCCCCAGCGCTGGCAGGGACGCGATGTGCGCGTCCCTAGAATCCTTCGCCCCACCGCCACCTGCCAGCCCAACCGCTCTCCCCCTTCCCTCAAGCCCCCGCCATCCATCCCTCCACCATTGATTCGCTGCGCTCACCCTCCGGGCACTTCCGTTCGTCTACCTCGCTACGCTCGGTTCCACCCCTGCAGTAATCTTGAAATTCTGCCATCCTGTTAATCCTGTCCATCTACGCCGCCTCGCACTCCACCACTCCACCAAAAAAAAGGGCCCCCATCTCTGGAGGCCCCCTTTGAATTTTTAACTCTTCAGCCAATTACTTGGTGACAGCCTTGAACGCGATCGGAATGATCAGAATCGCCAGGATGTTCACCACCTTGATCATCGGGTTCACCGCAGGACCGGCAGTGTCCTTGTAAGGATCACCCACCGTATCGCCCGTCACCGCCGCCTGATGCGCAAAGCTGCCCTTGCCGCCGTGGTTGCCTTCTTCGATGAACTTCTTCGCATTGTCCCAAGCACCACCGGCGCTCGTCATCGAAATGCCCACAAACAGACCCGTCACGATCGTGCCGATCAGCACCCCGCCCAGCGCTTCCATGCCCAGGAATGACACCGCGATCACAAAGATCAGCGGCAGCAGCGCCGGCACAATCATCTGGCCCAGAGCCGCCTTCGTCACGATGTCCACGCACTGCGCATAGTCAGGCGTGTCCGCACCCGTCAGGATGCCAGGCTTCGCCGTGATCTGGCGGCGCACCTCGCGCACCACCGCACCCGCCGCATTGCCCACCGCGCTCATGCAGAAAGACGTAAACAGGAACGGCAGCAGCCCGCCGATGAACATGCCGATCACCACGCGGTGGTCCATCAGGTCAAAGCTCACCTTGTGACCCACAAACGCCTGCAAATCTTCCACATAGGAGCCAAACAGCACCATCGCCGCCAGTCCGGCGCTCGCGATCGCATAGCCCTTCGTCACCGCCTTCATCGTGTTGCCCACGGCATCCAGTTCGTCCGTGATCTTGCGCACGCTCTCCGGCAGACCCGCCATCACCGCAATGCCGCCCGCGTTATCCGTGATCGGACCAAACGCATCCAAAGAAATCACAATGCCCGACAGCGACAGCATGGACACCACCGCGATCGCGATCAGCCGCACCGGCTTGTGGTGCGTGCTCGTGTAGTAGTTCGTGATCCACACCACCAGCAGCGTCATCACCAGACCCACCGCCGCGCAGTAAAACAGGTTCGTGCTCGAAACCGCCATCTCACCAATCTTGATCCCCTGTGGGAAGATCGCCGCCGTGGACCACCAGAACAGCGCCGAAGCCACGATGCCAGACACCGCCACCCCGCACACCAGAGACGCCGTCGCCTCCTGCTTGATGAAGTTCACCCAGCCGATGCCAATGAGAGAAGCAATGATCGCCAGACCGCACAGCACAAACGGGTAAACCACCGCCGCCTCCGTGCCCACCGTCAGGTGGCCCACCAGCACGCCGCCGATCAAGCTCACCGCATAAGTTTCGAAAACGTCCGCCGCCATCCCAGCGCAGTCACCCACATTGTCGCCCACGTTATCAGCAATGGTCGCCGGATTGCGCGGATCATCCTCATTCAGATTCTGCTCATTCTTGCCCACCAAGTCCGCGCCCACGTCAGCCGCCTTCGTATAAATACCGCCGCCCAGACGTGCAAACACACTGATCAGCGAGCTGCCCAGAGCCAGACCCACCAGCGAGTCGATCGCGTGCTTCGCATGCGCCCCCGTGCCGCGCACCACCAGGTAAAACACACCCACAGAGAGCAGGCCCAGCGCCACCACCAGCAAACCCGTCACCGCACCGCCATTGAAAGCCACCTTCAGCGCCGAATGGCTGCTCACCGAAGCCGCCTGCGCCGTGCGCACGTTCGCCCGCACCGCGATCATCATCCCGATGTAACCCGCCGCCAGCGAGCACACCGCGCCCACCACAAAACCCGCCGCCGTCAGGCCGCCGCGCAGCCACCACACCGCCGCAAACACCACCACCGCGATCAGGCTCACTGCCATCACCTGCCGGTTCAGATACGCCTTCGCCCCCTGCTGGATCGCGCTCGCGATCTCCGTCATCTTCTCATTCCCCGCATCCGCCCCCACGACCTTCTTGATCAGGATAAAAGCGAAAACAAGCCCCACTACAGAGAGGGCGATGGCAAGGGCGATGCCGTTGGTCAGCAGAAAGGATGGAGGCATGAGTTAAGGTGGGTCGGTTGGTTGGTCCGTGGCGGGTAAAGCCGCGCACTTTAGCAAGTCGCAAATTACAGGCAAGAACTTGCTCCGAGTTTTCTGCCCCCTCACTATTTCTCCCCCTCACCCCTCCCCAGCCCCCTCCCTACTCAAGCTCCCCAAACCCAACCCGTCCTTGCCCCCATTTTCCATGCCTC
>JAPLUN010000589.1 GCA_026397715.1 Verrucomicrobiota bacterium
ATGATTACCTGTCCGATGAATGGGACCGGCAGATCGAACGTGATGTGAATGCGGGCAAGTTTGACAAGATCTTTGCGGAGATTGATGCGGACGTTAAAGCAGGGCTGGTGCAGCCGCTATGAAGCACAACACGCGTGCTTCGTTCTGGAAATATCTTGAGCAACTGCCGGCGGAAGTCCAAGAACTGGCGCACAAAAACTTTGCTCTCATGCAGGCGGATGAACGCCATGCCTCTGTGCGACTGAAGAAAGTTGGCAAACTTTGGTCGGCCCGAGTGGGTGAAAATTATCGTGCGCTTGCCTATCAGACCGAAGTGGGCTTGGTCTGGTTCTGGATCGGCCCCCACCACGAATACGACAAATTTCTTTAATCCCCTGTGTCCTACCCCATCGACGCCCTCATTTACGCCCTGGATGTCAATCCCGACATCAGCACCGAAGGGCGCGTGCTCTTCCTTCGTGCCCAGGCACATCCCGCCCTGGAGCACTTCGAAGGCCGCCTCGTCTGCCAGCAGACTTGGAAGCCCAAGGCCAATCTCCTACAAGCCGCCGGCCATCGCGTGGAGCGCGAGGTCCACGGCCTCTTCGATCTCGTCCTCGTCCTCCCCGATCCTCAACGCGATCTCATGGTGGCCGATCTCGCCCGTGCCCATGATCACCTCGCCCCCGGCGGCGTCCTCATGGCCGCCGTGCACAACGACGCCGGCAGCAAACGCTGCGAGAAGTACCTGCGCGAAGTCGCCGGTCAGATCGAATCCCACTCCAAGCACCACAGCCGCGCCTTCTGGGCCACCAAGCAGGAAGGCAAGCCCTGGAAGGCCGACCTCCTCGAACGCTGGCGCTCGGGTGCCGCCATGCGCCGCATCCTCGATGGCCGCTTCTGGTCACGGCCCGGCCTCTTCAACTGGGACCGCATCGACGAAGGCTCCGCCCTCCTTGCCAAGCACCTGCCAGACACCATTAAAGGCAACGTTGCTGACTTCGGCTGCGGCTGGGGTTTCCTGAGCGATCACCTCCTGCGCACCTGCCACGACATCGTCACCCTGGACATCTACGATGCCGACTGTGACTGCTTCGAGTGCGCCCGGCGCAATCTCGGCATCATCCCCACCAAGGTCAAAGCCCATCCCCACTGGCAGGACATCACCACCGGCTTTGATCGCACCAAGTTTGACACCGTCGTGATGAACCCCCCGTTTCACGAAGGGAAGGAAGTCGATCCACTCATCGGTCTCAAGTTCATCGCCGCCGCCGCCCAGGCCCTGCGACCCGATGGTCAACTCTGGCTCGTCGCCAACCGCCAGCTCCCCTATGAGAACCTGCTGACCGAAGCCTTTACCCAGATGGACAAGGTCATCGAGACCGGCGGCTTCAAGGTCCTGCACGCGCAGAGCCCCATCATCCAGCCCACGTACGTGCGCCGCGGCAAGCGCCGCCGCTGAGCAGGACGCAAAGAATCTCAGGAAGAATGCAAAACAGAGGAACAAAGCGTTTGCAAAACAAGGCACCGACTCGATAATCGCGGCCCACTTCGAAAGGAGAATGGGTAGGTACCCGAGCGGTCAAAGGGGGCAGACTGTAAATCTGCTGGCTTACGCCTACGCTGGTTCGAATCCAGCCCTGCCCACCACCTTCATTCTGAGTGAGTTAAAGACCAAAGCCCCGCCCCAAAGGCGGGGCTTCTTTTTTCACCACTGCCATTCCACTGCCACTTTTGGAACTGACCCCTCCCGCTTAGCTTCCACGGAGCCAGCCACGATCTTTTGTGGAATGCCCTCCTAGAGACTTTGGCCCTGCAATTTGCCCTACTTCCGCGTTATAAAAAGTTGAGAGGTCGGGCTTTACCCCCCGTCCCCTTTCATCCACCCACAATGCCCCGGCGAACCCATTATTCGCCCTGCATCGACCGGGTCATCGTCTGCGCGTTGTATCATGAAGGCCGGCGGCTGCGCCGTCCCATGACACGACTGGTCAACGATCTTCTCACCTCATCTCTGCAAAACACGCAGGGATGGAGCATCGCTGCCACGCAGATGAGCGTCCCGGCTCAGGGCCGCAATCAGGAGGCTGGCACCACACGCTAGCCGCACCACGTCGTCACAGCATCCCACTTCATCCACCCGGTTCTCTCGCATGAGGGGCCGGGTGTTTTGTTGTCGGGCCATGTGGCGGCCTCTTCATCCACCCAAGCACACCCACCCCACATCAGGAGACACACCACCATGGCCATCAAACTCAGCGCCAACTACAGCAAAAAACTAGGACTGCCCCAGTACAGCAGCCACAGCTTCAGCGCCTCCGTTGAAGTCGAACTCAGTGACATCACCCAGGTCGAAGCTGAAGTGCAGAAGCTTTACCAGCTCCTGCAGCACTCCGTCGATCAGGAAATCCAACACCCCGGTTACGTCCCGACGGCCAATACCAACGGGAACGGGCATGCAGCGCCTCAGAACAATGGACGCACCTACCCGGTTAACGGCAACAATCGTCCCGCTCCAACGCCCGTCACGGATCGCTGGAATTGCACTGATGGTCAGCGCGGGTTCATCCTGCGCATTGTCAGTGAGAACGCCTGTATCACCAAACAGGTGGCGGAGGATCTGTCCCAGCAGCTCTTCGGCATCGGCGTCAAGCAGCTCAACAAGATGCAGGCATCTCAGTTGATTGAGGATCTGCTCGTCAAAGCCGGCAAACCCGCACCACGCCAAACCCGCTGGCAGCAACAACCCACCGCCCAAGCCGCATGAACACGCCCGCTGCCTCACCTCCAGAGCGCAGCGAGCAGGACCTCATCACCGCATTGCAGGCAACCGTGTCAGCTTCACGGCTGTCGCTGTTCCTGCAATGCCGGTTGAAGTTCTACTTCCGCTACGTGCTCAAGCTAAAGAAACCCAAGACAGCCTCGCTCCATCTCGGCAATGCGGTTCACGCCGTGTTGAAGGCCTGGAACAAGGCACGCTGGGTGCAGCAGCCGCTCTCGCTCAAGGTGGTCCATGAGACCTACCAAACAGCCTGGGCGGACAACACCGAGGGATCTGTGGAATGGGAACCCGGGGAGGAAGAAGCCGACAA
>JAPLUN010000098.1 GCA_026397715.1 Verrucomicrobiota bacterium
ATGGAACAAACGGGTGTGGGCCGAAACTTCCCTCGCTGGCCAATGCGAACTCGACTTTGTCGCCCAGGCGCTTCAGCGACCATTCGCACTTGAGCCGCGCGCATTCGAGTGCAGTGCCTGCGCGTTCGACTTCGCCGGTGAAGGTGCCAAGCAGATCCGTGTCCATCGGATACTCGATCATGCTCGCTTTCAACTTATCCCAGAAGGGCGAGGCGGCAGCGATGGACTTCGCATGCTTGGTGGTGAGTACGAAGCAGCTTCCGGCATAGGCGGAGCGCAAATTCAGCGGTTGTTTTTTCATGATAAACATGGTTCAGCGTATGGGTTTTTCGGTTGTCAGGTTTGCTGCGGGCCAGCTGCCTCCCCAGCCTTTGCCGCAGAGTTTTTGCAGGACCGGCTGCGCATGACCCTTGGCATTTCTCATCGGGCTGGGCGCATGGAGCACTGTCATTGATCGTTGAGGTTCTGGACGGGCTTCCTTGTCAGTGAGAGGCACCGATTCCATCGGCAGGCCGGTCATCAAAATCGCCGTCACTGCCCTGCAGGATGGCGATTTCATTCGTTGTGGTGTCATGCTCAACCGCAGAAAAGCGTGGGGATTCCGGGGTGTTGACACCCTGCTTGGAAAGCTGATCTCCAACTTCAGCACGGTTGAGCATGGTGTTTCGTTCACTCGACAAACTCCAGCGTGCCGTCGGTGAGGCGGTAGAAGGCGCCGACGATCTTGATCTGGCCCTTGTCCTCCATTTCCTTCAAGATCGGGCTTTCAGCGCGGATTTTGGCGAGGGTGAGCCGCACGTTGTTCTCTGCCACACGCTTCATGAAGAGAGGATTGGCGGAGGTCTTTTCACCCGGGAAATCCTGGCTCCGGGCCACGGCGGGTTTGATGTTTTGGAGCAGGGAGGTCAGGTGGCCCAGCTTGACATCATCGATGGCGCCCTTGATGGCGCCGCAGTGCTGGTGGGCCATGACGAGAATCATTTTGGCCCCCGCCACCTTGCAGGCGAACTCCATGCTGCCAAGGAGGTCTTCATTCACGAAGTTTCCCGCCACGCGGCCCACGAAGACATCGCCGATGCCCTGGTCAAACACATCCTCCACCGGCACGCGGCTGTCCACGCAGCTGAGCACGAAGGCCTTGGGGAACTGGCCGGGTGCGGATTTCCGCACCTGCTCGCTGTGGTTCCGCAGCGTGAGGTGGCCGCTGTGAAAGCGGGCGTTTCCCTCCTTGAACTGGCGGAGCACCTCGTCCGGCGTGAGGTGCGCCTGCTCCTCGGCCGTGGTCACGTGGCTGTCCGCGGGCGGTTCCTGATTGCGCATGCATGCAGCCAGGATGGCGGCGAGGCCGAGCAGGGCGAGGGGATAGAAGGCTTTTTTGTTCGATGATTGCATATGTTATGATGTGGTGTGATGTGGTGTGATGTGGTTTCAGGGTTCGGTTTGTTTCGGCGGAGAAGGATCAAGGCGAAAAAGACGGGCCGGAGCCGGCTGGCGCGGTGCTAGAACTTGTCCGGGCGCAGCACGCGCACATCGCTCTCATAGGCCACCATGGCGTAGTCGGCGAAGAGCTCGGTCTGCAGGCGCTGGAGCAGGGCCTCGGCGATTGCGGGCTTGAGGATCACGTCGATCTGTACATTGGCGGTCTCGGTGATGTCTGCGCACCGCTCGCCCTGGTGGCCGCCGCCGCGCACTGGAAAGGCGGTGTGGCCCTGGGCCCCGGTCTCTTGGAGGAGTTCGAGCACACGATCCTCAAGGATGGATTCGCAGATGATGGTGACGCGTTTCATGGGATGAAGGTTCATGGCTGGTGGAGTGTTGAAATTGGGATTCATGCGTGGAGGCGTTTGGCGATTTCGAAGAAGAGCGGCACGCCAATGGTGATGTTGAAGGGGAAGGTGATGGCGAGGGCTCCGGTGAGCGAGTAGGTGGGATTTGCCTCCGGCAATGAGAGGCGCACCGCCGCCGGTGCGGCGATGTAGGAGGCGCTGGCCGCCAGCACACCGAGGAGGGTGCAGCCGCCGATGCTCAGCCCGGTCCAGAGGCCCAGGAGCACGCCCACGGTGCCGTGCAGGAGCGGGGCGCTGATGCCAAAGAGCACGAGGAATAGGCCTGCTTTTTTGAGGTCTCCCAGCCTGCGCCCGGCGACCATGCCCATCTCCAGAAGGAAGAGGGCCAGGACTCCCTGGAAGGGGGTGACAAAGAAGCCCTCCACCATGGTCATGCCTGCGGGGCCGCTGAGCGCACCGATGATGAGGGCGCCCACCAGCAGCAGCACACCTTTGCCCAGCACGGCATCCCGCAGCGCATGGCGCACGCCTGCATCCCGCAGGGAGAGCTTTCCGCCGAGGGCTCCTTTGCCGAGCATGACGCCCACGATGATGGCGGGCGACTCCATGACGGCGAGGAAGGCGGAGGCATAGCTCTCATAGGGCTGGTGGATGCTCTTGAGGAAATTCGTCGCTGCAATGAAGGTCACCGCGCTCACGCTGCCGTAGTGCGCGGCGATGGCGCCGGCGTCTGCGACGCTGAATTTCCCCGCCTTCCGCAGCACGGGATAAGTCCAGAGGGGGATCAGCGCGCCCAGAAGCATGGCCGCCAGCGCTGGCAGCCACACGGCGCCGATGCCCGCCTGATGCACTGCCACGCCGCCTTTGAAGCCGATGGCGGTCAGCAGGTAGATCGTCAGTGTGGAGTAGAGGGCCTCGGGGAATTTGAGGTCGCTTTTTGAAACCGCCGCAAAGACTCCGAGGACGAAGAACAGAATGGCGGGGCTGAGAAGGTTGGATTGAATCGCGGTGAGTAGGTCCATGAGGCTGCTTTTATCCGTCACAGAATCGATTCGTTCCAATTCAAGAATTGGCATTTATCGTTCGCTTTGCTATAAGTGAGAACATGGCCTTTCTGAACTACCACCACCTCCGCTACTTCCGCGCCATCGCCATGGAGGGCAGCCTCACGCAGGCGGCGAAACATCTGAAGCTCTCACAGTCGGCGCTCAGCGTGCAGCTGCGCAGCCTGGAGGAAAGCCTGGGCCAGCCGTTGTTTGAGCGGAAGCACAAGTCGCTCGTTTTGACCGAGGCGGGGCGCATCGCGCTGGAGTATGCGCAGGCCATCTTTCTCAGTGGTGAGGAGCTGACGGACCTGCTGAAGAACCGCGCGGGGCGGAGCCGTGGACTGCTGCGGGTGGGTGCGGCATCGAACTTGTCCCGAAATTTCCAGCTGAGCTTTTTGCGCCCGCTGATTTCGCGGGATGACGTGGAGCTGATCATTCAATCGGGCAGTCTGCGCGAGCTGCTGGCACAGTTGCAGACGCACACGCTGGATGTGGTGCTCTCCAACACGCCGGTGCGGCGTGATGCGGAGACGGGCTGGCACAGCCATCTGCTGGATGAGCAGGCGGTGAGCCTGGTGGGGCACAAGAAGCGCGGCATGAAGCCCTTCCGGTTTCCCGAGGATCTGCGCACGGTGCCCATCGTGCTGCCGAGCCTGGAGAGCAGCATCCGCACGGCGTTTGATGTGCTCATGGATCAGACGGGAATCCGGCCCATCATCGCAGCGGAAGTGGATGACATGGCCATGCTGCGACTGATGGCGCGTGAGACGCACGGGCTGACGCTGGTGCCGCCGGTGGTCGTGAAGGATGAGCTGGAGAGCGGGGAGCTGGTGGAGCGGCACAAGTTTCCGCAGATCAAGGAAAGCTTCTATGCGATCACGCCGAGCCGTCGGTTTCCGAATTTGATTTTGAGGGAGCTGATGAAGCCGAAGATTGAGCGGAGGCGGGTGGGTGGTGGGTGAAGGGATTGTTGGTGGGTGGTTTGGTGGCGGTTTTAGACAGGATTAACAAGATGACAGAATTTCAGGATTTTTTTCTGAAGGGGGGCTGTGGGGCTGAGAGTGCAGAGTTATTCTGCTCTAATCCTGTAATCCTGTAATCTTGGAATTCTGTTAATCCTGTCAATGAAGGCATCTTTTCCCGGGGGTGCGGGATGACAAGGGGAGGGGCTATGGCA
>JAPLUN010000272.1 GCA_026397715.1 Verrucomicrobiota bacterium
TTAGTCGGGGAGCTTCGCGCAGCTGCTCCAGCTCCTCCTCTACAGCACTCAGCTCACCTGCCGCCAGCGGATTGAACGCCAGCCGGACCTGCTCTGGCATCTCGGCCTTGGACGGGAGCGCCGCCGGCCTGGCTGTTGGCACTCCACTGAGAAGCGTCAGGCAAATCAAGGCAAGGGCGGTGAAGTGGCTGCCAGACATGATGCTTGGATGCATGCCGCTCGATTCGCCTATTTTCAAGCCATCAAAGCCACTGGGACTCCGGCTGAATGTGTAGCGTGATCGCAGGCAAAAGCCTCCAGGAGCGCGGACCTCCGAGTCCGCAGCAGGTCGCTTTTAGACAGCGGGTGTGGCTGCAGGCAGAGCATCGCAAACACGAGTGCTTTGGGGACGAGCGAGGGATGGCGGTAGAGGACCTCGGAGCGTCATGTATTTGCGGCGTGCTGCGGGCTCGGCGGCCCGCGCTCCAAGGGCACTTTGCCTGTGCGATACTCTATTCCGCGATGTCCCATCTTAACTTGAGCGCCGCTCACGCCCGCACCAATGCATCCGTGTATTCCAGATCCCGCAGCCATTTGAGGCCGCGTGCGTCCAGAGGGTGGCCGTCGAGATCGAGCCAGTGGTCGTCGATGTATTGAGCACGGCGTGGCGGGTCATCGCCGATGAAGGCCCACACGAAGCTGGAATCCTGCGGCGGCTGGAAGAGGCCGTCATGGCGGTTGGACCACCGGTCTGGCGGACGGGGCGGCTGGTCGGGATTTTCGGCGATGGGCATCCAGTGCGAGATGGTGCCCACGCGTTGGGCGCTCAAATCGGTCCAGTAGACGCCGTCGCTGAACTCTTCGTGATGCAGCAGCACTTGGTGAATCTCCCGGCCATCCCAACCCCACACGGCCTCCCAGGCAGGTGGCGGGCGAGTAACCGGAGAGAAGACTCCGCCAGGCAGGATGGAAGCTCTCGTTCATGCTGCAGGAAACGCAGCAGCGCGGCTCTTTGGATGCCCGGCATGGGACGCCTGATGCAAGAATCAACGCTATTTCCTACATGCGAAGGTAAACGCCGATGCATTTCAGAATGTGATTGGTTTGCTCGGGCGTTTGTTTACCCTGCACCTCTGAGACCAATCAACACATGACTCTCGCACAAACAGCCTACCAGCTTGCCGACGAAATTCGCGATGGAAAATGGAAGCATGTTGCTGCTTTGGCCGTGAAACCAGCACCTCGCTGTGACGAGATGATTCAAGAGCTGGAGCGTCGCTGCCCCGGCCATTCCCGCCCTGAGTACGAGACAGCTCTGGCGACAGGACTTTTTGAATCGAGATGAGGCCTGGCTTTGGCGGCGCTGGTTGATCAGGCAGTTCCAAGGCGTGAATTCAAAGCAGCCTCACGGCGCAGCATCCACCTGGACGTGCATGCCTTTCATCACCAGGTTTCCGTATTCGCTGAGCTGGGCGGTGTCGACGGCATCGCGGCCGTAGGCGAGGATGATGCGGTTGCCACGGGGCTGGTTTTGAGTGGCGTCAAAGGTGTACCAGCGGCCGCCAACGAAGGCCTCAAACCATGCGTGCAGGTCCATGGGATCGAGCTGATACAGATACCCGGACACCATGCGGGCGGGGATGCGCACGGCACGGCAGAGAGCGATGCCGAGGTGCGCGTAGTCACGGCACACGCCCATGCGGCTGTTCGCCGTGTCCAGCGCGGTGGTGCTGGGGCCGCTGGAGCCGTACTGGTAGGTGATGTTGTTGTGGATCCATTGTCGGATCGCCTCGGCCTGGCCGTAGCCGGGCGCTGCGTTTTCGATGACCTGCGTGGCCAGATCCAGCAGCAGATCGCACTGGCAGTAGCGGCTGGGCAGCAGGTAATGCAGCACGCTGTCCGGCAGATCCTGCACCGGGGTGAAAGGCGCGGAGTAATCCACATCGATGAAATCGGGCACGCTCGCGGTGACCTCCGCCTTGATGACCGTGGTGCCTGCGGGCAATACCACGCGCTGGCATGCATTGCCAAAGACGTCGATGGCTTTGACGTGGGGCGTCATCGGTTCAAAGCTCACCGAGCTGTGCTGAATGAACTGCGCCGCGCCGGACAGGGGCTCGATCATCATCACGGTGGCGGCGGGGACGGTCGTTTCCACGGTCATTTCGCATCTGGCTTGGAGTATCATGAATATTGAATGGGGTGCTTTGCTGAATGGAACGCGCTAGGCAGGATGGCTGGTTGCATGCCAAATGCCGCGCAACGTTTTCGTTTCCTGTCATCCACTTTCCGAACGCTGTGCGCTGAATCTGCATTTTTCCGAAATAGTTTTTGACTTTCGAAATCGGGACCCAAGTCTTTCTTCATTCCTGAGGATGGCCGGTGTGAAGAACGCGGCCTCCGGCAGAGATGGCGAAGAGACGGCAGTGAAGAACTCTGGCATTCGCACCTGGAACACATCCTGGCGGCCCTGAACGGCCTCCGGCCCACCACGCCCCGACCTCACGCGGACCCCGCGCCCACCCGGCATATCCATGCCACGGCACGGCCGCATAATACCACAAGGCACCAGTTAGAAGCATATCTTACTACAAGTGAACCCATTACAACAAAACGACAGCCTTATGCAATCCAGCATTCAAACGACCAGCACAGCCCTCACCGCCACCCAGCCAGCTCTCACACCGCCGCCGCCGGTGGAACTGCTCACGCAGGTGGAGATGGCGCAGCGGCTCGGCATCAACCGCCGCACCCTGCACTCCTGGGTGCTCAGCGGCGCGGTGCCCATGATCAAGATCCGTGGTTTCTGCCGCTTTGAACCCGCCAAGGTCTGGGCCGCCCTGCAGCAGCACGAGGTGCGGGCGGCAGGCGCAGCAAAATCCGCCTCTGCCTCCCGGGAAGGTGCCTTGAACGCAGCGGCCGCTTCCACCACCGAAACCCGCAGCGCCTAAATTACCACTTTCTACCACACCATGAAATCCAATACCAAGCGTGCCAGCGCCTATCTGGCGGGGATGCCCGTCTCCATCTCTGGGCAGAGGGGCGATGCCGCCGCCTTCCGCGCCGCCGTGGCGCTGGTGCGCGGCTTTGAACTCTCCGAAGAGGAGGCCCTGCCCCTGCTCAGCCTCTGGAACAAGGACTGCCTCCCACCCTGGCGGGAGCATGATCTGCGCCACAAGCTGCGCTGCGCCGCCAAAAGCACCAAAGTGCCTGCGGGCTGCCTGCTGAAGGCTGAGAGGCCCCAGGGTAGGCAGAAAGCCCACGGCGCGAAGGCCGGAAACAGGACCTACAGGCCGGACAGGCCCTGCAAGAGCCATTCCACTTCCCAAAGCGTCTCAGAGCCCACCGCCCCCGCCGAAGACCTCACCTGGCTGCGCAAAAAGTGGCCGGAGTTTCACCCGCTCACGCAGGCGGACATCTGCACCGTGGCGGAGCTGCGCAGCATCTTGCCAGATGCGGTGGACCTCGCGCACCGGCACGGGTTTCTACGTGTGGCGCAGGTGCAGGGGCAGCGCTGCCTCATCATCACGGAGGGCACCTTTGCGCAGGCACGGCGGCTGGACGGGCAGCCGCTGGAAAGAGGAGACGGCACCTGCATCAAAGCGCGCAATCTCACCGGCTCCCAGGGCGCCTTCATCGGCCAGGGCTGGCTGGGCGAAACCACGCACGTGCTGCTGGTGGAGGGCACGATAGGCCTCATCGAGGGCCTCGCGGCCATGCTGCTGGTGGATACCGCGCACGCGTGGAGCATCCTCGCCGCCACCAGCGCCAGCTCCCGCTTTGCGCGGGATGCCGCGCTGCTGGAGCAGCTGCGCGGCAAGGAGGTGCACATCATTCCGGACGCGGACGAGACGGGCCTGGACGCCGGAGCTTCCTGGCTGGCAGACCTGCAATCCGCAGGCGTGCACGCCACCGCGCACTGCCTGCCCAAACTCTGCAAAGACCTCGGCGATGTCCTCCAGCTACCGGAGGCCGAGCGCCAGCCCATCCTCGACGGCCTCTTCACCACCCGAAAATGAATCCACATCTCCTCTCATCTGAATCCTCTGAACCCGACAACTTTTCTACCATGAACTCTGACTCCAATTCCAATTCCGACTCGAACTCCAGCTCCAATCCCAGCGCCACACCCCCTACCCTCACGGATGGCACCGCCGAGCTCCAGGCCCGCCGCGCCTTCCGGCCTTCCGCCGACTGGACGCGCCACCTGCGCCCCGTGAACGCTCCCGTGCCCGACTGGTACAAACCCCAGCCGCCCCGCAGCGGAGAAACTTCTCCCTCTTCTCCCAATTCACCAAGTGGAGTTACACGCGCAGAGCCTGCTGCCGGAGAAACTGCGGCATCATCCACCACTTCGGCGGGAGGCTGCGCGCACGCGCCACCTGCTGCCACCAGCGCGGAGACTTCCACTGTTTCCACCGTTTCAACGGGGGCTGCTGTCAAACCAGCCGCAGCACGCGTGCAGGCTTCCACTGTTTCCACCGTTTCAACGGGGGCTGGTGTGTCTGCGGCCATGCCCAAGGAGGACACTTCAACGATTTCAACGCGGGGTGATGAGAAAACTCGCGAGCACCCCATCCCGGAGGATTCCATCCTCATGGATTACCGTGATTTCACTCGCTGCGTCTCAGAGCTGCCGGACGGCCTCATCGTGGCGCCCATTCTGGCCCTGTGTGGCAAGCTCCTCACGCCCAATGTCACCCTGAACTTTGGCAGCCAGAAGCCGCTGACGATTTACAACTTCGTGGCCTGTCCTGCCGGCCTGCGCAAAGGCACCACCTTTGCACCAGCGATCAATATCGCCCGGCACCTCCTCACGCCGGAGGACTTCATCGGTGGAAACGCCAGCGACTCGGCCCTGTTTGACACCTTTGAGCAGCAGCCCCACCGCCTGCAGTTTGAGGATGAAGGAAACACCATCCTGCGCAGCTGGGAGTCGCAGTCCTACGGCCGTGAGACCTCCGCCCGCTACCTGGGCCTCTACGATGGTTCACCCTGGCATCAGAACTTCCTGCGTGAAGGCAAAAGCCACGGCGATGGCGAATCCCAGCGCCACATTGAGCAGGCCACGCTGAGCCTCTGCATCGGCAGCACCTTTGGTGTGGCCAGGCTGGATCAAATAGCCTCCGGCTGCGGTCTGCGCCGCCGCTTCGGCTTCTACGTGGCCACCCGTCAGGCACGGAACATCTGGTGGCCGGAAAGCCTGGAAGGAGACGACCTGCAAAACCTCACCGACCTCTTCCGAAATCTGACCAGCCTCAAAGGCTCCGTGGGCAGGGACAACTTCACCAAAGCCGCCAAGCACTACTGGGTGGGCCTGCAGCAGCGCAACCGTGCCCGCTGTGAATCCATACCAGGATATACCAATGGAGATGAGAGCCTGCTCTCCAGCCTGAATGAATCCCCCGCACGCTGCCTGAAGCTGGCCATCATCTTCCAGGCATGCCGGTGGGCCAGGGGCAGCATCACCGATCCCTTCAGCATCACCCCGGACATCCTGGAGATTGCGGAGGCGCATCAAAACGGCTGCCTTGACGCGCTCATCCAGCTCGAAGGCATGAGCCGCCGCGTCCAGGTGGAGGACACCGCCGAATGGCTGCTGGCCCAGATCATTGGAGATCACAGTGTCAAACCCGGCCAGCACCGGGCCGTGTACAGCCGGAGCGAGCTGACGCACCGCTTCGCCGCCAATCCCGGACGCATCGGCGCGCTCACCGCCTCCAAGCTCTACGGCGAGATCATCCCCCACCTCGTCTCCCGCCAGCAGTGTGAGGTCACCAAAACCGGCCAGCTCTACACCTACACCTTCACCTGGGAGTGAGCGAACAGAGCAGCCCCCGTTGAAACGGTGGAAACAGTGGAAGTCACTCCCCGTCAGGTGCGGCGAGTGACACCACCCCCCGTTGAAACGGTGGAAACAGTGGAAGTCTGGCCTCAGCACGGGAAGTACTTGGCCGTAGCGCAAGCCTCCGGCTTGCTCCGGGGATCGGCCAGCATGGAGCCGCATCCTCAGTTGAAAACCACGCCGCAGGCTGATACACTCCGAGAATGCCCACCGACGCCCTCGACATCACCAGCGTCCTCCAAAGCGCGCACTCCATGCCGCCCCACTGGCGCGAAGAAATGGACGCCCGCGTGCAACGCCGTGAGAGCGGCAAAACCTGCTCCTGCACGCACGAGGAAGTCATGGCAGAGCTGGATGCGGTCATTGAGTGATGAGCCTCGTTTGCACGGAGGATGGTTGTCGCTTTAAAAAAGGCTGTTGATAAAGTGTTCTTTTGAACAAACCTCTATGCTGTGACGGAACAACGAACAGCCTCATTAGAAACGGCATGATTTCAGTGCTCAATTCCTCCCTTCCAAGTCTGTTTGATCCTGCTGTCTTGATGGCGGGTGCAGTCGAGCGCCTGTCACTGAGCGCAGGCTCGGAAAGAGGTGCCGTGTTTACGCGACCTGAGGTCGTGGAGTTCATGCTGGACCTTGTCGGTTACACGTCAGAAAAGGACCTTTGCGGAATGCGGGTGCTTGAACCCTCTTTTGGGCATGGGGATTTCCTTGAAGGGGTAATCTCGAGGCTGCTTAAATCATGGAGCCGGAGTGGGAAGCGTAACACTGACCAGCTCGAAAATGCACTTGTGGGAATCGAAGTGCACCGTGATACCTTCCACTCCACCAAGCAGAGGCTCAAAAAATTCTTGGTGGAGCAGGATCTTGAGGCCGAAACCGCAGACCGGCTTTTGAAGGCCTGGCTGCATCAGGACGACTTCCTCTTGAAGCGAATTCAGGGCCATTTTGACGTGGTTGTCGGGAATCCTCCCTATGTGCGGCAGGAGATGATTCCCAATGAACTGCTTTTTGAATATCGTCAGCAGTTTTCGACGATGTATGACCGTGCGGATCTCTATGTGCCCTTCATCGAGAAGGCGCTCACCCTGCTTAAAGAAGCTGGTTCAGTGGCCTTCATCTGTTCAGATCGCTGGATGAAGAACAAATATGGAGGGCCTCTCAGGGAGATGGTCAGCCGTGACTTCCATCTGCGCTATTATGTGGACATGGTGGGCACACCGGCATTCACCACAGAGGTGACGGCGTATCCTGCAATCACGGTCATCACAAGAGAGAAAGGAGTCTTTACGCGGGTCGCGCACAGACCGGAGATCAATGCTGAAGGACTGAAGCTGCTGGTTAGCAAGCTGAAGGGCACCGGCAAAGAACTCAATGGAGCGGTGAAGGAACTGCCTGCGGTTGTGGGCGGATCAGAGCCATGGGTTCTTGAAGAGGACTCTCTTGAGGGGCTTGGCCTGGTGCGGCGTCTGGAAGCTGGCTTCCCCACGCTCGAAGAAGCAGGATGCAAGGTGGGCATCGGTGTAGCGACAGGCGCAGATCGCGTGTTTATCGGAAAGATGGATGAGCTCAATGTTGAGCCGTCCCGCAAGCTGCCTTTGGTCATGACACGAGACATTGATGCCGGTCATGTGACCTGGCATGGTCTCGGAGTGGTCAATCCTTTTGGTGATGATGGCAAGATCGTGGATCTTGAGAAATTTCCACTATTGCAGAGCTATTTTGAAAAGCACAGTGCAGACTTGAGGAAGCGCCATGTGGCGCAGAAAAGTGGTGGTTGCTGGTATCGGACCATCGACAAGATCACCCCGAGTCTGGCGCGGCAGCCGAAACTCCTCATCCCCGACATCAAGGGCCGGGCACATGTGGTTTTTGAAGAAGGCCAGCTCTATCCTCATCACAATCTGTATTTCATCACGTCAGACGAATGGAATCTCAAAGCGTTGCAGGCTGTGCTGATGTCAGGTCTGGCAAGGCTCTTTGTAGCGACCTATTCAACGAAAATGAGAGGTGGTTGCTTCCGCTTTCAGGCACAATATCTTCGTCGTATCCGCATCCCAAAATGGTCCAGCATTTCTGCATCTATGCAGGACTCACTGATTGCTGCAGCGGAATCCGGTGATGAAACAGCCTGCAATAAAATCGTTGCGAAAATGTTTGGTCTCAGTTCCAAAGAGCGTGAACTGATTGCAACAAACTAAGGACTTCCATGGCACTCGATTTAGTAAACTACGAAAAGAAGGCTCGTTTGGCGGTCAAGGCTTTCTGGGGAGGCCGTGAATCGGCAGCTCAAAAACAGCTTGTTTCAGGCAAAGTGGACCAAGGGAGCCGTGGAGCAGTCACTGGTGGCAAGAACATGGATGGCTTCATTCAGATTGTGACTGATCTGGTTCATGCCAATGGATTCTCGCATGCCGAGATTCATTTGGAGCGCAGAGTCCTGACTCTTCCCGGATATTTCAGGCCTACCAAGCTGTGGGACCTGCTGATACTGAACAAGGGAAAGTTGATTGCAGCTCTGGAGTTCAAGTCACAGGTGGGACCATCCTTTGGAAACAATTTCAACAACCGCACCGAAGAGGCCATCGGCACCGCACATGACTTTTGGACCGCGTATCGTGAAGGAGCGTTTGGCGAAGAAGCAGCAAAGCCATTCGTCGGGTGGCTCATGCTTGTGGAGGATGCGCCAGAATCACGTTCTCCCGTGCGGGACGCATGTCCACATTTTGCGGTCTTCCCTGAATTCCAGCAGGCATCCTATCTCGACCGCTATAACATCCTTTGCAAAAAGCTCGTTCGTGAGCAGCTCTATACCAGCGCAACCATTCTGGCTTCACCCAAATCGGCATCACGCGACGGTGCATTCACAGGACTGAGTGAGATGACCAGTTTCAAAAGTTTCATCACAAGTTTTGCCGGTCATATCGCAGGCGCAGCGGCCGCAAATCCATGATTAAAGGAGGACAGGCCGAGCATCACGCTGAGATGCATGCGCCATGATAAACTGATCCTCAAAGAACCTCAGCCCCTTCCAACCCACTTCTTGTGACCACGCCTGCCGCCTATCAATTCTCTGACACGCTCGCCGGGCTCATCAGTTACTGCGAGAAAGAGTGTGTCGCCGACTGCTGCGGGCTTTCCGCTTTCAGCTTCTCTCCGCTGCATGTGGCCTCTTATCTGTGCAGCTACACTGGGCGAATCACCGCTGCGGATCTGGCCGTGTGGAAGGCGGAGATCGCCAAGTTTGAACGTGAAACAGCGGCTCTGCCCTCGACGCCGGAAGGGTTCGCGTGCGTCATCGAGAGCATGAACCAGTATTTCACCCGGGAGGATCTGGCGGCTCTCGTGGCGGAGCTCCGCCACAGCCTGGCGGTGACTCCGGAGTTGCAGGCTTTTTCAGACAAGCTTTCCTTCCCCACCCCCACGCATGAGGTGGTGCAGGCGTCCTGGGAACGCATCAAGAAGACACTGCCGGCTGAATGAAGGCTGGGGCATGCGTTTCAAGGGAGAAGTAGTGCGGGCAATCCTGCCCGCAATGAGCGCGCCCAACACGGGCAGGATTGCCCGTGCTACTGCCGGCTTGCGTTCTTCACCTCACGGCACCGTTCGGCCAAAAGACAGGGGCGCAGCAGACTTTCCTGCTTCACCAGATTGATGAGGCGGCCATGGGACAAAGCGTGGAGATCGAGTGATGCAGATGCCGCAAGGATCGGACTCCAGACAAGTCATCCATCCGGCTGGCTGTCAGCTCATCCCGCTCCAGGCCAAAGCTGCGACGCAGGCAATGATCAAAACGATGCTCACCCAGCCCGCCGCACGTGACCACGGACCCTGGCGTGCATCGCCCATGATGGATGCGTCACCCGCCAGCCGTTGAAGGGCGATCACGTGCAGCGGCAGCAGCACGGCGTTCACCACCTGGCTCGTGTAGATCAGGGGGATCAGCGGCAGCCCCGGCAGTGACACCACGCTCACCGATGCAATGGTCAACCCGATGAACGCGGCGTAGAACCACTGAAAGTGACGCGAGTCCAGATCGAGCGACGCTGGCTCGCCCACGCCTTCGGCGATGGAGTAGGCCGTGGCGATCGGCACGATGGCCGCCGCGAGCAATGATGCACCGAGAAGGCCTGCTCCGAAGAGCACCGTGGCAAAACGGCCCGCCAGCGGCTCCAGCGCCTTGGCCGCATCGCCAGCGTCTTGAATATGCACCCCCGCTTTGTTGAGAGTCGCGGCACAGGCCACCGCGATGGCCAGTCCGATCACGCCGGTGAGCACCGAGCCGATCACCACATCCCACCGCGCCCAGCGCAGTGTTTCCAGCGTGATCTTTTTGTCCACCGCATAGGATTGGATGAAGGCCAGTCCCCAAGGCGCGAGCGTCGTGCCCAATGCAGCCGCTATGGCGATCCAACCCGCCGCGTTCACCGGCATGTGCGGGACCACGGAGTGATGCCACACCTCTCCCCAGTCCGGCGCGGCCAGAAAACCATCCACAATGTACAGCGCCAGTGTTGCCGAAATCACCAGCAGCACACGCTCCACGCGATGGAATGAGCCCAGCACCACCACGAGCGATATCAGCACGCCTGCCACCGGTGCACTGAGCCACGATGGAATGCCCACAAGTCCGCCCGCTGCCGAGATGCCGGCATACTCGGCGCAGATGGTGCCGAAGTTGGCAAACAGCAGTCCGCATACAGCGAAGTATCCAGCACCGCGCCCCCATTTCTCGCGGATGATTCCTACAAAGCCTTTTCCTGTGGCCGCGCCGATGCGCACGGCCATCAGATGAAATTGCACCAGCATCCGACAGCCCTGCGAGCAGTCCCGGCCCCAGCACTGCCAGGAACGCCACCCACGCGCCACGACCCGATTTCAACAGCGTGGCAAAACGCAGCCCGATGCTGTGACGAACATGCGCCACGGCATGCGGCGGCGCGCCTGGATGTTTCCTGCGCTGGCGGGCCGCCTTAGAGAGCACGAGGATTCCTCCCTTGGCTTAATGAACTGGGGTCAGCAAACTTGTGCATGGCAGCACCTTCACTGTGACTGGTCGCGCTGTCAGGTGAATCATCGGATTTCCTTGGACGCAAGCGCACCAGGCGGCGGCTCCGGAGTTGCAGGCTTTTTCAGACGAGCTTTCCTTCCCCACCCCGCGCATGAGGTGGTGCTGGCGTCCTGGGAATGCATCAAGAAGACGCTGCCGGGTGAGTGAGGGTTGGGGCGTGCGTTTCAAGCGAGAAGTAGTGCGGGCAATCCTGCCCGCGAAGAGCGCGCCCGACACGGGCAGGATTGCCCGTGCTACTGCCGGCTTGCTGCCATCACTTCAGCGTGAGCTCCGCGAGATAGATCGCGGTGATCGTCTTGCCTGCGGCGCCTTTTTCATGGCTGGAGTAGTAGGAGACGACGGCGCGTTTGTCTGAGAGCGTGACAAAGCCGGGGTAGGAGTTGTCGCCGCCGCTGGGGAGTTCGGCGAACTCTTGCAGGGCATCGCCCACGAGCCAGCAGAGCGAGGTCTTCGCACCGGTCTCCGGGGTGGTCTTGCGTCCGCCGACGAGGGTGTGCTCTCCCCATTTCACGACGAGCGGGCCGCCCACGGAACGATCCAGGCTTTGACGGCTCCACTCCGTGAAGGGTGGCCTTGAACGAATGACGAGGGCATTTCCCCTGCCACCATGACGCCCGATGGCGAGCAGGCTGCCGTCCTTCTCAAAGAGAAACGCGGTTTCGTCTCCGGCGGTCTCGGTGAAGTAGGCGCGCTTTTTCCAGATGAGGCCGTCATCGCTTTCCAGCATGAGGGACTGCACTTTCTCGCCCTCGCCTTTGGGGCCGATGTCGTAGCCGGGCTTGCGCCGGCCGCAGAGGTAGGCTTTGCCACCGGAGGCGGCGGCACGCCAGATGTAGAGGCCGAAGGTGCCCTCCAGCAGCTCGGGCTCGCTCCACTTCGTGCCATCATCGCTCCAGGTGGCGAAGCCGAGCATCTTGTTCATGTCGTAGTCCTTGGGCTCGATGCTGCCGGGGCCGCTCCACCAGGTGCCGGTGTAAACGAAGAGCCGGTCTTTGAAGACGAGGAAGTGGGGATCACGCGTGTCGCGGTCTTTGACGGCAAAGCGCTGCACCTGCGTCCACGTGGCGCCGTCATCCGCGCTGCGCATGACGATGGCGGAGGCGGTGTTGAAAACCATGTGGCCGTCCGGGCAGCTGCGAAAGCAGAGGTAGAGCTGGCCGCGAAAGCGCACGAGATCCGTGAAGGCATTGTGCTCGCCGTTGTGGAAGATGCGGCGGATGTTGCTGACGGTGACCTGCGGCGGTGCATCGGCAGCGTGAGCGGAGGCCAGCAGCAGAAGGGCGAGTGTGGTGAGGATGAAAGAAAGGATATGTGGCACGCGGACAGTACGCACGCAGCCCTGCGGTTTTATGCAGGATCACCCCCGCAAAGTGAAAAGGCAGCGCAGCTCATCCCCAGCACCCGACGTTTGGCGGGAGAAAACACGCCACCTAAAACCTACCACCATCCACCATGAACTGCTGCGCGGTGCAGGCGGCGCCGTCATCCGCAGCCAGGAAGAGGACCATCTGCGCGAATTCCTCGGGCAGGATGCGGCGCTTGATCGCCTGATCCCTCATCGTGCCCGCCTCGCCTTCGGGGGACCACCATTTCGAGGGCTGCCGCTCGGCCTTTACAAGGCCCGGCAGGAACGGCATCTCATTCAAACAGTGGAATGAATTTTGTTCCTGTAACGCCTAGCATCTCTGCAACATCCCGGAAAGCTTCGCTCACAACCAGCGCTGCAGGCCAGCCTCTGACGCGAAACATCATCCAACTCGGATCGATTTTGTCTTCATGAAGTCTTAGTTTCGTGACCTGCCTATATTCCCCTTCACGGTCCGGCCGATGATCCTGGGATGTCCATTTGATGAAATCTGAGTCTGCTTCGTTCAAGCATTCGGCTTCACACAAGGTGTTGAGGATGGTCATTGGAGTGCCATCATCCAAGGAGAGTGACAAGAGCTGAGCCTTTATGGGCAGAATTTGAAACAACGTTTTGGCCACTTGAGGATGCAACACCGGCACTCCGAAGCTTGTCACAGTGAAGTCTGTCCGAAAGCCATCTGGGACGATTGCAGATGTGTATTCAATATCTGGCAGATGCTCGCTGTCCAAAAATGATGGATTGCTGCCATCCACTCCTTGGATGTCACCAATATGCCAGCGGCCTTCAAACAGCTCTTCTCTAAGGTGGTAGTACTTCATTTGGTTGCGTCACTCTGCCGTCTTCCCTCCTCCCTAAAACCTACCACCATCCACCATGAACTGCTGCGCGGTGCAGGCGGCGCCATCGTCCGCCGCCAGGAAGAGGACCATCTGCGCGAATTCCTCGGGCATGATGCGGCGCTTGATCGCCTGATCTCTCATCGTGCCCGCTTCGCCTTCGGGGGACCACCATTTGGTGAGCTGCCGCTCCGTGGGCACCCAGCCGGGCAGCACGGTATTCACACGCACGCCATGCGGGCCGAAGGTGCGGGCCATGGTGCGTGTGATGCCCTCCACCGCGGACTTGGCGATGGCGTAGCCGGGAAAGAAATCCTCCTGCATCATGTAGCTGCTGGAGCCGATGTTGATCACCGAGCCGTGCGCGGCGGCGATCATCTGCGGCGCCAGGGCCTGGATGGCGAAGAAGTAGTGCCGCAGGTTGGTGTGGATCCGGTTGTCAAAATACTCGGGCGTCACGTCCTGCCATTCGTGGCGGTCGTCGTTGGCGGCGTTGTTCACGAGAACGGTCACGCTGCCGAGATCCCGCACCGCCGCCGCGCAGGCCGTCTTCAGTGCAGCGATGTCCAGCAGATCGACCTCATAAAACAACGGCGCATGCGCCACGCCCGCGTCCGTGCAGCGCTGGATCGTCGCCTGGGCATACGGCACGTTTTTGTCCACAAACGCCACCCGGCTGCCCTGCCGCGCAAACTGCTCCACCAGCGCACTGCCGATGCCATCCGCACCGCCCGTGATGAAAACAGTGCGGTCCACAAGCGAAGGATAACGGGCGTATAGGGCAGGCATAAGAGGTAAGCCGATAGCTGTCTCCTGCCGGCGCAAATGCCAGATAAAAGATCAGAAAGGATGGGAGGTGGGAATGGGCGCTTGGTGAGGGGTGTATTTTTCACTCCTTTTCGCCTCCCGAAAAACCCACCGTGCTCTGCCGAAGAAAACGCCCAGGAGCGCGGAATTGCCTCGCTTCGCTCACCCTTCGGGCAGCCTGCGGCTGGCTACCTACGCTGCGCTTCGGTTCCGAGTCCGCAGCACACCGCAAGCACATGCGGTTCCGCATCTCCCCTGCGACCTCGCACTTTCGCAACCAGCGCCCTCGTGCTTTCTCTGTTTTGCCTGCAGCCACACCCGCCATGTCAAAGCGACCTGCTGCGGACTCGGAGGTCCGCGCTCCTGGAGGCTTTCTGCGTGCGGTGCTTCATTCCGCGATGCGTTCCCTTCGCTGCGTGCCATGCATGCCAGTCATCATACGCCCACCTCGACCGTGAGTTCTTCTCCCCCGGTCCACTTGCACTGGGACACCCTCGACATCATCGGCACCCAGATTCGTCTGGAGAATCTGCCTGCGGAGAAGCCTAAGCTGCGGGTGCGTCCGGTGAACTGACCACGGTCTGCGTCGCGGGGAAATGCACCTTGCTGCAGTCAGGACAGATGCCGTGGGACACGCTGGCCTCGGTGTGCCTGGCGATGTAGGAGGCCACATCGTCCCAGTAGCCCTGGTCGTCGCGGACCTTCTTGCACCACGCGCACATGGGCAGCAGCCCCTGCAGGGTGCGCACTTCATCGAGCGCCTGCTGCAGCTCCGCGATCGTGCGATCACGCGCGTCCACGGCCTCACGCCGCGCGAGGTCCAGCAAGTGAAGCTGGCGTGCCGTGGCAAGGACCAGCACCGTGAAGAAGACCAGGGTGCAGACGACGAAGAACGCCGCACCGGCAGGGGAATCATACAGGCCTGCCTTGCTCCCGCCCATCCTGAGCCAGCCGAGCAGCAGCGGCAGCAGGATGGCCGCCGGCAGCAGCCGCCGCGCCATGATGCCGCCCGAGGTCTCGCTGAACAAAATGTTCTTCGCCTCCCCGGACTCATGCCGGGCGCAGTACAGGCCCGCGCACAGCAGCAGAAACGCCAGCGAGGAATGAATGGCCATGCCGGTGATCTGGCTGATGCCCACCTGAAACACGAAGCCAAAGAGATGCCCCACCAGATTGGCCAGGGCGATGAAGACCACGCAGACCAGCAGCGCGCGGGATACCACATTCCACCAGCTTTTCCTGCGGCTGGCGGAAAGCAGAAGCGCCACGCCAAAGAACACAAAACTCACGGCCGTCTGCGATGACATGCGCCCTGGGGTGTACTTGCTCGTCGCACGCACCGGCTCCTGAATCAGCCGATTGTCGATGCCAAGATCCAGACCCGAGATGTGCTCCACCAGCGTGAGCGCACCGATCAGGATGACAAGGCCCGCGCAGATCCGCCCCATCCGCCGACAGCACCGGCTGCGGCAGGCCGCCGCGCCCCGCAGGGAGAGCCCCGCGAGGAGGAACACCAGCGCCGCATTGAACTTCATCGCGATGCTCCCCGGCACGATGCGTTTGAGCAAAGACACATCAAAGATCCATCCGGCGATGGCCGCGCCCCCGATGCCGATCACCAAAAGACTGAAGAGATTGGTCCAACGGGCGAGCCCTGGATGAGTCGTGGGAGGAACCAGCATGCGCAGTGTGAAAAAGACGGGAATCGAGAGGTTCTGAGGGGGAAGGACCGTAGACAGCCAGACAGGTCTGTCATACCAAATGGCGGTTCACCCACTGCCCTTAGACCTCATGATTCAGCAGAGCGCAATATTCGCGGCATCAAGCGCAATCCAGACGCAAGAACTCCGCTGTTACCGGACTTCAACGGCACCTTGGGCATCAACCGCAGGAGTGATTGCGGGTGTCCTGGGATAGAGCGGAGTCTTGGGAGAAGGATCTCCCGTGGGGAGGTCTTCAGGGAGCGGGTCCAGGTAGGGCAGCGGGCCCATGTATCTAAGCCAGTTGGTATACGCGAGCTCCACTCGTTGCTGCAGTGTCGGAAACCTAAACCGCGGACAATCGAACAGCGGGTAGTACCGCGCGTTGAAGGCCTTGTCCGCAGCCGCCGCAGGGTCGACAACCACCACCTGCGCAGGCTGCCGCATCTGCGCGCTGAACACCGCAAAGCACGCGATCAAGCCCCCGCACAGGCACAGGATAAGGCCCATGCTGAAAACGAGGCCCCTGCCGAAGCCTGCGCCCGAACCCGACAGCATCGCCGTGAGGTGGTACGAAGCACCCGTGGATGGAAGGCGAATGCTGCTGGCCATGCCCTGCTTATACGGGACCGGCGGATGGGGTGTCAATGATTTCGCGGGGGACGGTGCTGTTCCGTGGCAACCGATCGGGGAAAACTCAGACTGCCCTGGCATTATCTCCCTCCGGGATCCTATGCAAGCCCCTGAGTGAAGAAGACTGCATGATCATGCATGCAATGAGTCACTCCATTGGCACGCCTCCCCACCCTGCTTTCCAGCCTTGCCTTCGGCTTACAGCGCGAAAAAGCAGCGCGGGCAATCCTGCCCGTAAGCGGCGCGCTCGGCACGGGCAGGATTGCCCATGCTACCGCCACTCTACTTCCCAGCCTTGCCTTCAGCTTCCACATCCTTCTTCACTTCCTCACCTTCCACCGGAAGATCCGGCAGCGGCGGGGGGAGATTGTCGATGATGTTGAGCAGCGGCACACCACGCTCGACGGATTTGTCGAGGCGGAAGAAAAGCTGGGGGCTGCTGCGCAGTTTGACGCGCTTGTAGAGGTCCCGCTGGATGAACCCACGGGCCTTCACGAGCTTCGCCAGGGCCGCGTCCTGCTGGTGCGGCTTGCCGATGACACCCACATACACAAAGCACTGCCGCATGTCCGGCGTGGGGCTGACGTCGTGAATGGTCACGAGACAGCCTTCGTTGCGGAAATCCTTCTCGAGGATGGTGCTGAGCTCACGGCGAATGAGCTCGCGTACTTTATCGACTCGTAGAGACATACAGAAGTTTAAAGTTTCAGGTTTAAAGTTTCAAGTTACCGGAAAAGCTCCTTCGCGGACAACTTGAAACCTTAAACTTTAAACTTGTAACCAGGTTCGGTTAGAGAGTTTGGGCGATTTTTTCGAGTTCGTAGCACTCGATGACGTCATTTTCCACGTAGTCGCTGAAGCCGGAGAGCTTGATGCCGCACTCCATGCCGTTGCGGACTTCGTTGACTTCGTCCTGGAAGCGGCGCAGCGTTTCAAAGCCGCCGTCATACACAGCCTGGCCGTCACGCAGCACGCGGGCGCGCTGCTTGCGGTTCATGACACCATCCGTAACGACGGAACCACCGACGGAACCCTTGTTCACCTTGAAGACCTGCTTCACGCGGGCATGGCCGATGACCTTCTCGCGGGTGAGCGGATCGAGCAATCCCGCCATGGCTTCCTTCACCTGATCGATGAGTTCGTAAATGATGGAGTAGAGCTTGATCTGCACCGTCTCGCGCTTGGAAACGGTGAGGGCCTTGTTCTCCACCTTGACGTTGAAACCGATGATGATGGCGTCCGAGGCGCTGGCCAGCAGGACGTCGGACTCGTTGATGGAGCCGACTTCCTGATGCAGGATGTCGAGGTTGCACTTGTCGCTCTTGATGTCGGTGAGGCACTTGGCCACAGCCTCCACGGAGCCCTGCACGTCGCACTTGAGGACGACCTTGAGGGCCTTCTTGTTGCTGTCCTCGATGCTGGCAAAGAGATGCTCCAGGGTGGAGCGGCGCGGCACGTTGAGCTTCTTCTGGCGGATCTCCTCCAGGCGCTCTTCGCTGAGTTTCTTCACGTCGCGCTCGCTGTTCATGACGACGACTTCGTCTCCCACATGCGGCATGTCGCTGAAGCCGATGACTTCGCAGGGCATGCCCGGAAGCACTTCCTTGATGGACTCGCCGCGGTCATTGATGATCGCCTTGACCTTTCCCCAGAGCGGGCCGCAGATGAAGGGCTGACCGACTTTGAGCGTGCCCTGGCCGACGATGACCGTGGCCACAGGGCCTTTGCCAGCAACCATGGAGGATTCGATGACCGTGGCACGAGGGGAGGCCTTGGGGTCCGCCTTGAGCTCCAGCACTTCAGCCTGGAGGGACATGGTTTCGAGCAGGTTGTCGAGGCCGAGCCCGCTCTTCGCGGAGACTTCCATGACTTCGATCTCACCACCCCAGTCCACTGGAGCGAGTCCGATGTCCTGCAGCTGGCTTTTCACGCGCAGCACGTTGGCGGTAGGCAGGTCGCATTTGTTCAGCGCGACCATGAGCTGCACGCCAGCGGCTTTCGCATGGCTGAGAGCTTCTTTCGTCTGCGGCATGATGCCGTCATCTGCAGCGATGACGAGCACCACGATGTCCGTGACTTTGGCACCACGGGCGCGCATGGCCGAGAAGGCGGCATGACCGGGTGTGTCGATGAAGGTGATGGGCTTGCCGTTGTGCCAGATGCAATAGGCACCGATGTGCTGCGTGATGCCGCCGGCTTCACCGGAGGTGACCTGCGTCTTGCGCAGAGCATCCAGGAGGGAGGTCTTGCCATGGTCAACGTGTCCCATGAACGTGATGATCGGGGCGCGGAGTTCCAGTTTGTCCTCCTCTACCTCTTCAACGACCTGGGCGACAGGCTCGACGATGACTTCTTCCACCTTGTGGACGCCGCCGCCTTTTTCGCGCTTGTCGCGCTCCAGCTTGTAGCCGTGCTTCTCGCAGATTTTCTCGGCGATCTCGATGTCGATGGCCTTGTCCGCGCTGGCGAAAACCTTGAACGCGATGAGCTCGGAAATGATCTTGAAGGGCTTCAGGCCCATCTTGTCCGCCAGATCCTTCACCACGATCGGTGGCTTCAGGTGGATGATTTTTTCACCGCTCTCACTGACCTCAAACTCAGGCACCACCACCTCGGCAGGAGGGGCATGCACGATCGGGACGATCGGCTTCGGCGGAGTGGGATCGTTCAGCAGGGAGATGGGCGGCAGCGCGTTGTGCTGGGCGTTTTCATCCACCGGGCGGCGGCGCACCTTCGGCTTGTCATCATCCTCAAAGAGGTTCAGCGCGGCGGCTTTGCGCTCGTCCAGCGTGGGCTTGGCGGGTACTACAGGCTGTGGCTCAGGCACAGGCTCCACGACTTTTTTGGCTCCCAAAGGCGGCAAGGCATTGCCTCCTCTGACCGGCCCTCTGCTCCGGGGCTTCTTTTCCTCAATCAACGACAGCACCTTCCCTTTGACTTCTTTTTTGGGCGGGGCGCTGTCGGCAGGCACAGCCGCCTCAACGACCTCGTCGGTGGGGGACTTGCTCTTTTTGGCGGAGGAGGGTTTGCTGGGCATGAGAGAATGAGAAGATCGGGCGAGCGGCGTGGGAGGCTGGCTGGTCGTGAGTTGGGGGTTGGTTTGAAATCGTTGTCATGGCGGCACAGGGGCTACTCCTTGGAAGGAGAGGAAGCATGTGCTGCTGCTTTATCGAAAATCTGCTGGGCCAGGGCGTCGTCGCCACCGAGGACCTCGGCGATGTCACTGACATCCACTCCGGTGGCCAGGGTCTTGAGATCACCCATGCCGCCCTGTGTGAGCAGGCGGGCCACATCGGCAGTGATGCCGAGGGCGTCCACGAGATGATGCACCGCGCTGCCCATCTGGCCTTCGAAGACCTCGGCGGCGTGTTCATCCTTCTCGATGACGAGATCCATGCCCACGAGGCGGGAAGTCAGACGCGCATTCTGGCCGCGGCGACCGATGGCCTTCGAGAGGTCTTCGTCACTCACGGTGAGGCGGGCTTCCTTCTTGTCCGTGTTCACGGAAATGGAAAGAACCTTGATCGGCTTGAGGGCTTCACGCACGAACTCAGCAGGATCAGATTTCCAGCGGATGATGTCCACCTTCTCGTTGTTCAGCTCGCGGACGATGTTCTTCACACGCGCACCACGCAGACCGACGCAGGCACCCACGGGGTCCACCTTTTCATCGGCGCTGTGCACGGCCACCTTGGTGCGGTAGCCGGCTTCACGGGCGATGCTGGCGATCTCCACGGTGCGGTCACCGATTTCGCTGACTTCAAATTCAAACAGGCGGCGCACGAAATTCGGATGCGCACGGGAAAGGATGATTTCAGGGCCACGTCCGCTGTCCTTTTCCACGGCTTTCACATAGAAGCGCATGCGGTCTCCGGGGGTGTAGTCCTCGGTGGACACACGTTCCTTGGAGGTCATCACGCCTTCAAACTTGCCGAGGTCCACGATCACGTCGGACTTCTCAAAGCGACGCACCACGCCGCTGACGACGTCACCGGTGCGGTCCTTGAATTCTTCGTACAGATTTTCTTTCTCCGCCATGCGGAGGCGCTGCAGCATCGTCTGCTTGGCAGTCTGCGCGGCGATGCGGCCCATGTTGTTGGGCGTGACTTCGACTTCGATCTCATCACCCAGCACGGCGCTCTTCTTGAAGCGCTTGGCCGTTTCGAGCTGAAGCTCCTCCCAGCGGTTGGTGACAGTCTCCACCGCGATCAGTTTGGCGAAGGCTTTGATGGTTCCTTTGTCAGGATCAATGTCGATGCGCAGTTCCCGGGCGGGACCGATGCTTTTCTTGGAGGCGGCGAGCAATGCCTGTGACAGGGCCTCGACCATTTTTGCACGGTCGATACCTTTCTCTTTTTCGTAATAGTCGAAGAGGGCTTTGAGTTCGCTGATCATATGAAATTCGTGTTTTCACCAGACAAAAAAGAGCGGGGAGGACCCCACTCTCGCCGTGAAAACGCTAATTCTGTCCGGGAAGGACGCGGATCATAAAGGACGGCTAGGAATCAGCAAGCAGAAAAATTGTGTGGAAGTGCGCAGTTTTCTCAGGCGTTTTCATGAGGGCCGAAATATTCCCATTTCCTTCACGCCCAACCCATTTCAAACATGCGCCTCCTGCTCTCTGCCATCCTGGCCCTGATTCTCGCCCCACAAGCGGCCTCTTCGGCGTCTTCCCCACCCAATATCGTCGTTATTTTTATGGACGATATGGGTTATGCTGATGTCGGCTGCTTCGGTGCGCAGGGTTATCAGACCCCGAACATCGACAAACTGGCCGCCGACGGCCGCAAGTTCACCAATTTTCACGTCGCCCAGCCCGTGTGCAGCGCCTCCCGCACCGCCCTGCTCACCGGCTGCTACCCGAACCGCCTGGGCATCCACGGCGCCCTGGGCCCCAATGCCAAGCATGGCATTAGCGCTGATGAAACGACCTTGGCCGAGCTGGTGAAACAAAAAGGCTACGCCACCGCCGCCGTGGGCAAATGGCACCTCGGTTCCCTGCCCCAGTTTCTCCCCACCCAGCACGGCTTCGACCAATACTACGGCATCCCCTACTCGAACGACATGTGGCCCTTCCACCCCCAGGCCAAAAAGGGCGCCTACCCCAGTCTGCCCATGATCGAAAACGACCATGTCGTGGATGCCGATGTCACGCCCGAGGATCAAACCCACCTCACCACCGACTACACCACCCGTGGCGTGCAGTTCATTGAGAAAAACAAAGACAAACCCTTCTTCCTCTACCTCGCGCACAGCATGGTGCACGTGCCCCTGTTTGTGAGCGACAAATTCAAAGGCAGGTCCGGCAAAGGCCTTTTTGGAGATGTCATGATGGAGGTGGACTGGTCCGTGGGCCAGATCATGGAATCCCTGAAGGAGAACGACCTGGAGAACAACACCTGGGTCATCTTCACCTCCGACAACGGCCCCTGGCTCAGCTACGGCGACAATGCCGGCAGCGCCGGCCCGCTGCGCGAAGGCAAAGGCACCTGCTGGGAAGGCGGCACCCGCGTGACGGGCATCATGAAATGGCCCGGGAAAATCCCCGCCGGCACCACCACCGACACCATGATGATGACCATCGATCTCCTGCCCACCATCGCCCACGTCATTGACGCGAAACTGCCTGATCACAAAATCGACGGCCTCAACTGCTGGCCCATCGTCTCCGGCTTGCCTGACGCCAAAAACCCGCACGATTTCTACGCCTTCTACTACGAGCAAAATCAGCTTCAGGCCATCAGCAGCGGAGACGGCCGCTGGAAGCTGCAGCTCCCACACACTTACCGCAGCCTGCCCACAGACATCCCCAAGGCCACCGGCGGAAAACCCGTCAACTACAAGCCCGTGAAGATCGAGCAGCCCGAACTCTACGATCTCTACGGCGACCTCAGCGAATCCAAGAACGTGGCCGCCCAAAACCTGGACGAAGTGACCCGCCTGCAGAAGCACGCAGAGACCATCCGCGCCGAACTCGGAGACAGCCTCATGAAGCTGCCCAAAGGCATGGGGACACGAGAGGCGGGGAAGTAGGAGGCTGGCAAGGAAGATGCTCAGTGTCGAACTTCAATCGCATGGCGCGCTCGGAGTAAAAAGCAGGTTTGAGCATCTCGGCATTGCCGGTCAAGGTTCAAGAGTTGCTACAGCTTTTGAAGAAAATCACCGGGGTTGATCGGAGGCACCGGCCCTTTCAAAAAGCCGGGTTCATCCCGGGTAACCAGCCAGTCCACGCCGCTGGCGGCTGCCGCAGCGGCAATCAAGGCATCTTCGTAATCCGTGATGCCATAGCCAAGAGCTTCCCGCGCCTCGTCCTGCCCCACCGTGGCCACAGTCGCCCAGGCAAGGAGATCACGAATCATCTCCAAAGCATACACCTCACCGCGCTTCCTGGCAGTGATGTAGAAAACAGTCGCAATCCCGTGCCAGGCCACAAAAATCTCAAACCCGCGCTGATCGCATTCATCCAGAACTGCCTGGCTCGCAGTGTAAAACGGCAGCCTCTGCTCGACAATGTCCAGAAGGATATTGGTATCGAGAAAAACGCGCATTTGATCTCAGGTTAGACCCCGTACTTTTCTTGAAAATGCACCATGCGCACCTCTTCCGTTGTCTGTTCATCCTGGCCTTTTGCCGCACCCGCGTACTTGCGTGCCCAAGCCCCTGCCCCACCCTTGTTAGTCTTCGGGGGCTGTGCTGCAGCTTTCACAATCTGAATCAGAAAGGTGGAACCCATTTCAGCCACGATACGCAGACTGTCGCCTTGATGTAAATCAAGGCTGCGCATCTGTTCGGCAGGAATCTGCTTGGTGATGGTCATGATGAGGATTTCCCGCCTGAGCATACCTCAGACACGCCGGATTCCAAACCCAATTCAACAGCTTGACGCCCACGGTCTCGACCGGGGAGCCCTCAGCCATGAGCCATCGACCTGGCAGGAATGACGAGGTGGGGCGTTGAGGGACCAGGTTGATACCCCACCCCTCATTCATTTTTGCGAATGCCTCATTGCGATTGTCATTCAGGCGCGCATAGGCTTAAATTTAACTTCTTAACCACAACCCAGTCACTCCCCTCTCCCTCCCAGTCATGATTGATGTTCAGGAACTCACCAAGCAGTATGCCGGACGCACTGCGGTGAACAACATCTCCTTCCAGGTGGAACCGGGGGAGATCGTGGGCTTTCTGGGCCCGAACGGAGCTGGAAAATCCACCACGATGCGCATCCTCAGCGGCTACATGCCGGCCACCTCGGGGCGGGCCACCGTGGGCGGGTTTGACGTCTTTCACCAGTCCATCCAGGTGCGCCAGTCCGTGGGCTACATGCCGGAAAATGCCCCGCTCTACATGGACATGCGGGTCAAAGAGTACCTGAAATTCCGTGCCGAATTGAAAGGGCTCTCCGGCCTGACCATGCGCCGCCGCATCGGTGAAGTCATGGAGCTCACCGGCGTCACCGACATGCGGAAGCGCCTCATCGGCAATCTCTCCAAAGGCTACCGCCAGCGTGTCGCGCTGGCAGACGCCCTGGTGCACAAGCCCAAGCTGCTCATCCTCGACGAGCCCACCAACGGACTCGACCCCGTGCAGATCCGCCATGTGCGCGATCTGCTGCGCAATCTGAAGGCCAAGCACACCGTGCTGCTTTCCACGCACATCCTGCATGAAGTCGAGCAGACCTGCGATCGCGTGATCATGATCCACCAGGGCCGCATCCGCGCCAATGACACGCCGGCGAACCTCACGCGTCAGCTGCGGTCCACCACGCTGCTGCATTTGGAAATCGAAGGCACCGGAAATTTGGCGGAAAAACTCTCCTCCCTCAACGCCGTGCGCAAGGCCACCGAGGAAGATCTGCTCGTTCATCCCTGGCGGCGCTTCACCCTGCGGGTGGAACCCGATCACGACGTGCGCGATCAAGTGATGGAACTCGCCATGAAGGAAAAATGGCGCATCCGCGAGATGCACCTCCAGCTCCCCACCCTGGAGGATGTCTTCGTCGAACTTTCCATGAACGCGGGCACCCCCACCGACATTCCCACCCACGTCCTATGAGGATATTCTGGATTCTGCTCAAGAAAGAACTGCACTCCTTCTTTGTCTCCCCCGTCGCCTACGTGGTGCTGGCGCTGGTGATGGTGCTGAATGGTTTCGCCTTCCGCGCGGCCCTATCCGTGCTGGAAAATGCCCCCAGTGAAGGCTCCATCGTGAGCTGGACCTTTCACGCCATGTGGTTCTGGCTGTCCTACTTCTTCATCTTCCCGCTGCTGACCATGCGCCTCTTTGCCGAGGAGAAAAAGCTGGGCACGCTGGAGACTCTTTTCACCGCGCCGGTGCGTGCATGGCAGGTGGTCGGCTCCAAATATCTCGCCGCCGTCATCGTCTACTGCGTGCTGTGGCTGCCCAGTCTGTTCAATTTCAAGTTTGCCCATTGGATCTCCGCCGGACAGGTGGAGCTGCCTTCGGGAGCCATGGGCGGCGCCTACCTCATCCTGGTGGTGATGGGCATGTTCAATCTCGCCGTCGGCTGCTTCGCCTCGTCACTGACCGCCAATCAGATCGTCGCCGCCATCATCTCCTTCACCCTGAGCCTGATGCATTTCCTGCTGGGCATCTTCATCATGGTCGTGGGCCGCAAGATCTCCGACACCATCGTGGACATCGTCAATTACTTTGCCGCCACTGAGCACATCCGCATCTTCACCGCCGGCCTCATCGACAGCCGGCCCATCATTTACTACCTCAGCATGTCGCTGCTGTTCCTCTCCTTCACCCACCACGTGGTTGAGTTCCGCCGCTGGCGCCCGTGAGCCGATAAATCCAACACCATGCCGGATTCCGAACAGAACAACCCGCCAGCCAGCGCCGCCGCCAAACCCATGCCGAAGCGTTACGGCATCGGCCTGAATGTCGCCCTGCAAGTCATTCTGGCACTGGCGCTGTTTGCTGGTGTCAACCGCCTCAACTACTACCACTACTGGCGCTGGGATCTCAGCCCCAGCCAGGACTACACCCTCAGCCCCGCCACCCTGAAATACCTCGACAGCCTGACACGCGATGTGCAGATCAACATCGTCTTTGGCCGTGATTCCAAGGTGTATGGCGAAGTACAGTCTCTCCTGGAGGAATACCACCTGCACGGCAGGCAGCGCATCAAGGTTCGCTCCATTGATCCCGTGCGCGACATCGAGCGCGCCGAGCAGCTCAAGGCGGACACCGGCCTCTCGCTCGCTCAAAACGGCGTGCTCATCCGCTGCGGCGCCAACAAGCGCTTCATCACCGAGGAGGAGCTCGTCGTCCGGGAAAAGGGCACCAGCACCAACAAGCAGATCATCGAATTTCGCGGTGAAGACGCCATCTCCTCCGCCCTCATCTCCGTCGTGGAGGGCCGCGTTCGCAAGTTCTACTACGTCGTCGGCAAAGGCAGCCGCTCAGGCTTGGGCCAGAGTGACTCCTACAACGCCGCCATTGATCTTGGCAGGCAGCAGAACTTCGAAGTCATTCAGGTGAATCTCTCCACTTTTCCGAACGTGAGATCGTCATGCTCAACAATTACTGGCAGTCCAAGCGGGCCGGCATTTTCATCATGCTCGATCCCGGCGGTGAAACCGCACGCCTCAATGCCTTCCTCACCGCCAACGGCCTGCATCCCCGTGGCGATCGCGTCTTGATGGCGGAAAGCACCAGCACCGGCCCCAAGAAGGAATTCTCCGTGCTGGGCGAATTCATCAAGGAGGTGCCCTTCATCCGCCATCTGACCTCTTCCGCCATCACTCTGGCCGGGCAGACGGAATCCCTGGAAATCATCCCGGAGAACATCTCGCTCAAGGAGCAGTCCATCAGCGTCAAGCCGCTGATCCTTGCAGCACCGCGCTACTGGGGTGAAAAGCAGTTTCTGGAGGAACTGCCCGTCGCCGACGAAGAGGACACTCTGCCTCCCATCTATGTGGCTGCCAGCATCGAGCGCGGCGCCGTGGGAGACGAAACCCAGCGTGCGGACAGCTCGCGCATGGTGGTGGTTTCAAACGCCACCCTGCTGGACAAGCAGACCATGCTCGCCGTCAGCCGTGACTTTGCCTCGGCCGGCCTGAATTGGCTGATGAACCGCGAAAGCTTCATCGGCATCCCCGCCAAATCCAAACACTCCTACCGCATTCAGCTCACCAACAAGCAGCATGAGCTGATCTTCTGGATCACCTCCATCACCCTGCCGGGCGCCGTGCTCGGCTTCGGTTTCATGGTCTGGGCCAGCAGGCGGGCCGCATGAGCACCGACTTTGACGCATGAGCGCACGCACCACTCTTCTTCTCTTTCTGCTCGTGGCCTCCTTGGGCGCGATCATCCTTGGCATCGAGCGTTACTTCCCCTCCGCCATAGACACTCGTGAAGTCAGGCGCGGCCCCACCCGTTTCGAACGGGAGAAAGTCACCCGCATCGAAATCCTCACCGCTGAAAACGTGCCGCTCACCCTTGTGCGTGACGGCAATGCCTGGCGAGTCGAGGCTCCCTATGACGATCTGGCAGATCCGCAGAAAGTCGCCGCACTCATTCTGACCCTGCATGGCGTCGAATGGATCGAGCGCATTCACCCGGAGCAGTTTGATGGCGCTGAATGGCAGAAAACCGGTCTGGACAAACCCCGCTTCAAAGTGCGCCTCCTC
>JAPLUN010000048.1 GCA_026397715.1 Verrucomicrobiota bacterium
CTCTTCAAAGTCGGCGTAAGTGAAGGGCGGTGCATCAAAGCCAAAGCTCTCTTTGTAAGCGGCCACAGCGGTGGCCATGCATTGGCGCGTGTTGCCATCGCCATGGATCATGCCCATGCCAAACTTTGCCAGTGCGCCCAGAAACGCCATTTCCTCAAACATGATCTGTCCGGTGCTCAAATAGGCGGCAGCCTCTGGGCCGTGCTTATCCAGGATGGCGCGCATTTGGTCGCAAAAGTAGCGCAGCGCGGTGTCCCAATCGACCTCCTTGCCATGCAGAATCGGCATCCTGGCACGATCAGGCGCGTCGAGGACGCTGAGCGCCTCCCAGCCCTTGGGGCACGCGGCACCCAGGTTGACCGGATAGTCGGGATCCGGCGTGAGATTGACCGCTGCTCCATCCTTCAGGTGGATCTTGAGTCCGCAGCCAGTGGAACAGAAACCGCAGATCGCTGTTGTCGTCGCATCCGGCAGCAGATGCGAAGGCACCTGCCCCAGGCCAAACCTGGCGGGCTCACGCACGAGATCAGCCGTGAGCGGACCGTCCCATTCGCGCAGAGTCATGGCGGGCAGTTTTTTCATGGTCAGTTCCCCGGCATTTTTGAGCCTGCGGCAGCAGTGAAGAAATACAGCCTCTCCATCAACTGACTGCCAAAGGTCAGTAGTAACGACAAGCTCAACATCCACCCCACCGAGGCCCCAGCGGCGATCATTACAGGGATCAACAAGCCTGTTGCGATGAGCAGCAGCCCCCGCGCCTCGATTTGCTTCGCGAGATGTTTCTGCAATACGCGCGCTGATTTGTGCCAGACACAGTTCTCATCGACCAAGGCCCGCCGATAACCGGAAATCTCCCAAAGAGACAAACTCCAACGACACACCAGCGAGAATGCCATGGCCCACGAAGCGATTACCATGCCGGTCCAGCTCCAAACGACTGCGCACAATAAGCCCCCCAGCAGCAACATCGTGCCGAGGAATTTGGCAGCGACGTTGGTCAGTGTCCAAAATGGCCTGCGGGTGTCCACATAGACCATCACAGAGCACCACACAGCGAGCACAGCAGCAACTGCCGTCCCCGCGACAGCTAACCGCATCCATTCAAAATTTCCCAGCCACCAGGCAACAAAAATCGCCTGACCGCCGAGCGGCAAGGCACCGAAAGCCATGATCTCGCGGGACAGCCATGATTTGCGCCAGCCAAGAAACGCTCTCCAGGCCTTTAATGGCTGCCCCAAATGCAGCGTGCTCAAAGCCACCCCGGCAAGCCCCACAACAAGGGCTGCTGCACTGGTCATGGCAGCCTGCTGCAAGGTGATCAAATCCATCCACATGGCAATGGCGCAACCGATGAAGCCCCCGGCACTCATTTGCGTGAGAACTAACATCCATGCGAGCGGATCATGCCCATGATCCAGATCCAAGCGGCCTGCATCCGCAGGCCGGGCGGAAGTGGGTGCAGGCTGTGTGGAAACATAGGTCGTCGTAGGCCGCGTGTAGCTTGAATCAAACGCCCCCGTAATGATGCTGCCACGATCCGGCACCACATTGAGTTTAACGACCTTGATTTTGATCGCTTCATTGGGGCAGGATTGGACACAGGCGGGGGCTTCCCCTTCGGCAAGGCGCCCCTGGCACATGTCGCACTTCCGCACGATGCCACGCTTCAGATTGAACTTCGGCACCTCATATGGGCACTTCAAAATGCAGTAGCTGCAGCCGATGCACTGGTCATCCAGATGCCGCACAATACCTGTGACAGCGTCCTTGTCGTAGGCTAGCACGGGGCAGCCTTCCGCGCAGGCGGGCTCGGCACAGTGATGGCAGGCGGTGGTGACGGTTTGCAGATACGGCTGCTTCCGTGTGCCAACAAGCAAGCCCATGTCGCGCCAGCTTTCACCATCATCGAGTCCGTTCAGGGAATGACAGGCTGCCACGCAGGCTTTGCAGCCGGTGCAGGCGTCCAAATTGACCTCAAAAGCATACTGCTCACCGGGGTCAGGCTTGCTCAGCGGGATAAGATGCGTGAAGCGATCACGCACTGATTTAGAATCGTATTCGTCGGAGAAAAGAGCGACCGGAGTGCGCAATGTCTGCTGCTCGCGCAGTGCCGCGTCGATGATGCTGACGGCAGAGCCGCCAGCTGAGATCGAGCGCTCCAGATCGCACATCATGACTCAGAGCTGAACACCTCCTGCAGTTGACCGACCGTGTGCCGATTGCAGAAGGCATGAAAAGTTTCCTCTGCGCTGCGCTTGTCGAGGTAGCCTTTGAGCATCGCCTCCAGGGTGGAGCCGAGAGATTCGAAGGCCACGCCGCTGAAGATCTGGCGGCCAATCTTGCGGTTCTCACCAAACCCACCGCCCACGGTGATGTGGTAGCCTTCGCCGCTTTCAGATTTCACCTTGGCGCCGAGCAGGCCTATGTCTCCCATGAAGTGCTGGGCGCATGAGTGGGCACAGCCGGTGAAGTGAATGTTCACCGGCTTGTCCAGTTTCACCCGCTTGTCGAGATACTCCATGATGGAGATGGCGTGGCCCTTGGTGTCGGTGGCAGCAAACTTGCAGTACTTGTTGCCAGTGCAGGCTACGAAGCCGCTTTTGAGATTCGACTGCTCACTGGGAAAGCCAAGCTTCTTCAGTGACTTCGCCACGGTGGCAGCGTAGGCCGTCTTGATGTTCGGAATGATGAAGTTCTGCCAGATCGTGAGCCGAATTTCTCCCGAACCGTAGCTATCAGCAAGATCTGCAATGCGATGGAGCTGCTTGGCCGTCATCTGCCCCACTGGAACACTGGCACCGATGTAAACCAGGCCGCCCTGCTTCTGTGGAAACATGCCAACGTGGGAATGCCCCTGCTGTGAGAACTCTCGCTTCGCCTGGCACGGAGCCGTGGGCGCGAGGCGGGTGAGTTTGAATTTCAGCAGTTTCTCAGCTTCGGCAAGCACGCCATCCAACCCCTTGTCTTCTATCACATACTTGAAACGCGCCTTCTTGCGGTTCGTGCGGTCACCGAACTGAATGAAGACCCGAAGCAGGGCAACCATGACATCGTTTAACTGTTCCGGCTTCACGATGACACCCCAGTCACTGGCAAAGGTCTGATGTCCCGTGACACCACCCAAAGCGATGCGGAAGTACACACCCGGCTCGATGCCGTCACTGTTCTCCCCGATTTTTACCGCGCTGGCACCGATGTCGTTGGTGTCCTCGACCGCTGAGATGAGGCCACCGCCATCATAGGCGATGTTGAACTTGCGCGGCAGATCGTAGAACTCCTTGGAAGCAATGATGAGCGTCGCGAGCTCGTTCACCAGCGGGCGCACATCGATGAGCTCATGCGGATCGTAACCCGCACACGGATTCATCGTGATGTTGCGAATGTTGTCAGCACCGGCACCTTTGGAATGCAGGCCGCAGCCCTGGATGCGGCGCAGCACTTCGGGGCAGTTCTTCGGCTCGATGAGGCGGATCTGAAAATTATTCCGCGTGGTGATCTGGATGTAACCAGTGGTGAGCTCACGAGCGATGGCAGCCAGTTCGCGGAGCTGATAGCTCTTCACGATGCCACCAGGAATGCGCAGCCGGCACATGTAGCCGTCCTTCACAGGATTGAGCCAGAAGAGACCGTTCCACTTGTAGCGAAACACCGACTCCGGCTCGGGCTTGGAATTCCACCGAGCATCCATGACGAGCTGTTCGATGGCATCAAAAGGATGAAGCTCGCGCTTGATGCGCTCTTCCTTGGTCAGGTCGTCCAACGCAGGCCCCACGGGCGCAGCAGCAGGAACGGGAGCCAGGTCGCCGAAGGAAACTCCGCCAGCAGCAATACCGGCAAAAAAGCCTTCGAGATAGCGCTTCTGCTCGCCGGAGAAGTCTGCATCCATCGGGAGCACAGCGGGGAGTGGTTCAATAGACATCGCGGGCATAGCGTTTCTCCTTTTTCATTTGATTGACGTAGGCGGAGGCTTCTTCGGCCGTCTTGCCACCGGCGGTTTGGATGATGCTGTGCAGGGCATCATCGACATCTTTGGCCATGCGCTTGGCGTCGCCACACACATAAAAGTGGGCACCTTCTTCGAGCCACTGCCAGAGTTCGCTGGCAGCCTGCAGCATGCGGGTTTGCACGTAGATCTTTTCTTCCTGATCGCGGCTGAAGGCGGTGTCCAGCCGTGTGAGGTGCCCTTTTTGCACCCACTCAATGATTTGGTCATGGTAGAGGAAGTCGCTGGCGCGCTTTTGGTCACCAAAGAACAGCCAGTTATTTCCTGAAGCCTGAGTAGCCTCACGCTCTTCAAGGAAGGCCCTGAACGGCGCGATGCCCGTCCCCGGACCGACCATGATGACGGGCCTTGTGAGATCCGCTGGCAGGCGAAAATGATTCGCTGCGTGGAAGTAGATGCCTGTGGTCGCGTCGAGTGGCAGACGATCGGCGAGGAACGTAGAAGCCACTCCCTTGTGAGGCACCCCGTCGCTGCTGTAGCGAACCGCCGCGACACAGAGATGGACTTCATTCTCATGCTTCTTGATGCTCGAGGCAATCGAGTAAAGGCGAGGCTGAAGCTTGCGAAGATTTTCCATGAACGCCGCGAGCGCCAGATTGGCCTCAGGCCCTTTTCCATAGAGGTTTCTCACTTCATAGTGCTTGATGAGCGCCTCTCTCAGCGGTGCGCTGCCACCATCGGGCAGAGCCACCACCACCTGTGGATCAAAGGCATGCGCAGCGATGACCGCATCCACCACTTTCGGGCAGTTTTGCACAAACACCCCCAGCGCGTCTCCGACCTCGTAGGTCAGGTCGCTGCCGGTGAGCGAGAAACCAATGTGCCGGGTGTCCTTGCTGCTGCCTCGACTATTCAAAGGCACGTTGGCGATGAGCTTGGCTGGGAACGGCTTCTTTTTGCTATAGCCTGCTTCTTCCTCCGCCTCGGTTGCGATAGAAGATGCGGGTGCGTCCACGCCGCTCAAGACCGTGAAAGCATTGGCGCTCCACTTCTTCGCGAGATCGTCGAACTCCACATCGCAATCGACTCGATCGACGATGCGCTTTGCGCCCAGTTCTGCAAGGCGTGTGTCCAGTTTCTTGCCGGCAAGGCAGAAGGTGTCACCGTAGTTTTTGTCCCCAAGCGCGAGAATGCTGTACTGCACGCCATCCAGCTTTGGGCTGCTGCCGTTCTGATTGAGGCTGTCCCAGAAGGACACGGCGTTGTCGGGCATGTCCCCTTCCCCCCAGGTGCTGGTGATGAGAAGGACGTTTTGTTCTTTGATGAGGTCGGCGGGTTGCAACGAGTCGAGGCCTGCAGCGCGCGCTGCAAAACCCCGACCCGATGCTTCCCTGGCCAGCCGCTTGGCCAAACTTTCCGCATTACCGCTCTGACTGCCGAAGGCGATGAGCAATGGTCGTTTTGTTTCCGCAGATGCTGCACCACTGACGGCAGCGCCACGATTGAGGACTCCAGCAAGGAATCCATTCAACCAGGCACGCTGCTCCACACTGAAAGGTGCATTTTCGGGAATGAAAGGAACGATTTTCATCTGTCAGAGCGGCTTGAGAATAATTAAAATTAGAAATCGATCTGCACCTGCACGTAGCCGAACTGGGCATTGCTAGCCGCGCCGGTCTGTCGCAGGTAATCACCAGCGATGAAGTAGCTGTAGCCGGTCAGAAAGGCGACGTGCGGGTTGAGCTTGTAGCTCATCGTGATGTCAAACTCCTGCCCTCGGAAACTGCTCGCGTTGTTAGCAGCGGTGCTGAGAGGGCGAACTTTGGTGGCGCCATTGGCACGGTACCAGGCGTCGGCATTGTTGGCATTCCAATAAAGATGGTAGTCCAGCATCACCTTAAGCTTGGGCGTCGGCATGAAGCTGAAGTTCACCTGGGGGTTGTGCACGTTCATCCAGGCCGTGGTGTCCATGTAACCGTAGAACATGTGGTTCGTCGGATACAGGTTCTGGAAGGTGCCGATCTTACCGTCGTTAGGATCACCGTCGCCGCTGGCATAATTGTATTGCAGACCAAAACGTGGCTTCCATGCATGCTTCAGCCAGTTGTAGCCAGCACCCCAGTGACCGGCGTAAGCGGTGAGAGAACGGCCACCCACCTTGCCGGTTTGGAAATCCATCTCGGTGTCATAGTCGAAGCCATGCAGCTTCTTCGGATCACCTTTCCAAAGGGTACCCAGAGTGACAAAACTTGTCGAACCGGTAGGCGCACCGAAGGCTGCCGTACCATCGTCGCGGTTGTGAAACACATAGAAATCCGTGGTGGTGTTGAAGGGCACAAAGAGCGTGCTCAGGTAGGCTCCGCTCATGAAGGCGTTGCGATGATCCGACTGATCAATGAAGTCCGACTTGTTCCATTTGTTGTTGGCAAAGTTCACCGGGCTGGCGGTGAAAAGATCGAGGGACCACTTGCTCGCGGTGTAGCGAAACTTAAAGGCGTCAAAGGTGCGAGCTTGATTCGCCCACTCGAGAGGCCCCAGGAGACGTTGATCGCCATAGGAGAGGAACTGGCGGCCGAGGACGGAGCTGAATCCCTTTTTGAGATTTCCGATCTGAATGTACGCCTTTAGGACATCAAAGACATCATCGCCTTCAGCCCCGTTCACTCCGATCTGGCGCGCCCGGCTGCCGCCGATCTCACGCACGTCCTGTCCCTGCACATAGAGCTTGAGCCATGGATTCAAATCATACCCAAGTCCGAGACGAAAACGCTGAAGTAACCAGGCAGCGTCCTGCGGACTGTTGACGGCGCTGTTGAAGTCAAAGTTGTTGTCACGGATTTCGTAGCGCATCTTTTCCTGCACATCGACCGTCAGCTTGCCCATCTTCATGGGAGCATACGTGGGAGGCGGAGGGGCCAGCGTGAAGCCGGGGAGTGGCGCTGGAGTGGGAGCCGTGGTTTTCGGAGCGGGGGTTTGGGCGAGTGCGAGCGATGAAGTCGCGAGCAAAAGCGTGAGTAGCCTTTTCATGTGGGTATGGGAGGGGGTGCGTTGTTGATTCGGCTAAGCGGCGGCTGCAGGGAAAGGGGCGGCATGGGTGGCCAGTTCGGCGGCCATGTCTGGCGATGGGACAAACTTCGGATCCCGGCTGGGACGGATGTGCGACTTGTCGTTGAGGAAGGTGATGAGGCGCTCGCGCAGCTCGTAATACCGCGGGTCTTCCATGATCTGTTTGCGATTGCGTGGGCGCTCGAAGGGGATCTGCAAAATATCACCGACTTCCGCCTCGGGACCGTCAGTCATCATCACGACGCGGTCAGAGAGGAAGATCGCCTCATCCACATCATGCGTGACCATCAGCGTGGTGATGCGGTTGCGGCGCCACAGTTCCAGAAGCACCTCCTGCAACTCATAGCGAGTGAGTGAATCCAGCATGCCAAAGGGCTCATCGAGCAGCAGCATCTTGGGCTGCAGGGCAAAAGCACGGGCAATGCCCACGCGCTGGCGCATCCCTTGGGAGAGTTCACCGGGATACTTGTGCATCGCATCGCCAAGACCCACGATGGTGAGGTAATATTCCGCCATCTGCCGACGCTCCATTTTGCTGGCGGTGAAGTAGACCTGGTTCACGCCGAGCATGACGTTTTCAAAGGCCGTCATCCATGGCAGCAGGCAGGGCGACTGAAACACGATGCCACGATCCGGACCAGGGCCGCTGGCTTCGCGACCGGCAAGGATCATGTTCCCATTGCTGGGATCGCTCAGGCCTGCGACCATCATGAGCACGGTGCTCTTGCCGCAGCCACTGTGACCAATGAGCGTGGCAAACTCGCCCGCCTTCAGTTTGAGATTGAAGTCTTTGACGATCGTCATCGGCCCCTTCGGGGTGTCGTAGGTCTTCCACAGACGATCCAGTTCGAGCATGGGGAGGATCGCGCTCATGCTGCCACCTCCACTTCTTCACGCTTGTTGTCGCTGCGGCGCTTCGGTCCGGTGCGATTGAGAAACTGCAGCGAGTTGGTGTAAGTTGCAGGGTATTGATGAGTTCGGCGCGGAGCTTTTTAAACTTGGGATCGTGATTGATCGCCTTGCGGTCACGCGGCCGCTCAATGTCCACGATCATGGTCTCGCCGAGTGTCGCTGGCGAGGTGGGCAGCAAAGGAATCACTTTGTCCGCCACCAGGATGGCTTCGTCGGGGTCATTGGTGATCCAGATGACCGTCGTTTTATTCTGCATCCAGATTTCGCTGATCTCATCCTGAAGCTGAGCTCGGGTGAGTGCATCGAGTGCGCTCAATGGTTCATCCATCAGCAGCACTTTGGGGTTCATGGCGAGAGTGCGAGCCACCGAAACGCGCTGGCGCATGCCGCCGGAGAGTTCCTTGGGCAATTTGTGCGCCGCATGGCTGAGCTTCACCATGGCAATGTGTTTCGCGATGTGCTCTTTGCGCTGCTCAGTAGTCCAGTCTTTGAATACTTCATCGACAGCAAGCGCAATGTTCTCCTCCACTGTGAGCCAAGGCAGCAGCGAGTAATTTTGGAAAACCAGACCACGATCAGGACCCGGCTCCGTGATCACCTTCCCCTCGATGAGGGCCGTTCCCGTGTCAGGTTTGACCAAGCCGGAGAGCAGATTGATCAGCGTCGATTTACCCGACCCCGAATACCCAACGATGACGACGAACTCCCCTTCCTCGACGGAGAGATTGATGTCCTTGAGAACTTCCGTGCGACTGCCCGGAAGCCCAAAGCCTTTGGAGGCACCTTTGATTTCGATAAGCGGCATATCTGGATCAGAGTTGAGGGTTAGGCGGTCTTGAACCGCGATTCGACGACGCTCATCAGGCGGTCGAGGACGTAGCCGACGACGCCGATGGTGAGGATGCAGAGAATGATGTGAGCGTAGCTGTTGGCATTGTATTGCTGCCAGAGGAAGCCGCCCACACCGGGTCTGCCCGTCAGCATTTCCACCGCCACGATCACCAGCCAGGCAATGCCCAGGCTCAGGCGGAAGCCGGTGAACATGTAAGGCAGCGTGGCAGGCACGAGCACCTTCCAGAGAGTCTTCGATCTGGAGAGCTTGAGCACCTTGGCCACATTCAGATAATCCTGCGGCACGGCGCGCACCCCCACTGCTGTATTCATGACGGTGGGCCACATGGCGCAGATGGCGATGGTGAAAAGAGCAGCAGCATCCGAAGCGCCAAAGGTTGTGCGGCCATCGCCATTTACTATTTTGACACCACTGAAGAGAATCATGTCCAGGTGAACCGCAAGATGCCCTGATCCAACTCTCCTCGCTTGGCAAACGGCTCCGTGATGTAGAGCTTGCTTGCCGTCCATGTCTCGACCGGAGTCGGGAGATCGGCGGAAAGGCCCGCACGTTTCGTGACTTTGATCTTGTCACCAAAGTCATCAATCTTTTCAGTGATGACGGACTTTCCGGCAATGAGATACCAGAGAAGACAGCAGACCAAGATCGCGCCGAGCGGCAGGATGATGGAGTCGAGTTTGAAGCGTTGGATCAGGTGCATAATGCGGCTATGCGGTCTGGATTAAGCTTTGAGCGTCTTCACCGAGAAGGACGCGGCATAGGCTTCGAGGTCGGTCTTCGGATCGAAGGTGACACCGTCGAAAAGCGTTTCGGGCTTTTCATCGACACCCCCGTGAACGAAACCGATTTCCTTCATGGCCTCTTCGTAGATGTCCGAGCGCATGACCTGCTTCGCCACGCCTTCGTAATCGGGTGCGCCATCCACGAAGCCCCAGCGGCGGAGTTGAGTGAGCCACCACTTGGCATACTTGGCCTGCGGGTAGTTGCAGTTGCGATCACTGAAGATCATGTAGTTCGGGTCCTTGAACTTGCGGCCGTCACCCATGTTGTACTTTCCCTGAAGACGGCCGAGGATCGCCTCGGGTGGGCAGTTGATATAGGTCGCGGCGCTGACGATGTTCGCCTGCTCCTCACGGTTCTCCATCTTATCGAGCCAGACACTGGCCTCATGCAGCGCCTTGAGCACTGCTTTGACGGTCTTCGGATTCTTCGCGGCAAATTCTTCGCTAAAGGCGCAGACTTTTTCTGGATGATCCTTCCAGATGCCCTGTGTGGCGATGGAGGTGTAGCCAATGTCCTCGGCGATGGTCTTCGCGTTCCAGGGTTCACCCACACAGAAGCCGTCCATTTTACCCACCTTCATGTTCGCCACCATCTGTGGCGGCGGCACCGTGATAAGGGAAACATCTGCACCAGCTCCTGCGGCATCGCCGGGATTGATGCCGCCGGCGGCAAGGTAATAGCGCATCCACATCGCATGCGTTCCCGGTGGGAACGTCATGGCGAAAGTCAGTGGATTCCCTTTGGCCTTGGCCTCATCCACGAACGGCTTCAGTGCCTTCGGATCGTCGGCGACTTTGCCTTTGAAGGTGTTGGCAAGCGTGATGGCCTGGCCATTGCGATTGAGGATCCATGGCACAATCATCGGCTTCTTTGGCGCGCCGCCGAGGCCCATCGTGCTGGCGATCGGCATGCCTAGCAGCATGTGCGTGGCCTGGATGTCACCATTGTTCAGTGAATCACGGATGGCCGCCCAGCTTGCGCCTTTGCTGACGGTGGAATTGATGCCGTATTTTTTGAACAGACCTTTTTCATGCGCAACGACGATGCTGGAACAATCGGTGAGGGCGATCATGCCAAACTTCATGTCGGGTGACTCGGGTGAATCATCGGCATAGGCGGAGCCGATCCAGCCCTGAGGCAGACCTGAGAACAATGCGCCGAGACCAGCGGTGGCACCGGTGCGCAGAATGGAACGACGTGTGAGTGGAGAGGATGGATTCATGCTTGAACGAGTTTGGAGCGTTTGTTGGATTTGGCGGTGGTGCGTGCGGCAGCTTTGGCTTTGGGAAATTCGAGTTCGGCGGTCCACGCTTCGAGCAATGCGGTGGCGGCATCGGTGTATTGACTGCTGGTCAGCAGACCGTGGGCGATGAACTGATCGAGCAACCAGCGTCCGCGCCCACTCAGGGGGGCATTGGCGTCACGACGGTGGAAGATGTGGAAATCCGTGACAGCGACCGATTTGTCGAAGCCGAGATCCAGGGGGCCAACCAGCGAGCGTTTCAAAATTTTCTCTGATCCGGAAAAGTAGCCGCTCTCAGCAAGGACCCGCACGACTTCAGGGCGGTTTTCCTTGGCATCACAGAACTCACAGGCCTCTTTTAGCGCGTTGATGATCGCCTGGGACTCTGCCGTATGAGCACTGACAAATCGCTCAGTGGTGAGCAGGACTTTTTCAGGGTGCCCTGGGGCCAGCTGTTCGCTGGTGGCAGCGATCCAGCCGATACCTTGATCCACGGCGTAGGAGTTCCAAGGTTCACCGACACAGTAACCATCAATGAGACCTGCCGCCAGACTGGAAGCCATCTGCGTGGGCGGAAGCGCGACGATGCGCACGTCTTTTTCGACATCAATGCCGCCTGCCTGCAACCACTGACGCAGGAGAAAATTATGGGAGGAGTAGCGGGACACCATGCCAAAGGTGAAGCGGCGGCTAAAGGCGCTGCGGATGAGCTTTTTCAAACTGGCGGCATCACGCACACCGCGATTCCACAAATCCTTGCTGAGGGTGATCGCGTTGCCGTGCAAATTGAAAACAAAGGGAGCGACCACCCGGCATGGCGGGCCGCTGATTCCGAGACGCATGGCCAGCGCCAGACCGGCAATGGCGTGCACCGCATCCAGCTGACCGTAGAGCAGCTTTTCCCGAATGGTGGCCCAGCCGACCTCACAGCTCAGCTCAACATGCACACCGTGCTTGCGGAACAGATCCATCTTCCTAGCCACCAACAGTGGGGCGCAATCAACCAAGGGAATGAACCCAATGCGGACTGGCTGAACGACCCCGGCTAAAGTGGATTTTGGAACTGTGGAGAGCTGCTGCATGCCCCGACATATCAGCACCAGCCGAGCCACTTGCCAGAATTTCGCCAGAAACAAAGCGCAATGTTTTTCAATTGATGTATGAATAGCATTCATGGATCAAGCCATCGACACCCGACAGCTCCGCGCCTTCGTCCGCCTGGCACGCAGCGGCAGCTTCACGCAGACCGGACGCGAACTGCACCTCACGCAGAGCGCCGTCAGCCACGCCATCAAGTCCCTGGAGACAGATCTCGGCAGCCGGCTGTTTCACCGCCAGGGCAAGCACGTACATCTCACGCACGCAGGGCGCGAGCTGCTCCCCCATGCAGAAACGATCCTGCAGTCCATGAGCCATGCTCGCGCAGTGCTCGGAACGCTGGACCAAACGCCACGTGGAAAATTGAAAATTGGCTGCACCACGGCGGCCGCGCAATTCATTCTGCCCACCGTACTGCGTGAGTTCAAAGAGTCGTTCCCGCTCTATGAGATCAAGGTCACCTGTGGCGAAACACCCGACACGATCGAGCGGCTGGTGAGCAATGAAATCGACCTCGCGGTCAGCCTGCGTCCGCTCGATGTCTCGCGCATGAACTGCCACGCCATCTTTGATGACGAGCTGGAGTTTCTCGTCTCTCCGCTTCACCGCTGGGCACAGACACGGCCAAAGCTGAAGGATGCGGCGAACGAGACCTTCATTGTTGCGAGCCGCAACAGCATGAACTTCTCGATGATTCAGGAATACTTTCTCAAGAACGGTGTGCGCCTGAGCTCTTTCATCGAGCTGGGAAGCTCCGAGGCCACGGTAGAACTAGCCAAGCTGGGCATCGGCGTGGCGATAGCCGCACGCTGGATTGCGCGTTCCGCGATCGAAGCTGGGCAGTTGATCGCACTGCCGCTGCCGAAAGCCAAACTCAAACGCCGCTGGATTGTTTCCACCCTCAAGAACCGCCCGCTAAACCTGCCCGAGCGCACGTTCATCGGGCTTTGCGAGGAAGTGGGCCGGCGGATGAGCAACGACAATTTGTGAAAGAGCCGAGCAGACTTCGAGCAATCTCCGCCGAAGCTCCGCAGCCTGCGCCGCCAGCTCGCGCTGCTCGTGTTCATACTGGGTGCGCCCTTCCACCGTTTCGATTTTCACCGGTTCATATCCGAGAGCGCTCAGGTCATAAGGACTTGCACGCATGTCGAGATCCCGCCCCTTGAGCGCCAGCTCAAAACACTTGCCGATCAAGTCGGAGCCGGTCCATGGCCAGAGCTTGGAAGACCATTTGTACAAATCCATGTTCGCATGCAGGCATGCGGCCTGCTCGAGATCAGGACGAGAATCGAGCGTGGGTTGCAGGACATTCAAGGGCCTTGCATCCGGCGTAAAAAAACGAAACGCATCATAGTGTGAGCAGCACACGGGGAGAGACTCCACAAAGGCGGCGAGTTCGAGGGGCGGCAGGCGCAGTTCATAGCCTTGATGCCGCACCTGCTGCACCGACTGACGGTACACCATGGCCCACTCATGCAGCCCGAAGCAGGTGAACCTCCCTGCCCTGCCGAGGATGCGTGTGCAAAGCATGGCTACCCAGGCGGCGAATTCACGTTCCCGCTGCATGAAGCGCTTCCCGTCCACATGAAGCTGTCCATTTTCACAAACGAACCGTTCGCTTTGCAACCATGGGCACCCTTCGAGATCAGCGCGGGTGACTTTCAGGCCCACACCGTAAGGCGGCACCCACTGCTTGAGCTTCGCCGGCGCAAAGCTGTAGTAGGTGAAGAGAAAGTCATACACCGGATGTTTCGCGTCTCGGCTGCGGCGGTCCACGAAAGCGTCAGCGTGTGCAACAACGCGCGCTGCATGCTCGTGCATGCGCTGCCTCCATTCTTCCCTGCTCCAAATGATCATGGCACCAGCAATGTCGCGAGTCCGAGAAAGGTGCCCATGCTGATCACATCCGTGGCGGTGGTGAGGAAGATGCTGGATGCGGTGGCAGGATCAGCGCCAAATTTTCTCAGCAGCAGCGGAATCAACGCGCCGCTCAGGCCGCTGACGACGCAGCTAAAAGTCATCGCGATCCACACCACAAACGCCAGCATAAGCGCGTTGGGATTGTGATTCATGCGTGCATAAATCCCCATGCCGATGCCGGCGGAGATACCCACGAGCATGCCGTTATACAAACCTAGCAAACCTTCCTTGATCACGAGTCGGCGTTCATCTCCAGGTTTCAGATCACCCAGCGTCATGCCGCGCAAGGTCACCGCAAGCGCCTGGCAGCCCGTATTACCAGACTGTCCAGCAAGCACCGGCAGAAACGCGGCGAGCAGCACCAGGCGGCCGAGCGTTCCCTCAAACACCCCAACAACTGTCGCAGCTATGAAGCAGGTGACGAGATTGATCTGCAGCCATGGATGGCGGAAACGCAGGCTGCGCAGCAGCGGCGTGGAAAGTCGCTCCTCCTTTTCCACACCCACCATCGAGCCGACCTGGGCACTGATTTCGATGGCCCGAGCTTCGAACAGGGTCTGCCCGCGCACAAGGCCCAGCAGGATGCCGTCTTTGCTGCACACAGGATAGACGGGGTAGTGCTTGTTCACGACCATCTTCATCGCCTCGGTCAGTTCCATGTTGGGATCGAGCTTGAAGGGGTCCCTCACCATCACGTCCTTGAGCCTGGCATCCGGCTCGGCGAGCATGAGATCGCGCATCACCAGCAGGCCGAGCAAGCGTCCCTGTTCATCCGTAATGTAACCGTAGGTGATAAAGGCCTTCTTCGCGAGCTTGCGCACCTCTTCAATGGTGTCGCGCGCGCTTGCTTCAGGGCGGAACACGGCAACCGGCTCCTCCATCAACCAACCGACACTGTCTTCGGGGTGTTCGCGGTTGCTGGCCCACTGCCTGGCCTTGTGCAACGGGACAAACGTCATGGCGGCAGTCCGCGGCTCTTCCTGCATTTCCTCAAGCACGCGCTGCGCCACCATGGGGTTCAGCTGCTGCAGCACCTTGGCAGCGTCCTCTCCCGAGGCTCGCTCCAGCAGGTCTGCAGCATCATGCGCCCCGCTTTGAGATACGGCGTCGAGCAGGGATTCAGAGGACGAGTTCATACTTTAAGAAAAGCGTAACCGAACCGTCGGCGCTTGTCATCGCCAACGCGAAAAAAACCTCGCGCTGGGCGCGCAGACGGGCACATTCAGCCCATGTCCCTGTATGACCGCGACTACATGCGTGAAAGACCGCCACGTTCCGTTACTGGAATGGTGCGGGATTTTACGGCATTCCACGTAATCTTTGGGATCAATGTCGCGGTGTTTCTCATGCAGTTCTTGTTTGAAACCGGCGGAGTCCGGCACCCTCGGACGGGAGAGTACATGCCGCTAGGCGGTGTCAGCGTGGATGAACTGACGCGCGGCAATGTCTGGACACTGCTCACCTACATGTTTGTGCATGGCAGTGTGATGCACTTTGCCCTGAACATGATGATGCTTTGGTTCGCCGGGCGCGGAGTGCAGCAGCTTTTTGGCAGCCGCCATTTCACCCTGATCTACCTTTTGTCCGGCGTTGTGGGTGCCGCTACGGAGATGGCGGTGAATGGCTTTGTGCTAGGCGACGTAAAAACACCGCTTGTAGGTGCCTCGGCGGCGGTTTTTGGTTTGCTCATGGCGCTTGCGGTGGTGATGCCGGATGAAAAAATCACTGCATTCATCTACTTCATCATTCCCGTGCAACTTCGCCTTTGGACACTGGCCAAGGGCCTGTTCATCATCCAGCTGGTCTTTGGCCTGGCAGGCATTCTGTTTCACATCCTGCCCGAAGGAATGCAGATCGCCTACTTTGCCCATCTCGGCGGTGCTGCACTGGGCTGGTTTTATGCACGCAGCCTCGGCTATGGCGGCAGACCTCTGACCTATGCCAGTCAGTGGCAGCCGGCACATTACCAGCAGCCGCGCAAACCGGCCATGGCACGCACACGTGCACGGCCGACAAATGAACTCGAAATCGACACGGTCCCCCTGGCCACAAAGCGGCAGCTGGACTCTGCGGAAGCGTGGATGGAGCAGGTGGTGAATCCTCTGCTGGATAAAATGAACCTGCACGGCAAAGACAGCCTCACTGCGGAGGAGTTGCTCACTTTGGAACGTGCCAGCCGAGAAGTGGATCGCCGCAGGCAAGCCAAAGGTGGCTGAAACAGCACCCCGTCACATGCTTCCCACACGTTCCGCACGCCTGGCCGCCCTGCTCCTGCTGGCCCTGCTGCTTGGCTGGACGGTACGTTCCTGCCGCAAAGGAAAAACAACCAGCCTTCCGCCACCAACTCCCGCCATTGCGGCACCGCCTCACGAAACGCCGCCCAGCAGTTTCCCTGACGAGTGATCGCTTTCCACCGTCTTTCCCCCTTCTAAATTCGTAGCTCTCTTCCCATGTCCATCGCCACCCGCAAAGGAGACCAAGGCCAGACCGATCTGCTGTTTGGCTGTCGTCTCGCCAAATCCCATCCTCGAGTCCATGCCCTTGGTGCGGTGGATGAATTGAACGCCGCCCTAGGTCCCCTGCGCATCGCCGCTGCACGCGAGGAGACACAGCAAATTGTGCCCAAGGTGCAGCGCTGGCTCATTGAACTCATGGGAGAGCTGGCCACACCACCCGGCGATGAAAGCCGCTACGCAGCCACGCATCCTGATCGCATTTCCACCCCGAAAGTCGACTGGCTGGATGAGTGGGTGGCAAAGCTGGAGGCTGGTGGCGCGCTCAAGTTCAAAGGCTGGGCGCTGCCCGGCGAAGCCGGTGTGATGAGCGGTGCCTATGCGGACCTCGCCCGCGTCGCCTGCCGCCGTGCTGAACGCAACGTCATCGACCTGCAAGGCACGGCCGATCATGTGCCCAATGAGGAGCTCATCCGCTTCCTCAACCGTTTGTCAGATGTGCTGTGGCTGCTGGCGCGGTGGGAAGAGCAAGTCGCCTCCCCTTCCTGAGTCTGCGGATACTTGTCTGACACCTTTTGCATCACCATTCATCAGCCGGGCTGCTGGCAGGTAAAAAAAACGGAGTGATGCATGGCATCACTCCGTGTTGGAAAAGTCTGCTGCTTCAGCTTATTTCGGGGCGTCAGCCGCTGGTTTGGCGGGTTCTACTGGTTTTTCAGCCGCTGGCTTGGCGGGTTTATCACCCGTGGCTGGATTGGCATCAGGAGCAGGGGCTGGCTTGAGCTCAGTCTTGGGAGCTGCAGGCAGTGGCACAGCAGGCGTGGTCGTGCTGATAGGAGGGGCAGGATTCGCCGCTGGAACGGCGGGAGCCGCAGAGCTGCTTGGACCGGCGGGAGGCTGGACCATGTTCAGGCCGGGAATCATCTTCTTGATATCGGGCAGCCCAGACGGACTGGCATTGCCACCTGCAGCAGAAGGCTGCGGCTTCGCCGGCAAAGGTGCTGCGAGGATTTCAGAGCGCTTTTTCAAAAGGCTGCTGACGGTGTATTCCGTGACCTCATAGACCCAGCCTTCGAACCTCTTCTCGTTGGCCAGTTTCTCTTCCAGCTTCTTCTTTTCTTCGGCGAAAGCTTCGTCGTTTTTCTTTTTGTCCTCAGGTTTTTCGTCCTTCACAGCGGCGCGCTCCTTGGGAAGGTCGGCACTGACACTCATGGTGAGGTAGTATTTATCCCCATCCCCCTGCCCGGCCTGCTTCACTGCCTGGATGTTGTAGGTGAAGCCGTCAAAGGTGACGAGCTTTGCCTTCACTGCATCCTTCATGGTGGCGGCTGCTTTGTCTTTGCTTAGCACGTCATTGAAGGTGGAACTGGAGAGCAGCGTGGCGAGCGAGACCTTGCCACCGTCTATGCTCTCTCCGGGGGCGCCACCTTCGAGGGCGAATTCCCCCTTGTCATCCGTACGGCTGGCCTTCCAGGAATCCGCCGGCTTTGCGGCGGTGACTTCCACAGACTTCAGCCTCTGCACATCAAAGAAACCCTTCGCCAGCCAGGCGTCCGGCTTGGTCACCAGGTCAGGCAGCTGGTCATTGACTTCCCAGATGGTGTCCTCTCCCACCACACGGATGAACCGTGGGCCCTTGGGACCGCCAAACATTTGCATCTGATCATTGTTGGCTCCGCCTGAGCTGTTCACCTGCCCGCCCAGCACAAAGGAGTGCATCAGCTTGTCCTTGTCGTCGAACAGCTCCACGAGCGTTCCACCGCCGCTGGCATTGCCGGGAGAATTCACCCCCACCTTGCCCCAAGAATCCTTGCCGATGTGGCGCCCACCTTTGATCTTTTCATACTTGAGGCTCAGCAGTGCGGTCTGAAGCTTCTCTTTCTCCACCGGATATCCCGCACGATCAAGGACGACCCAGGTGTCATTCTGGACAGCGAGGGTAGTCTCAGCCTTCTCCTCCTTGATTCGGATTTTTTTGATGCCGTTGATGTCAAATTCCGGGAACAACAGTTCCCGCAACTTCACATTCATCACGGAACGATTCAGCCGCGAGTTGCGCTTGTTGGACTGAAAATAGGCGGTGCCAACGATGGCACCAAGTAAAACCAAAAGGATGACGATCTTCTTCATGGCGTTGAGGAAAAGAACAGGTGCTTAAAACGAGTTTTGAATGAAAATCAGGCCGCTGCTGTGCGGGTACGGCGTTGCATGGCGAAAACAAGGCCCACCACTCCAACCAAAAGAGGCACAACGAGGACATTGAGTGTCTTGATCAGAGTCTTGCGGAACTCCACCTCCTTGTTGACCTCTTTACGGATGTTCCGAACCTCCTTGTCGATGGTCTTCGAATTTTTCTCCATCTCTTTGATGTTGTTCATGGTGCTCTGGTCCACGATCAACGCACCTTTTTTCAGGTCGAGCTGAGGCCGAGCTTTGCTGAGCTTTTCCGCCAGTTCCTGGCGTTCTTTCTCCAGACCAATCAACTGCGGGCGGTATTTCTCTTCAACCGTCTCACGCATCTCCTTCAGCTTGATGAAGGGGCGGACCGGAGACTTGCGATTGCGAACCTGAATGAGGTCACCACCGCCGACGAGCACTTCAATGGCGTTGAGCAGCATGGGCAGGTTGCCGCCATTGGTGATGAGTCCGACTCCGAGTTCCCCCTGCTTTAGGCAGAAGGCATCATAGAGCATGTCGGCGTCCGAAAAGAGGATGACATTGCGCTCGCTGTCTTTGGACTCCTTGAGCGAGTTGTCAGCTTTCTTTTCGGGTGTCTTCGGCGCTGCCGCAGCTGATCCGGGAGCACTGGCATCCTGCTCGGGGCCACCAGTCTCTTTGGATCCAGCAGCAGCCGCAGGCTTGCCATCAGGGAAAGCCGTCTTGAATTTGCCGGCGATGCGCACACCGAGCACCTGCTTTTTACCACTGGCGGTAAAGTTCACCATGGGTTCGCGGCGCAGCTTATCAGCCGCTGCCGTGTCGATGAGTTCCGAAGCCTCCGAACTGGTGGCGAGCGTGATCACATCGATCCCCTCCTTGCGATCAATGTTCAAGACACCGGCGTTGATGAGGGTGAAGGCCTGCAGGCCGGAAGTCACTCGGTCATCTTGATTGATGGCTTTGCCGGGGAGCTGCAGAGCCGTCGGCATCAGGCGTCCTTGGAGGTTGCCTTTGTAGTTCATGTCCGCCAGCACCATGTCTTTTTGGAAGCTGATGCCCCAGGCCTTGAACAGATTCGGCAGGTCGGAGGAAGTGTTGATCATGTTGCCCGGCTGGCCGGTCATCGGATTGGGCTGGCTGCTCATGGCCTGGGCGAGGAGGCTCTGCGGATCCACAAAGGCAACCACGTTGCCGCCTCCGAGGAGGTACTGGTCGATGGCAAACTCAGCAGTCTTGGTGATGTCTGCCGGATGCACCACCAGAAGCACGGTGATGTCGCTGTCGATTTTATCAGACGTCATCGGCACCTCACGCACCTCGTAGTCAGCCCGAAGCTGCTGAACGATGGCCCAGGCTTCCGGTCCGCGCTGCTGCTGGAAGGGCATGGAGGGCACCCCGCCGATAGGCATGGCGCTCATGAGGCCGATGACCGTCTTGGTGGGCTTGATAACCTTCGCGATGGCACGGGACACATCATATTCGAATGCCGTGGCATCTTCTGGATTGAGGAAGGGCAGGACTTCTTTGCGGTCGAGGCACTGGACTGTGAGCCCCAGATAAATCTGATCACCTTCCTGATTGACCTGCATGCCACGGATTTCATCGTCCTTGGCCTTGTCTTCATCATCCGTGTCCGGATTCGGATGGATGACTTCCAGGGAAACGCTGCCGTTGCTCTGCTTTTCATATTCAAGCAGCAGGTCCTCAATGGAACGTGCGTGTGGCTTGAGGATGTTCGGCATGACCCGGTCATCGTTCGTGGAATAGAATTTGATCGTCACCGGCTCGTCGACGTTGATCCGGCTGAGAATGTTTTTCGTGCCCTGCGAGAGGGTAAACAGACCGTCCTCGGTGAGGTCGAGGCGAAGATTGCCAAACCCCACCCCGCCAACGAGGAAGTTGAGGGCGAAAATGACGGCAATGATCAACAGTGTGGTGACGCCGGCTGCGGCGTTCTTGTTGGAAGCACTCATGATGAGAAAAAGGTAGGTTGAAGAGGAAAGCTCGGCAGGAAATCAGGCGCGCTTGGAGCGGAGACCCAGGTCGGTCACCAGCAGCGCCACAACGATGACCGAAACGAAGTAGAGCACGTCACGCAGGACGAAGATGCCCTTGGTCATTTCAAAAAAGTGATCCATGAAGCTGAAGTAGCTGATGAATCGCACGATTCCCTCCATTCCATTTGGGACAGCGTTCACGACCGTCTGTGTCAAACCGGGATCGCCGATTAGGGCGATGACCAGACAGAAGGCGACGCTGATGATGAAGCACACGACCTGACTGCGCGTGAAGGCGCTGATGGCCGAAGTCACCGCCAAGCAAGCCATGGCGTAGAGGTAGCTGGCCACGTAACCACTGATGATAGGACCGCTGTCAGGATCGCCCAGATAGGACACGGTCCCAACAATCAAAAAGGTCAGAGCCAGGCCAATCAGCCAGATCACTGCCGCCGCCAGAAATTTGCCCACAATGGCCTGCCATGGGGAAACAGGCATCGTCATGAGCAGCTCAATGGTTCCAAGTCGGTGCTCCTCCGACCACAGGCGCATGCCTACGGCAGGAGCCAGCACCGTGTAAATCCACGGATGCCAGACAAAGAAACGTGTGGCCAGTGAAACGTCATCACTGTCCAGCAGCCGGGAGAAAAAGAACGTGAAGCCATTCGTCGCCAGCAGGAAGATAACGACGATGACGTAAAACACGGGAGAGTTGAAGTAGGCCATAAACTCCCGCTTAAAGACGGCCAGAGTGTTTTGGATTGCTCGATTGCTCATGCGTTGGTCGGATTAGGGGTGAAAAAACTTAAAGGTCTCAGGCTGCTTTTTTGACAGCTGTGTCAGGTTTGGTGATGCTGCGGAATACCTCGTCGAGCGAGTTCGCTCCGGGAACGAGCTTCTTCAGGCTTTCAGGCGTGCCGTCAGCGACTACCTTGCCACGATCAATGATGATGGCACGGGAGCATGCGGCTTCGACTTCTTCCAGAATGTGCGTGGAAAAGATGATCGCCTTGTCCTTGCCCATGCGCTTGATCATGCTGCGCACTTCATGCTTCTGATTCGGATCGAGACCATCGGTGGGTTCGTCGAGAATGAGCACATCCGGGTCATGAATGATGCTCTGCGCAAAGCAGGTGCGGTGGCGGTAGCCTTTGGACAGTGTGTCCACGCTCTGATTGCGCACACTGTCGAGGAAGCACATGTCGAGGACACGGTCGATAGCCTTGGTGCGCGCCGCACCATGCAGGCCGCGCAGTTCGGCGCAAAAGCCGAGGAAGCTGGCCACCGTCATGTCAGAATAAAGCGGCGCGTTTTCAGGGAGGTACCCGAGGCGCTGCTTGGCCAGTTCCGGCTCTTCGAGCATGTCGATTCCACAAAGGTTCACACTGCCACTGGTGGGCCTGAAATAGCCGGTGACCATTCGCATGGTGGTGGATTTGCCGGCACCATTCGGTCCGAGAAAACCCAGGACTTCCCCTTTTTCCACGGAGAAGGAGACATCATCGACAGCCACTTTGGTGCCGAACACCTTGATGAGGTTCTTAACTTGGATCATAACGTCGTTGGATCGGTTGGTTGGGAGAACGGAACGCCACGGGGAGACGGTTCTGGTTGTTCGCCCCCTCCGGACGTTCAATCGCGGAGTGCTGCTTTAGGAGGTACGAATGGCTTTTCAACTGAATTCTCTCGGGTTGCGGGATGCCTTTAACGTCAAATTTGACAATCCGGTTGCAGAATAAATTTCAACGTGACGGCGCATCCAGCACACCTACATTCAGCGCCCCAGTCGCCAATCCTCATGCTTTGGAACCAAAACATTGATCCCACCAAAGATCTCACGCAAAAACCCTTCGTTTTGTGGCGGCCTTTCATTGCCGCCTGGGAATGGCTGGTCCCCCCGACCGTGGCGCATCGGGACCGGCAGTCACCGCTGGCGCGCTGGATCGCGGCCTTTGTGATCCTGAGCATCTGCACTTCCCTGCTCATTCTAGGCATCGTCTATGCGCGACCGCTGAAAAACTCGTACAAAAACATGCGGGCGGGGAGCATGGTCAAGGAGGCCCGGCAAATGATGGAAAACGGCCAGGGCGTCAATGCGGTGATGAAAGCACAGGAAGCTTACACGAAAGCACCTGAGAGCGAGGAGGCCATCCGACTGAACTTTGAGTATTTCACGCTCATGAAGCGCGACACAGCTCTGTACTTTTATGACAAGTTGAAGAACCTTGACGTTCTAACCCCAGCCGACGAGCAGCTCCATGTGCGCTGCCTCCTTAATTTGGGAAAGCCCAAGGAGGCCTCTCAAGCGCTGGAACAACTGATGCGCGTGGAGAAGCCTAATGAGTCGCTGATGAAACTGGCCGAGGATGTCTGGGGGCAGCGTGAACAGAACAAACCGCTGCTCAATGTGCTGCGCAGCTACACTATGGCACATCCGGATGACAAGGAAGGAGCACTGCGATTCGCCAAAGTGCAGCTAGCCTCCGGAAATTCGACTGAAGTAGGACTCGGCATGGAATCACTCTGGAAGCTGGCCTCCGAAGATGACGTGATCGGGCTTCAAACCCTGGAGTACATTGACAGCATGCCCACTTTGACGCCTGAGGACACCACACGGTTGATCGACCGCCTCAAAAACCATCCCAAAGCGGACGACAGTCACTACGTACATGCGTTGAAGCGCGAAGTTCAGCAGTCCCCAGGACATAAAAAAGAGATCGTCATGGCCGCCACAGCCAAGTACCGGGACAAAAAACGTGATGAATTGCTGCCGTTCATACGCTGGCTGGTTGAAGAGGGGGAATTTCGCCAGGTGCTGTCCGTCCTGCCTGAGAACGAAGCCAAAGCCCATCCACGCCTGCTGGAAAATTATCTCAATGCCCTCACCATGCTGCAGCGTTTCGATGATCTGGAGCGCCTCGTCAACGATCCCAAGGTCGCAGATGTGCTCGATTCCACAACGGTGGCGATGTTCCGAGCGCACCTGGCCTACATTTTGAAAAAGCCCGCCGAAGAACTGCGCTCCAAACTGATTGCCGCCAAGGACGCCGCTCAGTTCAATGGACGATACGATGCCCTGCTGCAAATCGCCAGGTATGGCGAGGAACGTGGCCATTTTGACATTGCCGAGGATGCCTACCGCCTTGCCATCAAGGCAGCAAAGCGAGCCTCAGCTTCACCCCGTATCGAACGCGATGCCTTCACTGGCCTGATTAAAGCGTGCCAGGCCAACCGCAGCACTGAATCTCTGATCCAGGCCTCTCAGGAGGCGGTGACACGCTGGCCGGATGACACCAATTTCGTCGAGACCTACCTCTATGTTAGCCTGCTGGCCGGCAAAAACATCGAACTCGCCCTGCGCAATGCCGTCAATTTGCTCAAAATTCAGCCTGCGGACAATCAGCGCAAACTCACCGTCGCTTTGGCTCGCTGGCGGCTGAGAGACACTCAACAGGCAGTCCAAAATCTACAATACATTGATCTCAATCCGCTCACCGAGGGGCAACGAGCAGTCTTTGCCGCCATTGCCAACAGCGGTGGATTTCATGACGAAGCACTGGGTGTGATCAAATCCATCAATCCCAAGGCCAGCATGCTGCCAGAGGAGCAGCGCTGCTATGAGAGCGTTTTAGTGAAAAAGTAAGGAATCCATAGCGGTCAGCTCCACTTTCAGCTGATGTCAGGATGTCCTATGCACAACAGCTGGGGTCTTGAGCACCTTAGAATTTCCCGATATTACAAGGCCATTATACCCGGTTTAGAGCAGCAAAAAAAAGGCCGCCTGCGAAATGCAAGGCGGCCTATACAACCCAACTGGCGGAGCGGACGGGGCTCGAACCCGCGACCTCCAACGTGACAGGCTGGCGTTCTAACCAACTGAACTACCGCTCCTTTGCCGTTTGGGGTCGCGATAGTAAACGCTCATCTCATGCTGGCAAACGGAAACTTACATA
>JAPLUN010000318.1 GCA_026397715.1 Verrucomicrobiota bacterium
GATGAAACCTTGATGGCTTTTGATGATGGCAAGAGCGGAGGACAATCCCAACCCAGTTCCTTTACCAAGCTCTTTGGTGGTGAAAAAGGGCTCAAAAATGCGATCAACCACATCTGGCGGCATGCCTGTGCCGGAATCTTCCAAATCGATGATGAGATATGGACCGGGTTTTGCCCCGGCGATCATCGTCGCACATTGCTCATCCAGCAGGTGATTGCCGGCGCTTAGTTTTAAAGTGCCGCCGTTGGGCATGGCATCGCGTGCGTTAACACACAAATTGAGCAGCATCTGATGAATCTGCGTGGGATCACCCTGGACGATCCACAGATTTGCAGGGATGTCACTGCTGACCCGGATGTTCTTGAGGAAGGTTTCATTGGCGATTTTTTCAATACCTTTGAGAAGGTGCCCGGCTTGCACCTCCACGCGCTGCCCTTCAACCCCGCGCGAAAATGATAGCACCTGGCGCACCATGTCCGCACCGCGCCTGGCACTGTTTTCAATGGTAGCCAGCACGCCCAACCGCAGCGCATCCTGCTCATGCAATTTGAGCAGTTCGATGGACATCATGATTGGAGTCAGTGCGTTGTTAAGATCATGAGCGATGCCTCCAGCCAAGGTGCCGAGGCTCTCCATGCGCTGGGCGCGCAGAAGCTGTTCTTCGACTTTTTTGCGCTCGGTGATGTCGGTGTTGATCACCAGAATGCTGCGTGGCTGCCCTGCGGCATCACGCAGCAGAGTCCACCGTCCCTCAACGATCAGCTTGCGGCCATCTTTGCCAACCTGGTTCAACTCACCGTCCCATTCCCCGGCCTGCATGACTTTTTCAAACGCCTGCTGAAAAACTTCAGAGTTTTGATCTTTGATCTCGGTCACAAGGCGTCCAATTGCCTCAGCTGCAGTCCAGCCATAGAGGCGTTCAGCGCTCTTGTTCCAATAGGTGACCCGGTGATCGAGACCACACACCAAGATGGCATCTCTGGAGAGTTCGAGCAGGGATGCTTTTTCGTGGGCCGCCAGCTTGGATGCCTCCAGCTCCTGCGTGCGCAGTTTCACACGCTGTTCGAGGTCCTGCAGATGAGATTTGGACTCCAGCAGCAACCGTGATTTTTCTGTGAGTGAAATGGCAAGTTGAAGCACTTCGATGATGTCGAAAGGTTTTTTCAAAATGAGCATGCGATCGCGTGGCTTGATCTGCTCCTGCACCTCGCTCCAGCAGCAGTCCGCGTAGGCGGTGCAGATCACGATCTGCATGTCAGGGCAGACCTGCCAGATCTGCCGTGTCGTCTCGATGCCGTCCCAGCCCGGGGGCATACGAACATCGACAAAAGCCATGGCGTAGGGCAGTCCCTCCGCCTGCGCGTTTTTGACCATCTGCAGTCCTTCCTCTCCCTGAGATGCGGTGTCGATGGTGAAAGTCTGCTTGGCAGCCTGCGCCGGCTGCGGGGAACCAAACAATGCTGCTTCAGCAGCCTCGAGCGCATCATCTGCCGCGTTAACCGGGGCCAGGATTTTGCGGAAGTCTTCATGAATGGACCGGTTGTCATCAATGACTAAAATGCGCCGATGCGCAGCTGTCGTGGTTGTGTGTGTCATGGTTGGATTAATTCTCCAATGGCAATGTTAATGTGAAGGTGGCGCCCAGCCCCGGACCATCACTGTGAGCTTTTAAAGTTCCGCCCAGTTCCTTGGCAGCCAGCGCACCACTGTGCAGACCAAAACCGTGGCCCAGTTTTTTGGTGGTGAAGCCGTGGGAGAAAATGCGACTGAGGTTTTCTGGAGCGATGCCGGTGCCATTGTCGATGACGGCAATTTCCAGCATCCCCTCCTGGTTTTGCGTCACACGCACCATCATGCGCCGGTCGCCTTCGCTTTGATCCAGCGCATGCTTGGCGTTGCTCAGCAGGTTCACCAGAATCTGCATCACCTTATGCCGATCCGTTTTCAATGGCGGCACCTGGGCGATTTCACACGCCACATTGACTTCATGACGAGTGAAGCTGGCGGCGTTGATGCGGATGCTGTCGTCGACCAAGTCCGCCACGGAAAGCACCTCGACGACACCGGTTCCACGTGCGTAGCGCTGCTGCATCGCCACGATCTCCTTGATGTGATCGATGTTCTTTTTCAGCATTTCCATTTCCTGCAGAATGGCCTGCTTAGGCTCTGCCAGGTGCACCGCCAGCTTGAGCAGATAGTCCGGCAGCATTTTCCCGCGCGGGTCCGTGGTGAGGAAGGTGGGCAGATCTGCCGAGTTTTGCTGCAAGAGCTCGGCCACGTTTTTCAGACTTCCGGTCCTGAACTCGCGGACCTTGCTGGTCGCAAGCTCAGCCGAGACACCGACGCTGTTGAGGACGTTGCCTACATTGTGCAGCACGCTGGTGGCGACCTCCGCCATGCCAGCGAGACGAGAGGTTTCGAGCAATTCTGCCTGCGTCCTGCTCAATTCCGTCGTGCGCTCCACCACCTGACGTTCGATTTCCTCATTGCTGCCTTCGAGCGTGGCGCGACGCAGAGCGATCTCGGACATTTCCTGGAGCATCCTGCGGATGGCGACAAAGAGAATGGCGTCTTCAAACAGCACCCAGCCTGCATGCTCAACCCAGCGCCATGAACTGGCGGTCAGTACGCCAAACACGGACTGCGGCCAGTACAAATCGCGAAGCAAATGATCACCGGCCACCACGATGGTGGCCGTGGCGAGCACACGCCAGTCGCGGTAAAAGGCGAGGAAGGCCAGGGAGCCGAAAATGTGGAAGTGCGTTTCGATGCGACCTCCCGTCAGGTGAATCAGCAGCGCCGAAGTCAGCACCTGGGCGACGGCAATGACATGACGGGTCACGGTCAAGCCAGGATAATGCCAGGCCAGCCATGCCGGAAAACCGCTGATCGCTCCGCCGAGCAGAATTGCCGCCCAGACATGGACGTGGACCTGGCTGGAGTCCCCAATCCAAGTGAGGGGGGAAATCCAGAGGGCGGCAGCAATTCCTGCCAGCCATTGGACGATCATCAGCCGGGCAAACAGCTGATCGGTGTGCTGGTGCAAGTCATTCTCTGCTGTACTAAACAACTCTGCCGCACGTTGTTGCAGGGCTGAGTCTGGCTTTGCCAATTGGGTGGCCGCCGTTTCATCACCCAGCAGGCTCGTTTGCTGACGCAATCCACTGGTGGAGCCACGCACCAATGAGGTTGCTTGATTCAAGGGGAGGCCTTGTGGCAGGGTGTTCGCGGCTATGGCTGACATGCTTTGCATTCCTTTTGGTTGTTTACCCATCCGAGAGCGCAGCCGAAAACAGGGGGGCTGGTGGCAGAGGGGATTTTTTGTTTCAACAAACTCTCGATGGCATCTCGCCCGGGATTGTCTCCGGCATGGCCGCGACCAAGGGTGATGCCGCCTTGGAAAACCAGCCGGCCCTCGGAGTCATAGAGCAGTGTCTGACCCGAGGTGACCGCCTGAAAAAGGCGGGCTTCTTCGCCTTCGTGATCGACATTCACCTGCACTCCAGGGATGGCAGCAGCAGCGTGCCACAGGTCGGTTTTCACCCATTCGTCCTCCATGCCTTCCGGCTGAATGAACCACACCTGAGCACTGAACTTTCCCTGGCAGTGTGCCACTAGTTGTTCCAGCTCTCCGAGGGTCGCGCGGGAGCAGGGACAGCGTGGATGCAGAAACATGACCAGCTTGAACTGACCTGAATGACGAAGTGACAGGCTGGTTTTTGGCCATTGCACAGGCGGAGTGCCCATGGCACCGGCGGTCTGGGAATACTGCGCCATCAGCAAGCTTCCCGTGATAACCACCCAAAGCCAGGCCGCGGCAAAGGTGCTGATTTTCAATGCGGCAGAGCCAAAGCGCCTTGGCCCAATCACCTTGTCAGGTGAGGGCGTCGAATGAGCTGAGTTTGGCAGAACGGGGTTGATCACCCCTAAACATAAGGGTCAGCTCCAAAGCCCCCCAACTAAGCCATGCTTTATTTAATACGACCGAATCGCTTAGTGTCTCAGACTTTTCGATTCTCGTTTTTATTAATTGAGTTCCAACGGTATATCGCCGGACTCCGAAGATCTGCTGGGCTCGGGCCTGCGCAGAGCCCTGTCACCATTGAAGCTTTCGCTGTGAGCATGCTTGTAACCAGCTGGATCGATCGTCTGCCAGAGCCTGTCCCTTCTTTCGCTGGAGCATCCAGTCAGGAGATAAGCAGCCAGCAGCCCTGGCAGCAAAAGCAGTCGCTGAAAACGAATGGAGGAGAGTGGTTTGCGGGTTTTCATCAGTGAAGAAGGCTGGGTTATTTCTGTCCGTAATACGCGCCCGGTCCGTGCTTGCGCAAATGATGCTTTTCCAGGATATGCCCGGGGATGGGACCCAAGGCGGGATTCAGGGTGGCAGAGCCTAGGGCCATATGGGCACACATTTCAAGGGCGATGCTGTTCTTGAGTGAATCCATGGCGTTTTTGCCGAAGGTGAATGGTGCGTGATGGATCTGCAGGACAGCGGGCATTTCGAGTGGGCTGAGTTGCAGCTCGCGCAGGCGCTCGACAATGGCGACGCCGGTGAAGTGTTCATAGTCCTGAGTCACTTCTTCGGGGGTGAGCGCGCGCACCAGTGGAACGGTGCCGTGGAAGTGGTCCGCGTGCGTGGTGCCGAAGCAGGGAATCTCACGACCCGCCTGGGCGAACATGGTGGCATGCAGGCTGTGAGTGTGCGTGATGCCGCCGATCTCGGGAAATTCGCGGTAGAGGATTAGATGTGTTTTCGTGTCGGAGGAGGGCCGGAGGCTGCCCTCCACCACCCTGCCGTCCAGGTCGAGGACGACGATGTCGGCGGGCTTGAGTTCCAAATAATCCACGCCGCTGGGTTTGATGGCCCAGAGACCGGAGGCACGGTCGATGCCGCTGACGTTGCCCCAGGTCAGGCGTACGAGGCCGCTGGGTTCCAGGGCACGGTTGGCTTCACAGACTTGTTCGCGGAGGTCTTGGAGGGTCATTGCAGGCAAGAAAGCCCAAACGTCTTACAATTCCAGCAACATAAACCGGCCCATGGGGCGTTAATACATTGATCCTTGAGGGTTGACGTGGGGAACGCCCCCGTTGACCAGTACCGCACACACACATGCCAGCCTCCGTCGCCCCCCCTGCTGTTCCTGATCAGGAAGCCATCGCCAAAGCCTCCCTCTGGGTGGCTCCGCTCCGAACCGAAATCGCCCGCGTGCTGATCGGGCAGACCGCCTTGGTGGACCGCCTGCTGGTGGCTCTGCTGACCAACGGCCACGTGCTGCTGGAAGGTGTGCCGGGCATCGCCAAGACACTGGCCGTGCGCACGCTGTCGGGAACGTTGAAAGCCAAGTTCCAGCGCATTCAGTTCACGCCCGACCTGCTGCCAGCGGATGTCATCGGCACCATGGTGTACCACCCGAAAGACGGTACCTTCACACCGCGTCTGGGACCGATTTTTGCCAATCTGGTGCTGGCAGATGAAATCAACCGCGCACCGGCCAAGGTGCAGAGCGCCCTGCTCGAAGCCATGCAGGAACGGCAGGTCACCATCGGCGAAAACACGCACAAGCTGCCCGACCCCTTCATGGTGCTGGCCACGCAGAACCCGATCGACCAAGAAGGAACGTACACACTGCCGGAAGCCCAGCTTGACCGCTTCCTGCTCAAAATCCGTGTCACCTATCCGACGCCAGTCGAAGAACGCATGGTGCTGGATGCGATGGCCACGTCGGCGCCGAAACTCGATGTGAACCAGGTCACGGACGTGACGGCCATCAGCGCAAGCCGCGTGGTGGTGAACGATTTGTTCATGGATGAAAAGATCCGCGATTACATCGTGGCCCTGATCCATGCGACGCGCCACCCTGAGGCGCTGGCCCCGCACCTAAAGCTGCTCATCCGCTGCGGTGCCTCACCGCGTGGCACGATCAATCTGGCGCTGGCGGCCAAGGCGCTGGCCTTCCTGAACGGCCGCAACTACGTCATTCCGCAGGATATCAAAGATCTCGCCCCAGACATCCTGCGCCACCGCATTCTGCTTTCTTATGAAGCTGAGGCGGAGGGAGTGACCACGGATGATGTGGTGAAAACACTCCTCGACAAGCTGCCTGTTCCTTAACACCGCCCACACCGTGAACGGGGAAACTGTGCAGAACGACAACGACGCCAGACTCACGCGCATCCTCAAGCGCGTGCGGCGCATCGAGCTGCTCACGCGAGGCATGGTGAAGGAGATGCTGGGCGGCCAGTATCACTCCCGGTTCAAGGGACAGGGCATCGAGTTTGATGATTTTCGGGAGTACCAGCCCGGGGACGACGTGCGGTTCATTGACTGGAATGTGACTGCGCGCATGAACGACCCGTTTGTGCGCAAGTATGTCGAGGAACGTGAGCTGACGGTGATGATCTGCGTTGATGTCAGCGGCTCGGGTGACTACGGCAGCCAGGAGGATTCGAAGCGCGAACGTGCGGCGGAGATTGCGGCGGTGTTTGCCTTCAGCGCCGTGCAGAATCAGGACAAGGTGGGACTCACGCTCTTTTCCGACGGCATTGAGCACTACCTGCCCGCACGCAAAGGGGCACCCCATGCGCTGCGCATCCTGCGTGACATTTTAAACAATGAACCCAAGAGGCACGGTACTGACCTCAAGCCCGCGCTTGATCTTGCGCTCGAACGCATCGCCCATCGTGCGCTGGTGATCCTGGTTTCAGACTTTATCACACCTGATCATGCTTGGGAGAAAAGCCTGCGGGCTGTGTCAGCCAAACATGACGTGGTGGCGGCGCAGATCCTGGACCCGCGTGAAATCACGCTGCCAGACGCAGGCCGCGTCTGTCTCGAAGACCCGGAAACCGGGGAGCAATTTCTCGTCAACACTTCTCATCCGGCTGTGCGCGAGCAGTATGAACAACGTCTGGCGGAACGACAGAACGCGCTGGTGCACCTTCTGAGGCGCTGCGGCGTGGAGCGCATCACGGTGCGCACTGACGAGGACTATGCGCCTGCCCTGAAAGCCTATTTCCGTTCGCGCAAAAGGAGGAAACGTGGATGAAGCCCACGCTGTACTTCCTGCATATCCTGCTGGCGCAGTTTGAGGGTCCGAGCCCGCTGCCGCATCCTGATCTGCCACCGCCTGACGGTGTGCAACTGCCGCCCCCCTGGTGGATTCCATGGGCAACCCTGCTGCTGCTTTGTCTTTTGATCGCCCTGATCGTCTGGCTGCTCGTGCGACCGAAAGAAACGCCAACAGCACCTCTGCGGCAGCCCTGGAGTTCGGCCTTTCGTGCCTTGAATGAACTGCGCGCACGCATTCAAACCATCCCGCCGCAGGACATGAGCCACCGGATCTCGCAGATCCTGCGGCGCTACCTGCAGGAACGCTATTCCGTGCCAGCGCCGGCCCGCACAACACGCGAACTATTTGACGGCAAAACAGACAGGCAGCCCGGCATGCCGGTACCGCGATCCCAGGGAATGTGGCGCGAACGGTTTGAGCCAGTGGCTCATTTGTGTGACGAGATCTCGTTCATGCCAGCCCCACGTACCGAAGAGGAGTCGACCATGCTCATCGATCAAGCGCTCGCGCGCATGCAGGAGGAGAAACCATGATCATTCCGGGCTTTCCTGCATTTCAGATTTTCCACCCGCTGTGGCTGCTGCTTCTGCCTCTGGTGCCGCTGCTGGCGATGCTGCGCGGTGCACGCGGCAAACGAGCTGCCATCAAATTTCCCACCGCCTCCCTGCTGGGTGAGCTCGGCAGGCCGGCGCGCAGCAGCCTTGGCGGCTTCGTCTTTGGACTGATTTTAACCAGCCTGATCTTCGGCATTCTGGCGCTGTCGCGACCGCAGAAAATTTTGTCTTACGAAGAGGAAAAAGCCGACGGCATCTCGATCATGCTGACGGTGGACGTCTCGCTGTCGATGCTGATCGAAGACTTCTACATCGGGGGGCAGCCCGTGAACCGCCTTACCGCGGCCAAGCGCGTGATGTCGGATTTCATCAAAGGCCGCCGCAGTGACAAAATCGGCATCGTGGCCTTTGCCGGGGAAACCTACCTGCCCTGTCCGCTCACGCTGGACCGTGACTGGCTGATCAACAATCTCGACCGTGTGCAGACCCAGCGCGTGGGTGACGGCACGGCCATCGGGTCCGGCATCGCATCGGCGGCCAACCGCATGCGTCGTGAAAAATCTCCGAGCAAAGTCATCGTGCTGCTGACGGATGGCGCGAACAATTCCGGGCGCCTGAGCCCGCAGGATGCAGCGAAGCTGGCGGCGACGCTCGGCATCAAGATCTACACCATCGCCATTGGCACACCGGGCATTCACAGCATTCCCGATCCCCGGCGCGGCACGTTCACTCCGGTGGGACAGCAGTTGTTTGATGAAGGCACGCTCAAGGAGGTCGCAGCCATCGGCAACGGCCAGTTCTACATGGCGCAAAACCTGAGTTCGCTCAGCGATGTCTTTGGAACCATCGACAAGCTCGAAAAAACCAAGATCGAACATCACAAAATCATCGAAACTGAAGAGCTGTTTCCCTGGCCGCTCGCCGTTTCCGCCATCGCGTTGTTTCTCGCGCTGCTGCTGTCTTTGACCGTTTTGCACTCGGCCCCTGAGCCGGTCGCCACCTGATTGTCATGAGCTTTGCCCATCAACACCTGCTCTGGTTCCTGCTGATCATTCCCGCACTGGTGGGAATGAAGCTGCTAGTGGATGGGCATGCCTCCAAGGCAGAACGCCTTTTCACTGCGGTGCGTCTGCGCCCGACCCTCGTCTTGGGCCGCTCGCTGTGGCGTTCATGGTTTGTGTATGGTTTGTACATCATGGCCATGGCCTGCCTTATCGTAGCCGTGGCCCAACCGCGCTGGGGGGAAGAAAAGCTCGAGGTTCCCGACAAGGGACGCAACATCTTCATCGCCATCGACACCTCGCGATCCATGCTCGCGCGCGATGTGGCACCTGACCGCCTCACGCGGGCACGGCTGGCAGCGCATGACCTTGTGATGGAGCTCAGCGGAGAGCGAGTGGGCCTGCTGGCCTTTGCCGGCCGCGCCTACCTGCAGGCGCCGCTCACGACCGACCATGACGCCATCATTGAGTCGTTGCTGGCCTTCGACCACACGATCATCGAGTGGGGTGGAAGTAATCTGGCTGATCTGCTGGAGGTGACGCTGCGTGCCATCAAAAGCCTGCCAAAGAGCAATTACGCGCTGGTCATTTTCAGTGACGGCGGCGATGCCGACGCGAACCTCGTCCCCTACATCCAGCGACTCACTGCAGCTGGAATTGTTGTCGTCACCGTGGGTGTAGGCACCGAAACAGGCACGCTCATTCCAAACCCTGAGGTGGAAGGTGATTACCTCCGAGACGAGGCCGGCAATGTGGTGCGGTCACAACTGCAAAGCGGCGTGCTGCAACAACTGGCGACCGCCACCGGCGGACGCTTCCTCAAACTTGACACCAGGCCGCTCAACCGACAGTCCATCCAGCCCGTGCTCGACCGTCTGACGGAGCAGGAGTCCGCCAACCGGCAGACTTCGAGGCCGATTGAGCGCTTTGCCTGGCCGCTGAGTCTGGGTATATTCCTGCTCATGCTTGCTTGGATCATCAGTGCCCTGCCCCGTCCTGCCGCACGCCCGGTCGTGCTGGCACTGGCTGTTGCCACCTTTGCGCCTGCGCCCTCTGCGCAAGCTGCTGAAGCAGGTGGCATACTCGCCGCTCTTTTTTCAACGAGCGGGCCCACACCGGACGATGCGCTCAAAGCACTCAAGGCCGGTGATTTCAAAAAAGACCGTGACCTCTACGGAACACTGCTGGAACGCGAGGACTTCGACGCGCATTCCCGGGAAGAACTTCTCTACGGTCTAGCCACGACGGAGCATGACCTCACCAACTACGATGGCAGCGTCAAGAACTTCAGCGAAGTGCTCCACACACAGGACAAGTCCCTGCGTGCACGCGCGCATCGCGGTCTCGGCCAAACACTGTATG
>JAPLUN010000567.1 GCA_026397715.1 Verrucomicrobiota bacterium
TCTCCGGTCCCACCACGGGTACATCAAAGCGCATGTCCTGCTTCGGCTTCGAAACTTTCACCATCGTGGCACCGCCACGGCCCAGGCTACCGCCGCGCTTAACGGCCTCGTTCGTGCCTTCAAAAGCCTCCACCGCCAGCACCGTGCCATTCTTCACCACCACCGTCTGGCCGATGTCCAGCCGGCTGCTTTCCTTGGCAATTTTGAAGCCGTATTCCGCATCCTCCTGCCGCCGTTTTTTGATCTGCGGTCCCGCCACATGGCCGGGCTTGGGCATGAGGTCTTCTAGAAAAGTCGTGGCAGGCAGCAGCGTGATGCCGTCCTTCGCCAGCTCATTGGCGATGCCGCCAAACAGCGTCTCCGCATTCCGCTGCTTGAGCTTCGCCATCATGATCAGCGTGCGGAAGTCCGGGCGCAGATCGAACAGGTTCTTCGGCGCGATCTGCCCCACCATCACCGTCTGCGTGACGCCCTGCTTTTTGAAGAAGGAAATCATCTTTCCCAGCTGCCCCACGCGAAACCACTCGATGGCATCCACCAGGCCCGCCAGCTCCGGCTTCGTCTCATTGGTGAAGGCGGCAGCCACCAACTTCTTAACCCCGGCCTTGCGCGCCGCAGCCACAAAGGTTTCCGGATAGATGCCGTTTCCGGCAATGAGGGCGATGGTGTCGAGGTTCGGGGCGGTCATACGGACAGCGCCTACGCTATGGAGGGGGCTCTAGGGAGCGCAATGGCGAAAGAAGGACGGAAAGGACTCCCGCGTGAAGTTTGGCCTTGTCCTTTGCGTCCTTTCTCTCTCTTCTGCCCGTGCTCGTATGGCGCATTTTCCGGTCAACTCACAGAATCAGCCCGTCGGTCTGTCCTTGCTCAAGGCTCGAATCCGGGAGCTGTTTCTCCACGTGCAGGTGCTGGGCTTTGTGCGGGGTCTGGTGACCTGGCTGCGTGTCAGCGTGCTGCGTCAGCAGTTTGAAATCTCGGTCCAGGTTCCTGCATTGAAGGCTCCCGTGATTCTCCGTGCGGGCGGCTCGGACATCGAGGTCTTCAAAAAAATATTCATCGACCACGAGTATCGCCTGCCATTCGATGCCTGCCCCTGCACCATCCTGGATCTCGGGGCGAATACCGGGCTGGCATCGCTCTACTTTCGCACTCAGTTTCCAGAGGCACAAATTGTCGCCGTCGAACCTGACCCTGCCAATTTCGCCATGATGCAGCGGCACCTCGGCGCGCTGCCGGGCGTGGAGATCATCCAGGCCGCCGTTTGGAGCCACGATGGGGAAATCACCCTCACGGATCCGGGCATCGGCTCCTGGGCCATGCGGGTGGAGGAGTCCTCGCATTCAGCCGGCAGCCAGTGCGAGGTTGCCGCCCTTTCCATGCCTTCACTGCTCAAGCATTTCCCTCAGGGCCGGGTGGCTCTGCTCAAGATGGATGTGGAGGGCGCGGAAAAGGAGGTCTTTGAATCCAGCGCCGCATGGATCGAAAACATCGACGCCATCGTCATCGAGCTGCACGACCGCTACAAGCCCGGCTGCAGCCGCGCCTTTTTCACCTCCGTAGCCACGCTGCCATGTGAACAATGGATCGGCGAAAACCTCTTCGTCTGGCGGGTCAGAGCTTAAACTTCTCACACTGCCCCATGAACTTGCGCGGATTATCCCACGCCACGCGCTGGATCATCTCTGTCGTCCATCCGCGCTGGCGCATGGCTTGCATGGTCTTCGGCACGGCGAGGGGATCGGAGATGCCCCAGTCGCAGGCGCTGTTCATCCAGATTTGTTCGGCGTGGCGCTGCTCCAGCATGTCAATGGCGCGGTTCGGGGTGCACTTGCTTTCGGGATACAGCGTGATGCCCGCCCAGAAGCCGTGATCCAAAACGTGGTCGATGGTGTGCTCTTCGACGTGGTCGATGATCACGCGCTCGGGCTTGATCTTGGGGAAGTTTTTCAGCGCTTCGACGATAAGGCGCGTGCCCTTGAGCTTGTCCTCAAGGTGGGGCGTGTGGATGAGCACGAGGGCATCATAATCCTGCGCCACCTGCACATGCTGCTCAAAGATTTTCAGTTCGTTGCGGCTGTTCTTGTTCAGGCCGATCTCGCCAATGCCGAGCACGCCCGGTTTGTCGATGAACTGCGGGATCAGCGCGATGACGTCATCCGCCAGCGCGAGATCTTCCGCTTCCTTCGGATTGATGCACAGCCAGGAGTAGTGCTGGATGCCAAACTTCGCGGCACGCTTTGGCTCATACTCGGTGATCTGGCGGAAATAGTCGTAGAAGCCGTCGGCGCTGGCGCGGTCGAATCCGGCCCAGAACGCAGGCTCGCAGATCGCCTGGCAGCCGGCGATGGCCATGCGCTCATAGTCATCCGTGGTACGGCTGACCATGTGGCCGTGGGGCTCGATGTAGTTCATGGGGGCGGTGGTTGGCGGTGGTTTCTGGTTGTTGGGCGGCAATCACAAACGACTGCCAGCAACGACAACCCTCACTTCTTATACGCTCCAATCGCGCCCTGCATTGCCGCTTTCTCCACGGGCGTGGAGCTCGGATCGCTGAAACTCAGGAGCACATCCTTCGCGCGTTGGGGCTGGTCCTGAGAGAGCAGGGCGATGGCGTTTTTCAGGGCCTGGACGCGGAAGTCGCCCTCCTGCCCGGCGCGCTGCACGCGGTCGAGAAAGGCGGCGAGGTCGATGAGCTTCGAACGCGAGTCCATGAAGCCCAGATCGACCAGATTGACTTGGGTTGGGGGTGTCCAATCGGGCATGGGGAGAATGTAGGCACGCCATGCACCATCGCAACCGCTGGATCATTGCGCTGTCGATTCTGCATGCCATGGTGGGAGGCTCATGCCCGACCTCACCCCTGACGAACTGAGCCGCTACGCGCGGCATTTGGCGATCCCCGAATTCGGGATCGAGGGCCAGCGCAAGCTGAAGGCGGCGCGGGTGCTGTGCATCGGGGCAGGGGGCCTGGGCTCGCCCATCACGATGTATCTGGCGGCGGCAGGCATCGGCGGACTCGGCCTGGTGGACCCGGATGTGGTGGAGATCACCAACCTGCAGCGGCAGATCCTCTTTGGGCAGAAGGACCTCGGGCGCAAAAAGCTGGACGCCGCACGCGACCGGCTGGCGGACATCAATCCGCATGTGGACATTCAGGTTTACCCGGAGCTTTTCACGGCGGCAAATGCCATGAAGATCGCGACGGACTACGATGTCATCATCGACGGCACGGACAATTTCCCCACGCGCTACCTCAGCAACGATGTGGCCGTGTGGCTGCGGAAGCCGAATGTGTATGGCAGCATCCTGCGCTTTGACGGGCAGGTGGGCGTGTTTGCGCCGCATCTGGGTGCACCCTGCTACCGCTGCATGTGCCCGCAGCCCCCCCCTCCGGGCATGGTGCCCTCCTGTGCGGAAGGCGGCGTGCTGGGTGTGCTGCCGGGGCTCATCGGCACCATGCAGGCGCTGGAGGCCATCAA
>JAPLUN010000013.1 GCA_026397715.1 Verrucomicrobiota bacterium
ATTTTGGCGGCGGCAAGCTCAGCACACCTGCTGACAAACCGGGCATCATCCCCTTTGCCCAAAGCACCTTCCAACTGGGCGGCCTGGAAAAACATGGCGTCGATGACATCCGCCGCATCTTCGCCAGCCGCACCGTGGGCAGTGATTTCGCCATTGGCGATGAAGCTTTCCTGCTCAGCGGCCGCACCACACCGGCAGACCTTGAGGCCCAGTTGCAACTGCTGACCGCCTATCTCGTGGCACCTGGCTATCGCGAAGAAGCGGCACGCCAGTTTGAAAAGAACCTCGACCCGCTCTACACCCAGCTGCAGCACACTGCGGAAGGCGTGATGAACAATGACGTGGTCTCCTTCATGCACTCAGGTGATGCACGCTGGGGTTTCCCAAAAATCGAAGAACTGCGCAAGCGCACACTGGCGGAACTCAAAGCCTGGCTCACTCCGGCGCTCACGCAGGATTATCTGGAAGTCACTGTGCTGGGAGATGTCGATGCTGAAACCGCACTTAACGCTGTGGCCAAGACCCTCGGTGCGCTGCCAAAGCGTGCGGAGAAGAAGCCAGCGTATGAAAAAGAACGCACGGTTGCCTTCCCGAAGCCGGAGGCCAGCAAGACCTTCCCCTTTGACACCGAGATCCCGAAGGCCATCGCCACGGTTTACTGGCCCACCACGGACATGCTCAACATCAAGCGCACCCGCCGCCTGACAGTGCTCGGCTCCATCCTGGACGACCGCCTGCGCATCAAGGTGCGTGAAGAGCTGGGAGACACCTACAGCCCGGCCTGCTACCACGTGGCCAACGACACCTTCACTGGTTACGGCTACATGACGACGATGATCGAGTGCAAGCCGGAGCTGGCAGTCTCACTCACCAAGCTGGTGACGGAAATCGCCGACAAGCTTTCAGGCGGTCCGATCACCGATGATGAATTTGACCGTGCGATCAAACCGATGCTGGCCCAGCTGGAGCAGATGCGCCGCGACAACCGCTACTGGTCCATGAATGTGCTGCGCTGTGCGCAGGAACATCCGGAGCGCCTCGACTGGGCACGCAGCTTCGTCAGTGATTTTGCTGGCATCAAGAAGGAGGAGCTCGAAGCCCTCGCGAAGGAATATCTGGGCGCCAAGCGTGCCGTGAGTGCCGACATTATTCCGATCGAGAAGAAGAAGAAGAAGAAGAAGAAGAAGTAACCCAGCGCCTAAGGCGACGGGGTCTACCGACCCCGTCTCCATTCAGAGATCAGACCAATCTCTTCTTCAGCGCACTCACTTCCGCGCTCACGTCTCCGGCCAGCAAAAACGCGGAGACTACCACCACGCGCCGCGCTCCTGCGGCGATGATTTCATCCAGCCTCCCGGCATTCACGCCACCGATGCAGAAGATCGGCAGCGTGACGCGACGATGGACTTCGGTGATGTCATTTAAACCGATGGGCACGTAGTCAGGCTTGGTGCCCGTGGCATACAGCGGGCCAAAGCCAATGTAGTCCGCGCCTTCTGCCTGAGCGGCGACGGCCTGCGCAAGGCTGTGGGTCGATTTGCCGACAAAGCATGCCGGACCGACAACCGCACGCGCCTTGGCCACGGCATCGTCATCCTGCCCGACGTGCACGCCTTCACTGCCAATGGCAGCGGCGATTTCGAGATGGTCATTGATCACCAGCGGCACGCCATGGGAGCGGGTGATGGGAAACATAAGACGGGCGAGACGTTCGATTTCCAGCGGTGCCAGTTTCTTGGCGCGCAGTTGCAGCACATCCACGCCACCGAGGCAGAGCTGATCGGTCATGTGTTCGACGTTTTCCGCCGTGACATAACCGAGGTCAACGATGCCGTAGAGCCGTGCGTCTTGAATGCGTTTCATGGGTGCGCCTTGCATGAGTGGTGATGCGGGTTTCTGCAAGGCTGAGTTTCCGGTTGCCCCGGATATGCTCGGAGCCTATGACAATCCATGGCGATGGGCATCCTCGTGGTGCTCCCCGTTTTCTTTATCTGCAGGGCGTGCAAACGCCGTGCAGCCGTTCGCAGATGCAGGGAAGGCCGTGAGAACCGGCCACAGTGGCGCTGCGGTATCGGGTAACGACCCTCCATTCATGTCTGCGGACATGGAGCAAAGCCAATCGGGAGCAATCCTTGGTGAAGGCGGAGGCGAGGAGCGGCGGTCAAACGTCGCGCAAACCCGGAGTCCGAACATCTCGCTGCGAACAAGCTCATCCGACCCGCCATGTGGCGGTGCGCGGATGATTTCATCGAACCAATGAACACCCCAACGACATGTACCTCCAGAACAACTCTGGTCGCCGCCTCTGCGCAGCGATCACGGCGGCGCTCCTAGCCGCCATTCAAATCAGCGTGGCCCAAATGCCCGCGAAGAAACTGCAGAAGACCCAAGACATCCCCGAAGTCGTCATCACCGCGACGATGTCTGAAACGGAATCCTGGCGCACGGCCAGCAGCGTGACGGTTATCGACCGGAAGAAAATCGAGGAGCAGCAGTACCGCTTTGCCATCGATGCCCTGCGCAATGTCCCCGGCGTGACCATCGCCGCCCCCGGCATTCCCGGCAACGTGGCCACGGTGATGACACGCGGCACGACCACAAAAGACACGGCGCTGATGATTGATGGCAGGCCCCTGCCCGCGAACCTCGCCGGTTCCTTCAACCTCGAAACCATGGCGCTGGACAACGTGGAGCGCATCGAAGTGCTGCGCGGTCCCGCCGCCAGCCTGTATGGCGGACGCACCATGGGCGGCGTGATCAACATCATCACCCGCAGCGGCAAAGGCTTGGCGAAACCCAGAACCACCGCCTACTTCGAGACCGGCAGCTACGGCACCTTCCGCGAAGGCGTCAGCTCCATCGGGGCTATTGGCAAGCTCGACTGGGGCTTTGAAGCCAGCCGCACAGACATCGACGGGCAGCGCCAGAACGGCCAGTTCCGCCAGACCAGCCTCTCCGGCAAAGTGGGGTACCAGCTTGCCGACAGCCTGCGCTTTGACCTGGACACACGGTATTACACCGCCCAGTCCGGCACTCCCGGCACCATCTATGCCGTGGACCCAGACGCGCAGTTGCTCTCCGAGTTTTGGAGCATCTCGCCACGGCTCGTTTGGAATACGACCGACCGCTGGACGCAGTCCCTCACCTTCTCGCACAGCCAGTTTCGGCAGGCGTCCACCGGCTTTGGCGGCTTCTTCAATCCGAACAACCGCACGAGCTCACGCACGGACTTTTTGGAATACAAAAGCATCGTGAAGGTGACGGACAAATGGACCCTCACTGCGGGAGCGTGGTTTCAGGATCAAAAGATCAGCCGCTACAATGACGATGCCGGGATGCTGGACATCTCCCAGGCGCAGACGAATTACGCGTTCTTCGTGCAGTCCCAAGCCGAGCTCTTCAAAGGCTTCAATCTGATCGGCGGCGTGCGCTATGACAAGTATTCAGATTTCGACAATGCCTTCACTTGGCGCAGCGGCATCAGCTATCTCATCCCCGTCCTGCAGACGGTGCTGCATGCGAACTATGGCACCGCCTACACGCCGCCCACACCGCAGGATTTGACGCCCGTCTTTGGTGGCAATCCCAACCTGCTGAATCCGGAACGCAGCCGTGGCTATGAAGTCGGCATCACGCAGCCGCTGTTTCAAAACAAGCTCTCCTTGCGCGCCACCTACTTCCACAATGACCTGCGCAACACTTACCAGTATCCCTTCCCGGCCTTCATTCCCGTGGCCATCGGCTCCGCCACCACGCAGGGCATGGAGAGCGGTCTGGACTGGAATCCCAGCGCGATGTTTGGCGTGAACCTGAGCTACACCTACCTGTATGCCTATGACAACACCAACGCCGCCCGTCTGGTGCGCCGCCCGCGCCACTCCATCTCAGGTGGCCTGCGATTCCAGCCGGTGAAGGATCTGACGTTCAACCTGAGCGCCATCTATGTGATCGACCGTGAGGACTATGACCCCGTCACCTTCGCACAGCGGGACCTGGAAGATTATCTCAACGTGCGGCTCACGGCCAACTGGCGTGTGAACGAACACATCGACCTCTTCGCACGCGTGGAAAACATGCTCGGAGAAAAGTATGCCGAGATCCCGGGCTTCCCCGTCATGGGCACCGGCGCCTATGCCGGGCTGCGTTTGCGCTTTTGATCCACATGGTTGACACTGGGGCGTGAGCAGCCCACCGCCACGCCTCGATTCCCCTGCCGCACTGCGCGAACGTTTCATCCGTCGTGTCAGTGCGGACAGTCCTTTCTACCGGCTGTTCGATCACCTGCCGGACCTAGCCTTCTTTGCCAAGGACAGCGACTTCCGGTTCATGTGTGCGAGCCGCCGGTTCATGGACCGCTTCGGCATCACCGAAGAAGCCGGCATCGTCGGCAAAAACGACTTCGATCTCTTCCCTGCCCGCCTCGCGGAAAACTTCCGGCGGGATGACGAGGAAGTGCTGCGCACCGGCAAAGCCGCGCTCAACATCGTGGAGCTGTTCTTCACCGATCAGGGCCTGCCGGACTGGTTCGTCACTAATAAGCTGCCGCTAACCGATGCCAAAGGCCGCGTCATCGGCATCATGGGCACTGTGCAGAGCTTTGAGGGCAAGAAGCAGATGCTGCAGCCCTACCTGCAGATCGACCGCGCCCTCGCCTACATCCACGACCACTTCCGCACCGGCGTCTCCATCACGGAACTCGCGCAGATCGTCCACCTTTCGCCACGTCAGCTTCATCGCAAATTCGTCGAGACCTTTGGCGCCAGCCCTCAGGCCTTCATCATGAAGCTGCGCATCCAGGCCGCCTGCGAAGCCCTGCAGCGCGAGGGGGCCAATATCTCCGACGTCGCCCAAGACCTGGGTTTTTGCGATCAAAGCGCCCTCACCCACCACTTCCACCGCCACATGGGCATGACCCCGCTCAAATACCTCCAGCAGTTCCGGCTGCGGCGGGTGTAGGCGGGGGCATCTTGATCCCCGGTTTGGGACGGAGGGAGAGTCGAAGGACGGATTGATCCGGATGATCGCAATTCAGCCATGCAATTTCTGGTTGCTCCAATGCCGAAGCCCGCTTAAAGACTCCGCCCCACGATTTTCGCGCGATTAGCTCAGTGGTAGAGCATTGCCTTCACACGGCAAGGGTCGCAGGTTCGAACCCTGCATCGCGCACCATCTCCTATTCGGTTGGCTTCAAGCCACCGACATTGGCGTGGAGAGCATAGCCCGCCACATTTTTTCGACTCTGCGGATTCATGCGTACGTTTCGTTCTTCATCGTGCTACTGCAGGTCTAAGTTCGCTTTGAGTCCGTAGAATACCTGATGAAGTTCGTCCACTTTGATGGATCGTTCAGCCCATGCCGAAAATTGAAAGCCTATGAAGAGTCCCAGGCATTGCCTTATCACTCTCCTTGCCCTCTCCACATTGTTTACGACGCAAGTCTTCGCTGGTGGCAGCGTCGGCTTTGAGGATCAAGCGGTTCCATTGCTAAAAACTCAACCGGCCTTGTTGCAGTTTGTTCAGCAGTCTCTTGATGTCGCTCCCGTTGGCTCAGGCGTCCGACTTGGCAAGGAGTTTGGCGAGAGCACAGGCAAGCGCATCACGCCTTTCAGCTTCGAGGCTCGCCCGAAAGGCGCCGCCGGTCCATTCTCCTTGCTGCTCATCGTCTACTCACCCGAAGGCGTGAACGACAACAATCAGGGCGCTGTGACGATTGAGATTCGGCAGCTGCACAACCCATCTTCAAAGCGCCCATGACATTAATGATTCATGGCGGCTTCTCACGCTAAACCTGCGGGATCAGCTCGCTTTCGCGCAGCACTTTGGCGCGTTGCAGCAAAAGCTGCCCCTGCTTGATGGTGAAGAATTCGAAATGGGGATCGACGGCGTCATCGTCGATTTCGCAGCGCAGTTCGCCTTCGGCCTCGCCGATGGTCTTGGCGACTTCCATGAACAGCTTCAAGATCACATGGTCGCGCTCCAGGCCCATCCAGGAGAATTCCAGGGATTGCAGGGCCAGATCCACTTCGATGCCCTTCTCGGCGAAGAGGTCGTCCAAATGATCTGCCTGCTCGCGGGAGAGGATCTTGAAGGTGAAGTAGCCGTCGTAGGTTCTGATTTCGCTCATGCACGGGATGCTTGGCAGCTTTTGTTTCGGGGGCCACTTAAAATGATGAGAAGGGAGCCTTTGCTCACAAGGTTTGGTTCGCCTCATGGGCCAGGGAAGCGACGGCCTGCCACCATTTTAGTCTTGTCGCCCGCCTTGCCGCCACTCATGCTCCGCGCCACCTCCTCTCCATGAAGCCGCTTCTAGCCTTTCTTCTGATGACCGCCTGCTGTGCCAGGGCACAAACCGGTGACAAGGCACGCACGGCTGGCCTAGGACAAGAGACGGCCCAAGCGCTGATGAATGCGCGAAAGTATGCCGAGGCCGAGCAAGTGTTTCAGACGCTGACAGAGGCACGCACGAAGAATCTCGGCGCTGAACATCGTGATACCCTGACCAGCCGTGCAGGCCTAGTAAGGTCCAAAATGGCGCAGGGAAAATTCGCCGAGGCCGAAAGTGAACTGCGCAGCTTGATCGCTGTCGACGAACGGGTGCTCGGGCAGGATCACTACGACACTCTGGCAGCGCGCAGCGGGCGTGTCACCTGCCTGCTGGAACTGGGAAAATTTATCGATGCCGAGCAGGAGCAGCGTGCCGTATTGGCCAGCCGAGAGAGAGAGCTCGGACCTGAAGACCGCCGTACTTTGCTGGCGCGCTGCAGTCTGGCAACGATCCTGATTCACGCAGAAAAATATGCCGAGGCAGAGAGCCTCGTCCGTGCGGTGATCCCCGTCAGCCTGCGCGTGCTCGGTCCTGAGCACAGCACCTCGCTGTATTGCTACAGCATTCTGGCGTCCGTTTTGGTGTACAACGAAAAATTCTCCGAGGCCGAGCAGGTGAACCGGAGCCTGATCCCCATCCAGGCGCATGTCTTTGGACCCGAGCATCTCAATACCCTGAGCAGCCGCAGCCAGCTGGCCAAGGCGCTGCTGGACCAAGGCAAGGCAGAGGAACAACCTTGCGCTGTGCCTGCAGGCGGAGAAGAAGACTGCTGAGGCCCTGAGCTTTGCGCAACGTGCCTATGCCGGCCGCTTGAAGGTGCTGGGAAAAGAACACCCGAATACAATCAAAGCACAGAAGCTGGTGGAAAGCATTTCAGCGCCTGCGACGAAGTTATGATCTGATCTGTTAAAGCTTACTCTTGGTCATGTTGTGGCGCTGCGCACCACATGCATGCTATGAGGCACTCAGATTTTGAACTTGGGGTGTTCTTGGGGTATCCAACAAGCCCCCCGCTTTTCGAATTCCGAAAAGCCCCCCCAAAAAAAAACCCATGAGTGCTTCGCTACTCAAAAGGCCGCTTCGTCGCCGTGCCTTTTGCTCCATCCTCCATGCCGTTTCACTTTTACCGGTGTTATTGCTGACCCAGGCCAGCGTGGCCGCAGATGCCAGCTGGACCGGCGGCACCGGCACGCAGCTGTGGTCCACTGGCAGCAACTGGAACCCGACCACGGCTCCGGGAGCCACCTCGGGCACCACGAATGCGGACACCGCAACTTTCAATACCGCAGTGGGTGTGACCACGATCACGATCGATACTGGACGCAATCTCCGCAATCTCACCTTCACCAACACCGCAGGCAGCACCTTCACGATTGGCAGCGCAGGCGCCAACGCAGGGGAACCCCTGCTGCTGAGCAGCGGTGGCTCCGTGACGATGAACTTTGGCAACACCGCCACCGTCACGCTGAATGCGCCGATGGTCATCGAACCGGTCAGCGGGTCTGGAACCGGCTCCTACACCTTCACCAACAACTCCACCGCCACTGGCACCACGGATACGAATCCTTACAAGCTGACCATCAATGGCAGCATCAGCGGCGGTGCGACGACCGGGCTGATCACCTTGAATTTCGGTGGCACCACAGGAAACCGCAGCGGTGACACCACCGGCAACGTGATGAACGGGCTGATTTCGAACGGCTCGGCAGCCGGCCTCAGTGTCAACGTCACCGGCAGCGGGCAGCTCGGCGTCTGGCAGTTCACCAACAGCAACAGCAGCTACACAGGCGGCACCACCTTGACTTCTGGCACGCTTATCTTCAACAGCATCGCCAATGCCGGGCAAAACAGCTCCATCGGCGCAGGCAGCACGCTGACTTTGGGATCCGGTACGTTTGTGAAATACGCCGGCGTGGCTGCCGCCACGGACCGCACCATCACCGGCACCGGCGCTTTTTACAACATAGGCAGCGGTGCACTGACGCTGAATGGCACCGTGAATGCAGGCATCATCTACCGCGGCTCGGGAAACTTCATCATCAACGGCCTCGTCTCCGGCAGCGGCACCATGTCGCGCACGGATCCCGGCACCGTGTTTCTCAACAACAACAGCAACTCCTTTGTGGGGGACATCTCCATCTCCGACGGTGCGTTTCAGGCCACCACCATTTTCAACAACGGCACGAACTCCTCCGTCGGCAGCAACGGCAGGCTCATGCTCGGCCAGGCCAGCACCACAGTCGGTCGCTTTGAATACGCAGGAACCACCACCTCCACAGACCGCCTCATCGTCATGAACAACGGCGCCACCGGCAACACCGGGCGTGGCATCATCAATGCCATGACGGCCGGGCAGACTCTGACCTTCACCAACGGCGTCCGCGTAAGCACCGCCAATACCCTCAGCGCTGCCGCCAACTTTTCCGATCTCACCCTGACCGGCAACGGCAATGGCGAGATTCAGGGCCAGATCGGTGGCACCACCGGTAACGCCGCCACCGTGGTGAACATGCAGATCATCAAATCCGGCACCGGCACATGGACACTTTCCGGGGCCAACACGTACGCGCTGCAGACCCTTGTCAATGCAGGCATCCTTAACATCCGCAACAGCAGTGCGCTGGGTGCGGTGATCACCAGTGAAACGGTGCCCTCCGCAGCAAACGCTGGGACCGTCGTCGCCAGTGGTGCCACTCTCCAATTGCAGAACAACATAAGCGTGGGTGCGGAGGCTCTCACCCTCAGTGGCACCGGTGCCGCCGGGCAAAATGGCGCGCTCGTCAATGTCAGTGGCACCAACAGTTATGCAGGCGCTCTCACCCTCGGCACAGCCAATGTCGCCATCTCCTCAGACAGCGGCAGCCTTGCCCTTACCAGCACCACCGCCATCGTCGGCGGCACACGCGCGCTCACCCTCACAGGCGCGGGCAATGGCAGCCTGGCAGCAGCCATGGACACCACCGTGTCCGGCCTGATCAAGAACGGCACCGGCACCTGGACCCTCTCCGCAGCCAGCACATACACCGGCGCTACAGCAGTGAATGCAGGCACGCTCAATGTCACCGGCTCCCTAGGCAACACTGCCGCCACCGTCGCCAATGGCGCGACCCTGGCCGCTTCAAGCACCCTCGGCGGCAGCCTCACCGTAGCGAATCTCGGTACGCTCAGCATTGGCAATGTCCTCACCGCCGGCAGCACCGGCACCCTCACCGTGGGGGGCAATCTGGTGCTCAATGACAGCAGCTTGCTTCTCTTTGATCTC
>JAPLUN010000244.1 GCA_026397715.1 Verrucomicrobiota bacterium
GGCAAATTTTCTTCTTTGATCAGTCGGTCGAGCACCTGATGTGCCCCGCCTTTGTAGAGCCAGGCCCAGTGGCTGCCGTAAACGCCGTGCAGAAGAATTACGAGAGGAAGCTTTTCTGCCGTGGCATCGGGCGGCACATAGAAGCTGATGTCTGCACGACGGCTCAGCGCGGCAGACTTCACCGTGGCGTGATGAATGCCGTTGCCGATGTGGGCTGATTCAAAGGTGCGGAAACTCATTTCACGCGAGGATGTCCTTGATCACTTTGGCACCTTCCACACCGCTCAGGCGTGCATCCAGCCCCTGGAACTTGAAGCTGAAGGCATCGTGATTGATGCCGAGCTGATGCAGCATCGTGGCGTGCAGATCGTGGACGGTGGTGATTTTTTCGATGGCGGCATAGCCGAGATCGTCGGTGGCTCCATGCACGATGCCGCCCTGAATGCCTGCACCTGCCAGCCACACGGACATTGCTTTGTTATGATGGTCGCGGCCGCTGCCGCCTTGTGACATCGGGGTGCGGCCGAATTCTCCTGCCCAGACGATGAGGGTCTCGTCCAGCATGCCGCGTTGCTTGAGATCGGTGATGAGCGCCATGCACGCGCGGTCGATTTCCTGTGCTTTGAGCGCGATGCCTTCTTTAACGCCGCCATGATGGTCCCAGTCTTTGTGATAGAGCTGGATGAAGCGCGTGCCGCGCTCGGCGAGGCGGCGTGCGAGAAGGCAGTTGGAGGCGAAGGAGCCATCGCCGGGCTGGCAGCCGTAGAGCTCCAGCGTCTTCGCGCCTTCAGCGCTCACGTCCATCAGATCGGGCACGCTGGCCTGCATTTGGAAGGCCATCTCGTATTGGGCGATGCGCGTGGCGATTTCGGGATCGTCCACAAGGGCGTCGTGCTGCTTGTTGATCGCGTTGATTGCTGCCACATCGCGGCCCTGCTGATCACGGGTGATACCATTCGGATTGGTGAGATAGAGCACGGGATCGCCCTGAGCGCGCAGTTGCACGCCTTGGTATTTCGATGGCAAAAAGCCGCTGCTCCACTGTCGTGCGGCGATGGGCTGGTTCTGGCCGCCTTTGCCGAGCGAGGTCAGAACAACGAAGCCCGGCAGGTCCGAGGCCTCGGTGCCGAGGCCATAGGTGATCCAAGAGCCCATGCTGGGGCGGCCGGCGATCTGCGAGCCGGTGTTCATGAACATGTGTGCCGGATCATGATTGATCGCGTCCGTGGTCATCGAGCGGATGAGGCAGATGTCGTCGATCACGCTGCCAATCTGGGGAAACAGGGAGCAGATCTCGATCTGGTTCTTCCCAAATTTGGCGAAAGGATGCTGTGGTCCGAAGCAGTTCAACGGCTTGCCCTGCAACTGCGCGAGCTGCTGCCCCTTCGTAAACGATTCGGGCATCGGCTTGCCGTTCATTTCGGCAAGCTTCGGTTTGGGATCAAACGTCTCCAGATGCGAGGGGCCACCTGCCATAGTGAGCCAGATGACGCGCTTCGCCTTCTGCGGGAGGGGCAGAGTTCCCAGCACGCCGCGCACCGGTGCGGCATGGGCTGGTTGCAGAAGCGATGCAAGCGCCACTGCTCCGAGTCCCTGAGAGGTTTTGCCGAGGAAAGCGCGACGGTGGAGCAGTGGTGATGGGTGCATGATTACTTGGAACTCGGTTTCTTGCCGATATTTTTCAATTCTTCTTCCGTCCACATCGCCATGCGGGCCTTGTTTTGCGCGCGCAGGGTAGTGACGGATTTGGTTTCAACCGGCGAGCCGTTATGCTCCCATTCACGGCGGATGTAGGTGAGCACGCCGGCGATGTCTTCGTCGGTGAGCTGCGGCAGCGGCGGCATGGCGAGGTTGAAACTGCGGCCGCCAACCTTCACCGGGCCGGCGAGTCCATGGAGGACGATGCGGGTAAGAATCTCCGGTTTGCCGAGCACCCATTCGCTGTCCACCAACGGTGGCGCGAGTCCATCAAGGCCGAAGCCGTGCGGCTGATGGCAGGCGGCGCAAAGGGTGGCGTAGACGGTTTTGCCTTTCTCAAACAACGCTGTCTGCGCCTCATTTAGAGGCACGATTTTCGGGGGCGGTGGTGCTCCTGGTTTGCCGGGCCATGCAAGGCGCGCTTCGACACTTGCAAACAGCTTGGCTCCCGATTTGTCGCTCATCACTGACTTGAGTGTTTTCAAGGATGCAGGTTCGGCGTCGAGCCAGAGCAGCTTGGCGGGGGTTTTGGATTTGGGGTCACCACCATTGCTGGCAAGTCCTCTGATGACGGCGATTTGCATCGCGCCACCCTGAGGCTGTGCGGCGGCGAGTTCGAGCATGTCTTCAAATGGTCCTGCTTTGCCAGCCTGGGCCAGGAGCGAGCCGAGGGCTTCCATTACGGGAATGATCTGTGCGCTGTTGTCTTTGGTGAGCTGGCCGGCCATGAGCTTGGCAAAGGCAGCCTCCCTGCCGCGCATGCCGGTCAAAGCACCTTCACGAACCAAAACGTTTTTGCCATTGCTCGCGAGCAGTTTTGCAACGGCGGTATCGGCATCCGGCAGATTGAATGAGGTGAGTTTGATGGCGAGATGGGCGAGGACGAGCGCGTCCTTTTCCGCAGTCAGGGCGATTAAATCCGGAGCCAAGTCACGTGCGGAAATGCGGACGGCTGCAGCGCGC
>JAPLUN010000602.1 GCA_026397715.1 Verrucomicrobiota bacterium
CCCGCAGCACTTGACCTCCCACCCCCATCCGCTACTCTCTCCACCCCCAAACCCACGAAAAACCACACAACCATGAGCCAGACCCACGAATTCCAGGCCGAAGTCAAACAAGTCCTCGATATCGTCATCCACAGCCTCTACACCGACCGCGAGATCTTCATTCGCGAGCTCGTGTCCAATGCTGCCGACGCGATGGAAAAGATGCGCCTCACCCAGCTCACGGAAAAAGAGGTCTTCAACCCCTCCGCCGCGCTGGAAGTCACCATCACCACCGATGAAGCCGCCCGCACCCTGACCATCGCCGATCACGGCATCGGCATGACCCGCGCCGAGCTTGTCGAAAACCTCGGCACCATCGCCCACTCCGGCTCCAAGGCCTTTGCCGCTGCCTTGAAGAACGCAGGCAAGCAAAACGACGCCTCCCTCATCGGTCAGTTCGGCGTCGGCTTCTACTCCGCCTTCATGGTGGCTGACAAAGTCGAAGTCCACACCCACTCCTGGCGCAACGACGGCGAACACCTCGTCTGGACCAGCGACGGCAGCACCAGCTACACCATCGACGACTCCGCCGAAGAAGCCCGCGGTTGCAAAATCGTCCTGCACCTCAAGGAAGACGCCGCCGAGTTCGCCACCAAGCATCGCGTGAAGCAGGTCTTGGAAAAGTATTCCAATTTCGTCAGCTTCCCCGTCATCCTCGACACCGAGCGCGTGAACACCGTCGAAGCCCTCTGGCTCAAATCGAAAGACGGCATCACCGACGAGCAGTACACCGAGTTCTACCGCTTCGCCGCCCACGCCTTTGATGATCCCAGCTATCGCCTGCACTTCCAGGCCGAGTCCCCCATCGCCATCAATGCGCTGCTCTTCACTCCGACTCAAAACATGGAATCCTACGGCATGGGCCAGATGGAGCCCAACGTCGGCCTCTACTGCAAAAAGGTCCTGATCGATCCAAAGCCCAAGAAGCTCCTCCCAGAATGGATGCGCTTCGTTCGCGGCGTCATCGACAGCGAAGACCTCCCGCTGAACATCTCTCGCGAGTCCATGCAGGACAGCGCCCTCGTCCGCAAGCTCGGCGATGTCGTCGCCAAGCGCCTCCTCAAGCACCTCGACAAAGAAGCCGTCGAGGATCCGAAGAAGTACAACGAATTCTACGCCAGCTTCAGCCGCTTCTTCAAAGAAGGCATCGCCACCGATCACACCAATCGCGACGCCATCGCCAAGCTCCTCCGCTTTGAGTCCAGCATGACCGAGCCCGGCGAAACCGTCAGCCTCACCGAATACGTGAAGCGCATGAAGGAAGACCAGAAGGAGATCTACTACCAGGTCTCCACCTCACGCAGCACCATCGAAAGCGGCCCCTACGTCGCCGCCTTCAAGGCCAAGGGCTTTGAAGTGCTCTACATGTTTGAGCACATCGACGAATACGTCATCTCCAGCCTCAGCAAGTTCGAGGACAAAGACCTCAAGTCCGTCAACGCCCCCGACATCGATCTCGGTGAAGACACCAGCGAAGGCGAAGCCCTCACCGAAAGTGACGCCACCTCCCTTTGCGACTGGATCAAAGAACGCCTCGCCACCCAGGTCGAAACCGTCCGCACCGGCAAGCGCCTCGTCGGCAGCCCAGCACTCGTCCTCACCCCTGAAGGCGAAATGAGCCCGCAGATCCGTCAGATGATGAAGGCCATGGGCAAAGACGGCGACATGCCCGGCTCGAAGGTCATTTTCGAAATCAATCCGCGCCACCAGCTCGTCCGCAACCTCTCCGTCCTCCGCGAAAAAGACCCCGAAACCGCCGGCCTCATCTCCGAGCAGATTCTCGACAACGCCCTCCTCTCAGCCGGCCTGCTGGATGAGCCTCAGCGCATCATCGAACGCACCCAGAAGCTGATGGAGAAGCTGTCTGCGTAAGCGCGGAGCAACCTGTGAAATGGAGCGCAGAGGGATCGGTCCGATCCCTCTCCTCCGAGCGGCGGCGCGGAGCGTCCGGAAGGAGAGGGATCATCCTGATCCCTCAACGCCCCGCCGCGCCAACCGCTCTTAAAAACACAATCCTTAGATGCTCCCGCCCCAGCGCGGAGCATCCTGTAAAAGCGGAGGCAGAAAGATCGGGAAAATCCCTCTCCAATGGTAGCAGTGCTGTGAAGCACAAAAGCCTGCGAATGCCGCAGCATGGCGTGGCCCGCACTCTCCGAGTGCGGGATCCGGATCAGACCTCCCATCCATGGAATGAAGTGCACCAAGTAATCGCGCCCGAAGAAGCAAACCTCCGCTTGCACCTTCGCGCCCTTCCGCCTTCATGCCCTCATGATCGCCTTCCTTCGCGGCCTCCTCGCCGAAGCTCTCCCTCACCGTGCCACCATCGACGTCAACGGCGTGGGCTACCTCGTGCTCATCCCGCTCACCACCTTCGACAAACTCCCGCACCCCGGTGAAAAAGTGCAGCTCCTCACCCACTACCACGTCACCGACCGCGACCACACCCTCTTCGGCTTCTTTACCTCCGACGAGCGTGATCTCTTCCGCCTCCTCATGGACCGCGTCTCCGGCATCGGCCCCAAGATGGCCCTCAGCGTCCTCAGCGGCATGCCCGTCGCCGCCTTCAAAGACGCCGTCATCAGCGGCGACGTGAAATCCCTCTCCCGCATCAAAGGCGTCGGCGGCAAAACCGCCGAACGCATCGTGCTCGAACTGAAAGACAAAGTCGGTGTCGTCGATGCCTGGCAGGCCTCCCGCACCGCCAAAGGCGCCCACGACCCCAAACAGGAAGCTCAAACCGACGCCGTCCTCGGCCTCATCGCCCTCGGCTACAAACAATCCGAAGCCATCAAAGCCGTCAACGACCTCGCCAAAAACCCCGGCATGGACACCGCCGACAAACTCATCCGCGAAGCCCTTCGCAGCATGAACTAAAGTAGCCTTGTTCCTGCGGAACAAGGACCCCAGTGTTCCACTGAAAACCGCTTAACTTTTAAAACGGCAGAATCATGAATTTAGACAGATTCAAATCACTCTACACAGTCACCGCAAAATCCGAGAATCAGTCCGCATCAAACGAACCAGCGTTCCCTGTTCCTGACCTCGCGCCCATAATTGCAGAACTCGGCGGGCAAACCTTCAATCATGGCGTCTTCCGCGTGTTTCGTGCCGACCAGATTCCTGCAGCAGTGCAGGACATGGAAAGCATGTTTCCTCAGTATCGCGGCAGGCTTGTGCCCTTCGCGTTCGATTGGCTCGGACGGCACTTTGCCATGGATCTGGCAAGCGGCGAGAATGGACACCCTCACATACTCTTGCTCGAAGTAGGAGTTGGTGAGGCGATGATTATTCCGGTTCCAGTGGTGGAATTTTTTAATGTGGAACTCGTCGAGTATGCTGACGATGCACTCGCTGTTCCATTTTGGAAAAAATGGAGAGACCTCAATCCTGCCGATCTGGCTTTCACAGATTGTGTCGGCTACAAAGTGCCTCTCTTTCTCGGTGGTGCTGATGTGGTATCCAATTTGGAAGTGAATGACATGAGCGTCTATGTCGAGCTGTGCGGCCAGCTTCGGACTCAGATTCAGAAACTGCCGCAGGGGCAAGCTATCGGGAACGTGTCCATCAAAGATGAGTGACATCAGTGCCGCCATCGGATGGCGGAGCCATCCCAGCCTGTAGCGAGGGATTGAGCGAAGCGACATCCCTCGTTACGCCCATGTCATCCGCCCATGCACTCGCATCGCGTAGCGATGCCAGCACGCCTGTCCCTGATCTCCGCCCACGCCACCGTGCCCCCTACTTCAAACTCTTGATATACAAAATCAGACTCTCAATCTGCCCCTCATTCAAAATCCCCGAATAGATCGGCATCCCCGTATCAAACTTCTCAAACCCCTTCACGACCTTCGCACTCGGGTTCGTGATCGACTCACGCAGATACGCCTCATCCGCCTTAAACTTGCCCTTCTCTCCTTTGGCAATCTCCCGCTCGCTCCCATACAGCCCCTTCCAGCTCGGCCCCACCTTGCCCACCAGCGTCCCATCCGTGCTATGGCACGCCATGCACCCATACATCTGATACAGCCGCTCGCCTTCCTCCGCAGTCGCCTTCACCGTCGCCACCGCAGCCGCTTTGCGCGGCGTGAGATCCACCTTCAGATTCTCATCAAACCCTTCCTTCTTCGCATCAAAAGTGAGCAGCTCCCACGGTGAAAAATACGCCGTATTTTCCGCCTTCATTCCATCCGCACTTTTCAGCCCCCAGCCGATGCGCATCTGATGCACGCCCGCCTTCATGTCCGGAAAGCCCACCAGCACGCTCATTCCATCCTTGCTCAGGTACGCGCTGCTCGCCGTCATCCATTCCTGCCCGCTGCTGCCATCCAGCTTCAAATGCGGCGAGCCATAATCAAAGGTGCGTTTGTAGTTCCAGCGCTCGCCATTGAAGCTGTCCGGATCAGTCGCCAGCTTCTCATCCAGCTTCGCATTGAAGCGCAGCAGCAGCCCCTTGTCCGTCGGCGTCACCTCCTTGATCAGCACGCGTGGCTTGTCGGTGTAGCGCACACGCGCCAGACCGCTGATCTTCTTCACCACCGTGCCCCACACCTGGAAGCCCACCACATACAGCTGCCCGTCCGCCGGATTCACCACCGCATTCAGCGTGGGGAAATCAAAGCTCCGATTAAAGCTCACCACCGCCGCCTGCGGCTTCTCAAAATGCGAATTCATCAGCACGCGAAAGAGCTCCGGCCGGTTATAACCAATGTGAATCAGCTCTCCATTCACCGGCCCCATCTTCGCGTCGATGAGCCACGTCTGCGTCACCCCGCTCGGATTCACCGGATGCGGCAGCCACGTCAGTGGCTCCGTGATCGTCTCCGGATACTTCTCCTTCGGCGCGATCGTCGGCAGATGCCCGTAGTAGTGATGATCCGAAATGATATGCAGCGGCGTTGACGGCACATAGTTGCCCTGCTGATCACTCGCCGTCACAAGCCCCGTCTTCGGATTCACCCCGATGAACGGCTGCCGCAACCCATACCCAATCACCTCCATCGACTTCCCATCCGCAGCGATCTTGATCACCGTCCCATTGTGCTTCCCATAGGTCGTCCCCTCCTGCCCACCCTTCGAAATATACAGCTCCCCCTTCGGCCCCAGCTTCATCGAATTCGGAAACTCCCGCGTCTCCGCCGTCTGCGCAAAGAGATTGCAGAACATCTCATACCGGTCGCACTCCTTGTCACCATTCGTATCCACCAGCTTCCAGATCCCATTGCGATCAAAGACAAGAATCTCGGCAGATGGCAGATGGGAGTTGGCAGATGGGCTGGTTTTGTCCGCCCCATCTCCCATCTTCGATCTCCCATCTTCGGCGGAACGCCTTACCACGAGACTCATCGGCTCATGCAGCCCGCTCGCAAACCTCTTCCACGTCACCTTCTCCAAATCCCCCTTCAAACCCGAGATCAGCCACACATCCCCATCAAACGTCACCCCCGCCGCATCCCCCTGGTCATTCAAAAACGCCACATCCGCCAGCCGCACATTCCGCTTCCACGGATTGTTCAAGGGCAGGGGAATCTCATCGTTAACGTAAGCGTCCGGTTTGGTGGAAAGCGTGGCCTTGGTGGTCAGGGTTTCGGGCCAACGGCTGCTATGTGGCTGGCCATCCAGCTTTTCCTTTGCCAAATCAACAAGAGCTGCGCTCGAAGGGAATAGAGTAAACTGCAGAGTGATAGTTTGCTCATGAGGTTCGATGGCAAGCTTGTGCACGCTGTCCATCATACCCTCGAGTCTGAACAAACTATGTTGTAGCTCACCGGTATTGCCTTTGCTGTATTGTTCTCGAAAAGCCTGGGCCTGTTCCTTTGGAATCTTTTTCAGGGCTTCTTCCAAATTGAAATCATTGCCGCCAAGCGCGAGATAAAGCTTCTCCTTCGAAGGGCCCACTTCGAGTAATCTTCCAACCACTGTGCCCTTTTCATCGCTTCCGAGCCAGTCGCGAATTTCAACACCCGCGATTGTGTATTCCAAGCAAACTCCATCCTTGGTTGTGACCAAAGATTTGAACGCTCCCATCTTTGCAGGCAGCGGCCCTCTCCCCACCTCCTCCGGACTCGCCGTCGCCTCACGCGGATCCACAAAGCTCGGCTTCTCCCCCACCTGCCATCCCGGATAAATCCCATTCGCCAGCCACACCTTGCCAATCGGCTTCGGCAGATACTCCTGCCCGTCCTTCGTCTTCTGCCCCGCCACATGGTAGGACCCCGGCGCCAGCGCATCCGCACTCACCGGCGGCTTCCCAGCCTCGCCTTCCCAGATGCACGCAATGCGCAGCAAATCCGTGTCAAAGCACGCCCACAGATTGTGCCCCAGATTCAAAACAATCCCACGCGGCGTCAGATTGTCCTTCGGAAAACCTTCCCCCACCTCCCGCGCATCCAGCACACTGCTGAAAAACGGAAAATCCTTCTCCACAAAATCCCCCCACGGCGAAGGCGCAGCAGGAGCCTCAGTGACTTTCGGCTTCGCAGGTTTGTCCGCAGCGAGCGAGCAGGTGGCTAGTGACAGTAAGGCGAGGAACGAGCAAAACTTCATGGGAAACACAGAACAGGCGCCGCGCGCCCGATCTGTCAATCATGTACGCCTTGCCAAAAGTACGATGGGCACTCCTGCCCGTCGACCAGCGCCCCCGCAATCTCCCTCGCCTGCGCATAACCGCAAAACAGCCGAAGACAGCGCCAGCAAAGTAGCCCAGTTGCGCCGCAACTGGAGCACCTTCCCGATTGTCACCTACTCCACCCTCACCGCCGCACACACCATCTCCAGCACCCGGTTCAGCGAAGCCGCACCGCTGCCCTCCATAAACGCATTACCCGGAATCGGCTGCCAGTTGTCCCGGTCATGCTTCTGCTCCGGCTGCGGGATCCGTGTCAGCGTCGGATCATACTGTCCGTCCTTGCCCCCCAGCTTGTAAATCACCAGATCCAGCGATGGCACCACGTAGAGACAAAAACCACCCGCGCCCGATTTCCAAAACGCATCCTTCGGTGCCCCCGCCACGTGCCCGTCCGCATTGTGCTCAAACTGCAGCGAGAACGGCGTGTGTGGATTGTACGGGCTCCACGTCTGGCACTTCTTGATGTAATCTGCCGGCACCAGCTGCTGATCCTTCCACTTGCCGCCATGCGCCAGGCAGTAGCCCATGCGCACCGCATCCGTCGCATGCAGTGCCGTGCTGCCCGCGACATTTGCATGCGGCATCACGTAGTCACCACGGTGCAGGCAGTAGTCCCACGCACCCCAGCCCTGCGGCTTCGCCAGCCGCGCATCAATGTAATCCTTCAGCTCCATCCCCGTCACATGCCGCAGCACGATGCTGGCGATGTGCGGGGAAGGGGAGGAATACGAATACCCGGCCCCCGGATTCGTCCACAGCGGCACGTTGAGCGATGACTTGTCCAGGTCCTTGATGTTCTGCCCCGGCACCGGCTTCAACTGCTGCGCCTTCGGGTCCCCCTTCACATACCCCGTCGGCGTCTGCCCTTCACCCCAGTAGCCACCCGTCATGCACAGCAGCTGCCCCAGCGTGATCTCCGCCTTGCGCGGATCATTCAGCGGAAAAGCCTCTGGCAGAAACTTTTCAGTAAACACCTTCGTGTCCAGCCCCTCAGGGATCTTGTCCTTGAACTCATGCAGCATGATCCCGCACGCGATGCTGCAAAAAGCCTTCCCCGTGGAAGCCATGTCCGGATTGCTGTTGCGGCTCGCACGACCAAAGTATTTCTCAAACACCAGATACCCCTTGTGCACCACCACGAGGCCGCCGTTTCCCGTCGAGCGCTCCGTCATCGTATATGCCGGCTCCAGTTTCACCAGATCCATGCCACCAAGCTCGCGGCATTCCTTCTCCCCCTTCGCCTCACGCCAGCCACCCTCACTGTCAGGCGGCGGGAAATAAAGATCAGCAGCGTGCAGCGAGGCAGAGGCGAAAACGAGTGCGGTCAGAAGTCGAAAGCTCATGGTCCATCACCATGAAATGCCCCACGTCATCTGGCCAGCTTCATTTTGCCCCACTCAAAAACTCCTGCGCACACCGATCAGAATGCCCAGCGCATTCAGCCCCGGATTCGGATTCGTCTGGCCTCCGTTGGACATATGCTGAAACATCGCACTCGCATTCACGGACCAGTCTTGGGAGAGCGTGTGCGAGATACCCAGCTGGCTGTACCAGTTCAAAGTAAAGTCCTGGCCCTGGCCACCGGGCGCACTCTGCGCATCAATCCAGCCCACCCCGCCACCTGCGGAGCCAAAGACGCTCCACGTCGCACTCGGGTTCCACCATTCGATGACTCCGCCGCCGGAAAGCCCGAGGTAGCGGTTCTCAGACCCCGTCTCGATGTAATTCGCCATCGCGGAAAATTTCTGCCTCACAACCAAGGCGGAGCCATTGCGGAAATGGAACCCAAACCACTCCGGCGTGCGCCACGAAACGATGAAGGGGATGATGCGGTAATTAAAGGTGGTGTCTCCGCCGACCTTCCACAGCATGCCCGTCTCAAATTCAATGGCACCTTTGTCCCAAGGCTTAAGCTCCACAGGTATCATAGGGGTCTTGGAAAAGCCCGTCGTGGAGACCATCAGCGCGCAGGCAATGCAGGAAAGGAAACGTATCATCCCCCAACCTAAGCTCCCCCCGGCACATTTTCCAGCGAGGAGTTATTTGCCACTGCCCCGTCGCGCTTCATATCTAGCCCCTCCATGCCCGCCCAACCTGCCTACGATCTCCTGTCCCTCGGTGAAGTCCTCCTGCGCCTCGATCCCGGTGAGGGACGCGTGCGCACCTCCCGCCAGTTCACCGCCTGGGAGGGCGGCGGCGAGTACAATGTGGCACGCGGCGCCCGCCGCTGCTTCGGCCTCCGCTCTGGAATTCTGACCGCCTTTGCCGACAACGAAATCGGCCGCCTCATCGAAGACCTCATCCTCCAGGGCGGCGTGGACACATCCCTTATCAAATGGGTGCCCTATGACGGTATGGGCAAACGTGTCCGCAATCCTATCAACTTCACCGAGCGCGGCTTCGGCGTGCGCGGTGCCAAAGGCAGCGTCGATCGCGGCCACAGCGCCGCCTCGCAGCTCAAGCCCGGCGACTTCGACTTCGATCACCTCTTCGGCACCCTCGGCTGCAAATGGCTGCACACCGGCGGCATCTTCGCCGGCCTCTCCGAATCCACCGCCGAGATCACCATCCAGGCCTGCGAAGCCGCCAAAAAACACGGCGTCACCGTCAGCTACGATCTCAACTACCGCCCCTCATTGTGGCAGGAGCGCGGCGGCTTCGCCGGATCTCAGGCGCTCAACCGTCAGCTCGCCCCCTACGTCAATGTCATGATCGGCGTCCTTAGCGATGAGCCGCCCGTCTCTTCCTCCACGCCCACGGATCCCACCGACATCTTCGCCACCGAAGACGCCAAGCTCCGCCCCATGATGTTAAAGCTCGCCGCTCAGTATCCCAATTTGCACACCATCGCCGCCACCCTGCGCCGCGTGCATACCGCCAATGTCAATGACTGGGGCGCCCTCTGCTGGCACAAAGGCAGCTTCCATCGCAGCCGCAACTACCCCCGCTTCGACATCCTCGATCGCATCGGCGCAGGCGACAGCTTCGTCGCCGGCCTCATCCACGGCCTCCTCGTGGAAAACGATGCGCAGAAGGCCGTCGACTACGGTGCCGCCCACGGCGCCCTCGCCATGACCACCCCCGGAGACACCAGCATGGCCACCTTCCCCGAAGTCCAAAAGCTCGCCGAAGGCGGAGACGCCAAAGTGCAGCGCTGATGAAAGTGTGATCAAAAGCTGAGTGTCCGCCAAACTCCATCGGCTCCACCTCCGGCCAATTTGAAATTCTCAGTTTTCAGTTCTCAGTTTACAATCCACACAGCCGCCGAATACGCGCTTGATGCCACACTAAACTGAGCGCCCGTCTTGCTTGGAGTCTTCGGATGACTTCGTCATTTTCGTCCCTTGCCTCTTCCCCCCATCGTTCCCTATTCACCGCCCCCAGCTCCTTCCCTGAATGGCCTCCACCTCTTTCACCCCACCCCACGTTTACGAGCAGCCCTTTCCGGCTTTCGACATCAACGCCATCGAAACACCCGCCTACGTGGTGGATGTCGCGCTGCTGCGGAAGAACATGGAAAAGCTCGCCCATGTGCAGAGTGAATCCGGTGCTCGCGTGCTCCTCGCGCTGAAGGGCTTCTCCATGTTCAGCGTGTTCCCCATCATGCGGGAATACCTCAGCGGCTGCTGCGCCAGCGGCTTGAATGAAGCGCTCTTGGCCCAGGAATTCGGCAAGGAAGTCCACGTCTATTCCCCCGCCTTCAAACCGCAGGAGATGCAGCAGATCATCCCCATCTCGCATCACCTCAGCTTCAATTCCCTCGCGCAGTTTCGGAAGTTCAAGCCCATGCTGGATGCCGCCAAAGCCGCCACCGGCCACGCGCCCAGCCCCGGCATCCGCGTGAACCCCGAGCACTCCGAAGTCGAAGTCTCCCTCTACGATCCCTGCTCCCCCGGCTGCCGTCTCGGCATCCGCTCCGACCTCCTCGAAGATGAAGACCTCACCGGCGTCGAAGGCCTCCACTTCCATGCGCTGTGCGAACAGGACTCTGACGTCCTCGAGCGCACCGTCGCCGCCGTCGAACAGCGTTTCCCCCGCCTGCTCAAACAGGTGCAGTGGGTCAACATGGGCGGCGGCCACCACATCACCCGCAAAGACTACGATGTGGACCTCCTCATCCGCGTCCTGCGCACCTTCCGCGAGAAATGGGGCAAGGACGTTTACATCGAGCCCGGCGAAGCCGCAGGACTGAACACCGGCTATCTCATTGCCGAAGTGCAGGACATCATCGAGGCCCCCACACCCACCGCCATCCTCGACATCTCCGCCACCGCTCACATGCCGGACACCCTGGAGATGCCCTATCGTCCCCACATCTTCGGGGCCGGCCTCCCCGGAGAGTACCCCTACGAGTACAAAATGGGCGGCACCTCCTGCCTGGCAGGAGACGTCCTCAGCGGCTTCTCCTTCCCCGAGCCCCTGCGCATCGGCCAGCGCCTCGTCTTCGCAGACATGGCACATTATACCATGGTGAAAACCACCACCTTCAACGGCGTCCCCCATCCTGATATCTCCATCTACGATCCCTCCACTCAGGAATACCGCGTCGTTCGCAAATTCGGCTACCCCGACTTCCGCAACAAGCTCTCATAGATCGCCTCGGCCCTGGGTCCCGAGCCACAACAAGCCCCTGGGAGCGCGGGCCTCCGAGCCCGCAGCACTCCGACCACACCCATCGCTCCGCAGTCCACACCGCATGTTCGTAGTTCCGGCTTCAGCCGGTTCCGGGCACGCTACCCAGCGCATGCTAAAGCAGGTGCCACGTAGCTGGAAGTCACAGGGCGAAAATCCCCCATCACTCCGCAGCCCACAGCGCATGCTTTGCCGTCCCGGGTTCGCTTCGCGGCTGCCCAGCAGCCAGTCCGGTCTCCTCACCCCGCGCCCACTGAAACCCTCCACCGATGGCGGAGCCATCTCAGCCTGTAGCGAGGCGGTTGAGCGCAGCGACACCCCTCGTTACCACGCCCCACCTCATTCGCGTGCCCTCGCATCGCGTAGCGATGCCAGCACAAGCCTCCCACTCGCTCCCTTCTCACCACGCCCCCCTCCCGTCACAAAAGCACCAAGTTTGGCCTCAATCGTGTCTGCATCACGGCCCCCCACGCCGTAATGATACGCTTGCTCCCGCCGTACACTCATCATGCGCATTCTTTCACTCCTCTCCGTGCTTTCGATCTGTTCCGCCGGCCTTCTGCCTGCCATCGAACCCGTCAAAGCAAAGATCAACCTCCTGGAGGTGATCAAATCCGGCAACGTCGAGTACCACATCAATCCCAAGGCCGACTTCCATGACGCCCCCAAGGACATCTGGACCTTCGACAAAGACGGCACCTTCCATATCAGCGGTCGCGGCTACGGCTACGTCGCCACCAAGGACAATTTCCGCGACTACCACCTCGTGCTCGAATTCAAGTGGGGCACCAAGACTTGGGGCAAGCGCGAGAAAGCCGCCAAGGACAACGGCATCCTCCTCCATGGCTACGGCCCGCACGGCGCTTACTCAGACACCTGGATGGCCAGCATCGAGGCCCAGATCATCGAAGGCGGCGTGGGCGACATCCTCGTCCTCTCCCCCAAACTCGCCGACGGCACCCAGCTCACCACCTCCCTCTCCGCCGAATTCGCGCTCGATCGCGACAAGGAAAAAATCTGGAAGAAAGGCGAGCCCCGTCAAACCGTCACCGCAGGCCGCATCAATTGGAAACACCGCGAGGTGGACTGGGCTGATAAAGTCGGCTTCCGCGGTCGCGAAGAGGTCGAGTCTCCCTCCGGCGAGTGGAACCGCCTCGAAGTCATCGCCAAAGGCGACACCCTCCAATACTTCGTCAATGGCGCGATGGTGAATGAAGC